>NZ_JAVDWJ010000016.1:0-114759 GCF_031457295.1 Caulobacter sp. BE254 | reverse complement strand
TCGGTCTGGCCGCGCCACCAGGCCTGGTCCTGGCCGATCGCCGCGCCCGTGGCCGCGACCACCCCGTCCAGCGGCTGGCTGGCGGCCAGGCCGCCAAGGCTGGAAGAGAGGCCGGAGGCGGCGCCAAAGTCCACGCCCAGCCCGTCGGCGGTCGCCAGACCGCCGCCGCCCGACGCGTCCGGATCGCTGGCCAGGATCTCGGCCCCGGCCTGGGCCAGACCCTGGGCGACCAAATCCCGGCCGGCCTGAACACCATCGTTCCGCGCGTTGCTCAGGGCCTGACCCGAGGAGATCGCCTTCAGGGCGGCCAGGTTCTGCTGGCCGTCCATGCCGCTGGCCTGGCCCGACAGCCAGGCGGCCTGCTGCGAGGCGTCCATCTTCTTCCAGCGCTGGGCGATCTTGGCGTCGACCTTGTCGGTGTCGCTGAAGTCCAGCTGGGCGGCGGCCTTGACCTCGGCATAGGTCGCCCCGAGCTTGTCCAGCAGCCCCTTCTTGGCCTTGATCCGTGCCGCCTTGGCCGCGGTCTTGGGATCATTGACCAGCCGGCCGAGCGTCCCGTCCTCGTCGCGCGCGCCCCACTCGGCCTGGTAGTCGCCGGCGTAGAGGCCCTCCGAGCCCAGCACCCGGCGGGCCAGGGCCACGTCATAGCCCTCGCCGGTGCGGCCGTCGGCCCACACGAAGCTGATGGTGTTCTGAACGAAGCTCTCGCTGGTCAAGTCCGCGCTGTAACCGGTGGCCACGCCGCCCAGATTGATGGCCTTGATCCCGGCTTCTTCCAGGGTCCGCAGCTCCTTCTTGGTCGAGCGGCCGTTCTGGTTGGCGTCGACGAACAGCAGGATCTTGGAAAAGTCCTTGTCGGCCTTGTCCAGCACGCCGTCGCCATTGGTGTCCCAGGTGCGCAGGCCCTCCAGGTCGCTGGTTGAGCCCGGCTTGTCCTGCACGAACGAGATCTCCGACAGTTTGTTGATCGCCCCGTCGCCGTCCCGGTCGACCGCCAGGAAGCCGTCGGTGGGGCCCACCCAAGCCAACTTCGAGACCCCGCCTTGGGCGGTTTTCACAACCACGCTGGAGCCGTCCACCGTCGATAGGTCCAGCCCGTCGCCATCCAGGTCCAGGGCGATCGGGTAGACATTGCTGTAGTTGACGTAGGCGCGAGACGTCCAGGCGATGTCGAGCTTGCCCAAGTCGATCGACGTCCCGCCGGCCTGCACGTACTCCACCGTATTGACGAACGAACTGCCCAGGGGCGTTCCATCCTGATCGGCCTCGAACCACTTCACGCCGCCGCCGACGATCTGGACGCGGTCGGCGACCTGGCTGGCGGTCAGGGCGGCGTTGGTCGTGTCCTTGGCGCCGATATAGAGGTCATCGCCCACCACCTGGTAGATGACGTCATCGGCCGCCACCGTCGAGCCGAACACCAGGGTATCCTCGCCGCCGGCGTCGGTGATGGTGTCCACCCCGTCGCCGCGGTCATAGGCGAACTGGTCGTCGCCGTTGGAGGTGTTGATGACGTCGTCGCCCAGGCCGCCGATGATGACGTTACCCTTCCACTCCAGCTGGCCGGACGCCCGGCCCCAGATCGTGTCGCTACCGTTGAGCCCGATGATCAGATCACCCCAATCACCGCCGAGACCAATGAGCGTATCATTACCATCGGTGACGCCGCTGACCCCGTACTCGACGCTGCCAATGTCCAGTTGGCCGCCACCATTGAAGTCGATAGTCTTGACCCGGGCGTTGGTCAGTTGCGCGAAGTTGCCGCCGACATAGGCCGAGGCATTACCGCCGCGCACCGTCACCTCAAGCTTGCCGCCGGCGCCGCCCAGCGTGCCGATGATCAGGTCCGAAGCCTTGATCCCCTCCCCCAGCGACAGGACGTTCCAGCCGCCGTTGTCCTCGACGATGGTGTCGGCGCCGTCGCCGAGATTGAGGACATAGGTGTCGGTCCCCGCTCCGCCCGAAAGAGAGTCATTGCCCGCCCCGCCGATGAAGGTCTGGTCGCCGTCGCCGGCCGACAGGCTGTCGGCATAGGCCGTGCCCACCACGCCCTCGACGGTGATGTAGGCCTGGCCGGCCGCCAAGCCGCCATAGCCGGAGCCCGTGGTCTGGCCGGTCGGCGTATAGGCCCCCAGGTTCAACGTCACGCCCGCCGTGGCCACCGAATAGTCGACGAAGTCCTTGCCCTCGCCGCCGACATAGACGTCCGCCCCGGTGGTGGCCACCAGCCAGTCGTCGCCAGCGCCGCCGTCCAGCCAGTTGTCGCCGCCGTCATAGCCTTTCAGCTGGTCGGCGAGCTTGGAGCCCTTGACCGCTTCGAAGCCGTAGAAACCGTCGCCGTCGGCGTCGCCGCCGAACGCCTCGCTCGTCGACATGTCGATATAGACGCCTGCGGACGAGCCGGCGTAGCTGATCCAGTCGTAGCCAGCGTCGCCCCACAGTTGGTCTGCGCCCGCGCCACCTTCCAGGATGTCGGCGCCGTCGTGGCCGGCCATGGCGTCGTCGCCGGCACCCCCCTTTAGCAGGTTGTCGGCGCTGTCGCCCTGCACCACGTCGTTGAACGCCGTGCCGGTGACATTTTGGACATTGTAGAATTGATCGCCGTACCAGACGTGCAGATTGGCGTCGCTTGTGGAGCGCACGGCCATATCGACGCCCATGGCCGCGGTGAACCGTTCATAGGAGATGGTGTTGGAGCCGGCGCCGCCGTCGAAGAAGTCGTAGACGCCGCCACCGTCCTGGTTGGCGACATAGACGTCGTCGCCGCCCTCTCCCCAGGCTTGGTCTGTCCCCGCGCCATCGACGATGGTGTCGGCGCCGTCGCCGGCGCGGACAAAACCGCCGCCGGGCGCGTACCAGGGATTGCTCCAATCGAGCACGGTGTCGTCGCCATCGCCGGCCGCGATGTAGTCGTCGCCCGCTCCGCCCCAGATCTGGTCGATCCCGGCGCCGCCGATCAGCGTGTCGTTCTGATCGCCGCCGTCTAGGGTGTCGTTGCCGGCGCCGCCGTCCAGCCAATCCCATCCGGTGCGCCCGTAGAGCGTGTCATTGCCCGCGCCGCCGACGAAAATGTCGTCGCCGCCCTCCCGGGTCTCCCAGCTTGAGGTGTCGACCCACTCGTTGTCCCAGCCGTTGTTCTGATAGTAGCCGCTCTCGACCCACTCCTGATGGTTGTCGTCGAGGGTCACGCCGCCGATCGCCAGGCGCTGGTCGATCAGGTCGTTGCCGGACGTGGCCGCGCTAGGCGCGGCGGCCACGTAACCGACGCTGGCCAGGCTATCGACCGTCACCGATCGCCCATCCTGGCCCGACGAGGGCAGGATCGAAAACAATCCCGCCGCCGCGTCCTGGCCGCGTTGGACATAGACACCGTCTGCCGCGACGGCGACGAGGTCGACAGCGCCGTCGCCGTCGATATCGCCAATCATCCGGGGCTGTGTCGCCTGGGTTCCCCAACCCTGTCCCAAGACAAAGGGTGTCGAGAAGGCCTGGCGCGGCGCGAACGTCCCATCGGCCTGGGCTAACGCGATATGCGCTGCGCTGTTGCCAAAACCGACGATGTCGGCGCGGCCATCGCCGTTCATGTCCTTCAGATAGCGTGGATAGGCAGCGAAGCTGTTCCAGCCCCCGACGCCGGCGGTGTAGCCGTAGTCGTTCAACGCCTTGTAGGCGGCGGCGAACGTGCCGTTGGCCTGGCCCAGGGCGACATAGACGCCGTCATCGCCGAAGCCCACCAGATCGGCGCGGCCGTCGCCATTGACGTCGGCGGCGGTGCAGGGGTTGCGATCTTGGCTGGCCCAACCCGTGGCCGCGCTGAACTGCGAGGTGGCGACGAAGCCACCACCAAACATACCATTGGCCTGGCCCAGGGACACTATGGCGCCGCTCTGGCCAATTCCGATGACATCCGCCCGGCCGTCGCCGTTTACGTCGCCCAGGAATCGGGGATAGGCGTCCTGGTTGCTCCAGCCGCCAGCGACGGCGGTGCTCCCATAACCCGCACTGGCCTTGAACACCGGGCCGAACGTACCATCGACCTGGCCGAGCATCACATAGGCTCCATCGCCGCCGAATCCGACGATGTCGGCGCGGCCATCGCCATTGATGTCTCCAGCCATGCGCGGCGAGGCGTTTTGGCTCGTCCAACCCACGGCCGATGTCAGGTTGGTGCTCGCCGTGACGCCTCCGCCGAACGTTCCGTTGGTCTGGCCTAGTTCCACGACAACCCGGCTATTGCCGATGCCGACCATGTCCTGCCGACCGTCGCCGTTCACATCGGCCAGGAAGCGGGGATAGGCGTCCTGACTGGTCCATCCGCCGGACGCGGCGTCCGTTCCAAAGCCAACATGGGCCTTTGTAGACGCCGCGAACGGCGCCAACGCCGACGCGCCACGGAGGGAGACGACAGCGCCAACGCCGGACGAGGCGATCCTGACATTCTCGAACGCCGTGCCATGCCCGGCCAGGTCGAAGCTGCTCAGGAAGCCTTGCAGGCCGCCGTAGAAGTCGGACGGGGTCCACTTGTCCAGACCCAGTTCGCTGACCCGCTGCAGGGTGATGATCCAGGGATTGGCCAGGGCCTGGTTTTCCAGGGCGCCGATGATCTTGTCGATCGTGGGCTTGTTGGCGTTGTAGGTGGAGAGTTCGCCGGCGGTCAGGGCCGCCGTCCCCTGCGTCTGGGCCTTGTCGATCAGGGCCTTGTTGGCGGCGTAGTAGCTCTGCTCGGCCTCGCTCAGGACGGCGTAGGCGCCGGTGATGAAGCTGTTCACCAGCTCGCGGTTGCTGGCGTAGAAGCGGTAGTCGCTGGCGATCTGCAGGTCGCCGGTCAGCGAGGTCAGGTCGGCGGCCGGCGAGCGGGCGATGGCCCGCTTGGCGAAGATGTCGCCGCCGACGATCTTGGTGTTGCGGATCGCCGCCAGACTGCCGAACTCCACGGCCTGGTCGGCCGAGGCGAAGTAGCGCTTTAGGCCGTTGATCGTGGCGTAGATTTCGTTCTGGCCGGTGGCCTGGTTCTTGTCGTGGCCATAGGCCTGGGTGGTGCTGGCCCCGTTGAGGTTGGACACATAGGCCGTGGTGTTGGTGTAGGCGACCATGGCGATCAGGCCGTTGAGCGTGTCGCGCGCCGTGGTGGCCATCGAGGTGACCAGCTCGCGGTTGCCGTTGTTGGTCACCGTCACCGCGCCCAGCTCGTAGCGGGCGTAGGGGATCTGCAGCTCGGTATAGGCGCTGGCGGTCGGGACCTTGGGCTTCTTCCTGCCGAACAGGTTGCCGATCAGCGCGCCCAGCACGAAGCCGACGAATGATCCGATACCTGGCGCGAAGGCGTTCAACACCATCCCGGCGGCGTTGCCGATGAGCTTGCTGGCGACGAACGAGCCCACGGCCGAGCCGATCGAGGACAGCGCCACGCCGGCTTGGGTCTGCGGGCTAACGACGAGCGCGCCGAGTTTCGCACCGAGGAACGAACCGACGGCGTTGGCCAGCCCGCCTCCGGACGAGCTTGGCGTTTGACCGCCGGTGACCTTGGTGAGGAATCCGCTCCAGATGTTGGTATTATTGAGCAGATTATTGATCGCTTGGGTCGTGACATGCGCGCCGACCGTCGTGAACAGCTCGGCGCCGAAACCCTTCAGGCCGAGCGCCTCGCCGAGTTCCATCGAGAGCCAGGTGCTGACAGAGCCGATCGCGGCTTGGCCGGCGCGAACGGCGATCTGCTCGCCAAACGCAGCCAAGCCTTGACTCGTGGCTATAGGCATAAAGGATTCAGTTAAATTTCCGGCCTCGATAGCTTCGCCGAGACGCTCCCCGATTTCGCCGAGAACCGATGAATAGACGACGCCTTTTATGGCGTCATCGCCGGCCAAAAACTGGCCTAGCGTCGATCCAACGACGCCTCCTATATCTGGGTATAAGGCCTTCCAATCGAGTTGGGGGCCCTCGGGGCCGGCCATTTCGGGCAGGCCGATATCGCTTTGTGGCAGGCCTGAAGCGGGGCTTCCTTTTCTGTCAGAATAGTAGGCTTCCCACCATTCTTGGACGGTCGCGTTATTCTTATCTATTAGTTTTCCATTTTTTGCTCTAACCTTGAATCCGGAAAGGAAAAGATCCTGAGCAACCGAATAAAATATGCCGCCTTGCCCATCATGAGGTCGATTGTAATTATAATGCGCTGGCTCATGATCAGCGGTATCGAAAAACGCCGAATTTGCCTTTTCTCCTGGACCTAAATAGTTATCTACCATGTCGTGGACGTCGAATACCATTATATAATCATAGGATTCATTGGGTGTTAAAGAGCCGCGGCCGCGAGCGTCCAGCAAGACATTGCCACTCCCGTCGCGAGCTACAATCGAATATCCATAATATCGATTTGTCGTATCCGGGACGTAGCGATTCGTATTGCTCGACGCATATACGTCCATTTCGCGTCCGGGTAGATCGTATTCAAATACCGCTGCCACTCTGGCACCGGAATTCTTCAAATCCTTTAGCCACGAATAGCTATTCACATATGTAGACGGGTTCTTCGAGACAAAATTTTCATAAAACAATTTTAATCTATTCACATCGGCGCTTCTGCCAACGTAGGTTATTTTCGGTAAAACCGAGGTTGACCCGCGCGTGACCGTTACTCTTCCGCCAGGGACCGTCTGGTTGACGAGATATTGTGGTATATTTGGCATTACAATTTCCCCTCCACCATGGATGGGGCTGGGTATTCTGGGCATCCATCAGGGATGACTTTAAGATTTAAATTGCGACAAGCCCTTTTTATTCCAGCTCTAGCTGCTACCGTCATGTGTTGATCGGCTTCTCGATGAAATTTCTTTCCTCTTTTGGAGTAAAGGATCTCACCCAGCCACATATGAGCTATCGCCAACCCATGTCGATCGATGCCAAGGCGCTGAGCCGCTTTTCCCTCGCTCTCGTCAGGCCTAATCGCGACACGAAGAAATTTTTCAACCTCATGTTCCCGACCATTTTGCCGAGCGCGCATTGCCATTATAAAGCTCGCAATTCGATCCCCATGATTTGACCATTTCTCTATAGTTAAATAGTTTCCGTCAAAACGATCTACAATGTATCCTATACCGTCAGTTTCCATAATGTTATTCAATATGAAATATTCATATTTAGGGTTGTAAATATATCGATCATTTACGTAATTTAGAAAATGGTCCTCTGGTGACTCAAGGCGCTGACTGATGCAGGTGGAGTGTTCGGCGGCCAAAGTCTGATCGGCTGCACAAATTGATATTATCACAGCTCTCTCCCCGCCTCGGAAACCGCCTTCGCCACCGGCGACCACACAAACTCGATCACCCGCCGTTTCCCCGTCACGATCTCGACCGAAGCGCTCATGCCAGCCGACAGCAAAGCTTGGCGGACGTCAACCGTAAGATGCGCTTGCGACAGCTTCACACGCACGGGAAAGACGAGCCCGCGCTTGAAGGTCTCAGCTTTGCCGAACTCAAGACCGGGGGGAGCCTGGTTGGAGGATATGGCTGGTAGCATCGTCCCGCCCATGGAGAGCGTCAGACCGCTGCATCAAGTTACCTCGGATAACTCCAACCGCGAGAGACCGTCGCCGAAAACCTCGGCGGCTAGGGCACGAAGATGATCGTGGTGGGTGAAGAATAGCACCTGGGTCGAGCGTGAAAGCTCACCCAGGACCTGGAGGCCAGCGCGTGCGCGGTCATCGTCAAACGTCATGAAGAGGTCGTCGGCCAGGAACGGCCCCCTGACCCCGGCCCTGTGGCTCTGCTCCACGGCGGCGAGCCGCAGCGCCAGGAAAAGCTGGTCCTGCGTCCCTTCGCTCATCAGCGAAACCGGAACAACGGTCTCGGCATCGGCCTTCAACCCCAGCAGCCGCGGTCGATCGGCCTCGTGGTCGGCGCGCAGTTCGCTATAGCCGCCACGGGTCAGCGCCTGGAAGAGCGTGCTGGCGCGCGCCAGCAGAGGGTTGCGCCGCTGGGCCGCCTGCCAGCGGACGGCATGATCCAGGAGCACGCGCTGAATCCGCTTGAGGATGTAAACCTCGGCCAATGCCTCCATCTCCGCGCGGGCGTGCTCTACCTCGGCCGCGGCGTCGGCCGCGGCGGGACCGGCATCCAACTGTTGGAAACGAAGATCGGCTTCAGCTCGCGCCTTGCCCAGCGCCCCGGCCTCCGTCGCCGCACCCTCAGCGGCGTGCGCTAGTTCCGCGGCGCGGGCCGCGAGCCCTTCGGCGGTTTCGCCGGCGCAAGATGCTTCTAGTTCGGCTAAGGGGCGACCATCGCCGTGTTCCGCGATTTCCCGTTCCAGGTCACCGAGTTGCGCCTCGCGCTCGCGCCGGCCACGGGCCGCGTCCAAGGCGCCGGCGAGGGCGACATGCTCCGACAGGCCGGTCAGCGCCTTGACGTCGAACAGCGCCGCCTCGGCCGCGGCGAGTCGTGCCTGAGCCTCATCGATTTCGTCATGCCGAGCCGCCTCTTCCTCTTTCAAGGCGAGATGACGCGCCTGGATCGCCTGGGCGATTTCCAGCCGGGCCTTGGCCTTTCGCACTTGCTCGATCGCATCGGTTTCATCGGTCATCTGAAGCGCCGAGCTGACCGCCGCCGCCTCGGCTTGGAAGGCGTCGGCGTCGTTCGCCATGGTGTCGATGCGCCGTTTCAGGCCCCGCGCCTGGTCGAGTTCTCCGCGCAGAGTCTCGAACACGCCAAGCCGGGTCTCGGCGGCCTCGGGAGAGAGGGCGAGCCCAGCCTCCGAGAGCGCCGCGTCCCAGGCGGTCGACCAGGCCGTCAGTTCCCGCTTCGCCCGATCGCAGGCGGCGTCGGCCACTTCGTGGCGCTGTTCGGCCGCTTGACGTTCCCGCTCTGCGTCCAGGATGGCGCGGGCTTGCCCCTCCAGGCTCGTCAGCCGTCCTTCCGCCAGGGCTAAAAGTGGGGCAAGCGCCTCTTCCGCGGGCGCCGGCGACCCAAGGACTCCGGCCAGGGCCTTGCCGATCGAAATGCGTTGAACGGTCAGGCTGCGGACGGCGGCGTCCGCCGCTTCACATTCATCGCGTCGCTCAAGCGCCCGCGCGCGCCGGCCAAGCCACGCTCGCAGATCCTCCGGCGCCAACAGGGGCAAGTTCCCACCGCCAAGTTCGTCGCGCCAAGCGGCCATGCGTTCGACGCCTTCGGCGGTCGCAGCCGTGACGCGAGCCTGAGCCTGAACATGCCTCAAACGCTGTTCCGTCATCTCCAGCTCGGCCTGGGCGAGACGCGCCGAGGCGTCGGCCGCTGCGAAGCGGCGATCGGCAAGGTCGTCGGCTGAAGCGATCACCGCTTCCAACTGATCAAGCACCTGGGCCGGGTTCGCGATCGGCGCGTCGCCCTTCAGATGGCCGCCGAGGGCGGCGACCACCTCATCACGCGCTTTACGGGCGTGGTCCAGACGTTCAAGGGAGATCGCCGCGCCACCGGCGCTTAGCGCGGCAAGCCGGGCCTCCGCGAGAGCGAGCGCCTCAGCGCGTTCGCCCGCGAGACGACGGGCGTCAGCCACATCGCGATCGGCCTGATCGAGCTCGAACTTCGCCTTGTCTAGAAGCGCGTCAGACGGGGGCGCCAGTCGCGCGAGAGCGTTGATGTCGCCCGACCAGGGCGCAAGCGCGGCGAGCGCTTCCGAAAGCCGGGTTTGCGCCCGAGCCTGCGTCGCGGCCCGCTCGGCCGCCTGCCCATCCAGGTCTCCCGCGCGCCGCGCCGACACGACCGCGGACTGCAGCGCATCCAGGCTCTCGGGAGCCTGCAAGGCCGCGCGCGCGGCGATCGCCCGATCCAGATCGCTGCGTGCGGCTTTCGCCGTCATGACCGCCGTTTCCTGGACGGCGAGGAGTTGGACTCTTCGGCTGGCAAGCTCGCGCAATCGCGTGATCTCGGCTTCGGTTGGAAGGGCGACCTCCAGGCGCTCGTCAATCACCAAGCCCAGCCGCCGGGCCGCCGCCTCGGCCGCCGTACGACGCACCTGTAGTTCCCGAACTCGGCGCGGCGTCTGCTCGCGCCGATCGGCCTCGGCCCCGACCATCTGCACCAGGGCGTCAATCCGTGCGGCGAAGGCGAGGGTCTCGGTGTCGGCCGGCTCAGCCTCCAATCGGCGCGAAACGGCGGTCAGCAAAGCGCGCGCCGCATCACGCGCCTGGGTCTGGGCGCTGACAGTCCGCAATGCCTCCCGTGCAGCGGCTTCGACAGCTTCAGGTACGGCGGTGCTCGTATCGCTGTTCAATTCCCCCAGGAGGGTGGACCGCCGCGCAAGCGGCGTCAGCACCCGTCGTAGGCGCTCCACCGCGGCCAGACCGGCGACAGCCTCGCTACGCGCCGCTTCCGCCGCGTGATGGTCGGTGCGCAGCTGCTCGCACGCATCCCGCGCCTTGACCCATTCCGCGGGTTTCACAGCGGCGTCACGAAGCGCGCCCCGCGCCTCCGTCGCCGTCCGCTCAGCGCGCGTGAAGGACCGCTTGTCGGAACGCCGGGGACCCCAAATCTCGTCGAGTTCGCCGTCGAGCCCCGCCAGCACGGATCGCACCCCGGTCAGGCCGGAACCGGCGGCGAAGAGCATCTGGCCCAGGTCGTCCTTGCTCTCGGCCATGGCTTGCCCGCCGCGGCGCAGGCGGGTGTGGTCGAGGCTGGAGGCCACCAGGAAGGCATCTCTGCCTTGCCCATGCAGCATCGCGAACAGCGCCCCCTCGTCCAGCGGCTGGTCAGCCAGATCAATCAGGGTCCCTTGCCGGCCGCGGCGGCGGCGGCAGGTAAGGCGCTGATCGCCCTCTTCGAGCACGGCGCCCACGCGAAGCAAGCCCGCAGCGAACCGATAGTCCTGGGCGACCGCGTGCTCGAACCCGAATAGGAGGTCCGAAATCGCTGCCAAGGTCGTGGACTTGCCGGCCTCGTTCGGGCCGTAGATCAGATGGAAATCGCGCTCGGCGGCGGGAAACGAAAGCTTATGGTCCTCGAACCGTCCATAGCGCTCGAGATGAAGCTCGGAGAGACGCATCAGGCGCCCCCACGCGCGAGGCGTTCGCGCAAGGCGGTGGAAGCCATCGTCAGGAGTTCAGACCAACGCTCTGCGCGGGCGGCGGCTTGCAGGCCATCGGGCTCGCAAGCGTCCGCGGGGACAGCGTCCAGAAAAGGTTTCAGGTCCGAAGCCAGCCCATTCACCAGCGCAGGGTCCTCCATGGCTTCGTCCAGAAGGGCCGCGATCTCTTCTTCCGCTCCGGCTGTCGCCCCTTGGATGGGGACCCGTGTCTCAAGGATCACCTTCTCGATCCAGAGGTCTTCCGATGCCTGGGCTATGGAGCGGATCTCCTCTCGCAGCAGGGCTCGGCGGTCGGATAGCGCCGGCGCTGTGACGGTGTCGCCGATGAGGATCACCCGCGCCACGGCCGCACCATCGCCGGCGATCTCGCGGCGCGCGTTCGCAAGGGCTTCGCGGACGCGCCCATGCACCTCGTCAAGTGTCGAGGCGCCGCTGCAATCCACGCTCACGCGCATCCATCTCAGGACATCAAGATTGAGAGATCGGACGGCCGCCACGTGCCCGTCGGTCACCTCGACCAAGGTCGCGCCCTTCGCCCCCGTTTCCCGCGCATGCCGACCTTGCAGATTGCCGGGAAACACGATCCACGGATCGTCGCAGAGCACCTGGCGCTCATGCACGTGCCCGAGCGCCCAATAGTCGTAGCCCTTGGCTGAAAGGCCCTGAACCGTGCAGGGCGCGTAAGTCTCATGCTGCGCATATCCGCCGAGCGCGGTGTGCAGCACCCCGATGTTGAAGCGGCCAGGCAGGAACGGCGGATAGGATCCCGTCAGATCCTCTCGCACCTGAACCGTGGGGAAACTCTGACCGTGCAGCGCCACGCCAAGCTCCGGCCAATCAAAGGTCTCGGGTGTCCGACTTCCGAAGACCTTCACCGTCTCTGGCAGGGGCAGGCTCTTGGTCACCGCAGAATCGGCATCATGGTTGCCCTTCAGGATAAAGACGCGCACGCCGGCCTCAGCCAAGCGCCCCATGGCCCGGGCGAAATAAAGCCCTGTCGACATATCGCGCCAATCCCCGTCGAAGAGGTCGCCGGCGATAACCAGGAAGTCGACCTGCTCTGAGAGCGCCGCCTGAACGAGATTATCGAAGGCGTCCCGCGTCGCGCGACGCAGGCGTTCGGCCGGCAGGCCTTCGTAGACCGAGAGGCCACGCAACGGACTATCCAGATGGATATCAGCCGCGTGCAGAAACCGGAAAGTCGACATGTGCCAAGACCTCAAGCTACCGAAGCACAACCTGAAACCGCGATCCTGACAACACCGGCCCAAACGCGCAGTCGGCGACCTCGGGCGGTTCGCCAGCCATCCGCGTCAAAGGTGATGTGTCCAGTGCTGCTCGGAGACGATAGCGATCGATCTTCCCTCATCGCGCCATTCGCTGGCCTGCAGTATTTTGTTGCCGAAGGTCGAATGTTTCCAGGACTCGGTGGCATAGGCGCCGATTACAAGCACCTCGGTCTTGCGGCTCAGCCCGCCGCAGACGCCGCCACGTTCCGCTACAGCGCTTTCACAATGCTTTCGCTGGCCATAGATGAACGTTCCCGTGAAGCAATATGTCCTGCCCGCAAATGAGAGCGTGGGGGCCGGATCGCAAAGCGGCAACGTCGACGACTTCAGAACCTCTCCCAGCTCGAAATCGCGGCTGGAAAAGCTGTTCAGGGTCTCCAACAGGCTTGCCTTCTCCTCCGCATCCAGAACGCCGTCTTCCAGGATCTCATTGATCCGCCGGTAGAGCGTGCGGATGAGCGGCTGCTGGCTGACGGCGACGTTAACGGCCAGCCATTTCTGCAGAAACTCGACCTCGGCCTGGTTGATGTCGCCGTCGGCCGCCACGCCGCGCGCCAGGCCGACCAACTCGTCGATCTGCCTGGACGTTATCCTGTCGCCGCCGAGATGATTGAGCAGATCATCATCCATCACAGTTTCCCCCTTTTGATCCCGAATGTTCATGGCGTGAAATGATCCCGCACATAGGCGGCGACCTGGCCCAGCGGAATTTCCGGCGACGACGCGCCGGCGCGGACAATCAAGCGCTCGGTGGCGGGGGAGTTGCCTTCCGACAAGGCCAGATAGACCGGCGTGCGGGAACGTTTAACGTCGACCCGGCAGACAAGCTTGTCGCCCAGAATCGGATAGCTGACCGACACGCATCCCGCCCTGAAGCTCTCGGAAAAACGGTCCTTGATGAGGTTCGTCAGATGCAGTTCGAAACGATCACGGATACCGCCGAGGCTGCTCAGATCCGGTTCGAGACCCTGCACGGCGCCATCATCCCGTACGCCAATCAGCAGAGTTCCGCCCCGATGGTTGCTGAAGGCGGCGATCGCCTTCATCGCCCCATCCTCCAGCTTCTTGTTCACCAGCCCCAGCCGCAAATCCCAGCGCAACGTCTCCTTGAACTCCAGCCGCTCACCTTCGCCCTCGGCGATCAGCATGTCCAAGACCGGTCTTTCGGGCTCCTTTTGCGGACGAGGCGCATTGGGACCGGCCTCGATCAACAGGTCCCGACGAGCCAGGACGCCCCGCTCAAGAGCGCTTTCAAGCACGCCGCCCAACACGTCGCGGAGCTGAGCGCTGGTGGCCTTGAAGCCGAACGCTCGCGCCACGGCCTGTACGGCCTGATCCTCGGTGGCGCCGAAGTTTCGAGACACCACGTCGATCAACGCCGTCTCGATCTCGATGGGCGGCAGCATATCGGGTCTGCGCAAGGTGGGCGACGTCGCCTCGCTACGATCGCGCACGACCACGTCAGCGCCTGGGGCGGAGAAGAACTCTCCTTCTGAAACGATCCGTCCTTGTCGGGCCGAAGTCTCGACCGCGCGGCGAACCGCGTCGCGAATCCGGCCGCCCGCACGACCGGCCCCCCAGGCGGTGCGAATCCGAACGACGATCTCGTCGAAGTGGATCGGTCCCTCGTCTTGAACGACGGCCTCGGCCAACTGGGACAGCACCCCGGTTGGCGTCTCATGGATGTCGGCGACGATGTGGGACGGCCGCGTCACGAGGGCTTCCGCATAGGGTCGCGACAGCGCGATGTCGGCTTCGGCAACGCCCGCCAGCCCCATTTCCGTGACGTCTTCGCGCTCGACGGAGACGATCTCATAGGGCGTCAGGCGCGCGGCGGCAACACCGTCCCGTATCAGCTCTACCTTGGCGGCCTCTATCGCGGCGATGGTGCGCTCAAGCTGTTCCTGGGGGCGTTTGAACCAGTCACCGCTCCAGATGCGATGAACGATCCAGCCCTGATTTTCCAGGACGCTGCGGCGCAGACGGTCGCGATCGCGGGCCGAGCGCGCGCTTCGATAGGAGGCTCCATCGCATTCGATGGCCAGCAGATAGCGATCCGGATGATCGGGCGAGGCGACTGCAATATCGACAAACAGGCCGGACACCCCCACGTCCTGATGCACCTGGTAGCCGCGATCATGCAGCGCCTGAGCCACCTGGGCCTCGAACACGGAATGGTGGTCGCGGCCAATGGATTCCGCCAGCGACATGCGCCCTGTTCGGGCGAAATGCATGAACAGTTTCAGCGCGAACACGCCCTTGCGGGTAGAGGCGAAGTCCGGCTCGATATCCTCGTCGGTCAAGGAGGCGAAGACCTCGCATCGACGCTTGGCCCGGCTGATCAGCACGTTGAGCCGGCGCTCGCCTCCCTCCTGCCCCACCGGCCCGAAGCGCATCGGCGGCCCGGCGCCGATCGCGGCGGGGCCGTAGCCGATCGAGATCAGGATCACGTCCCGTTCGTCGCCCTGGACGTTTTCCAGATTTTTGACGAAGAACGGCTCGGTCGGATGAAGCTGGAAGAACGCCTCCTCGGCCGGCGTCAGTTGGCGGCGCAGGAGCTCCAGTTGCTCCATGATCGCCTTGCGCTGGGCCACGGAGAACGCGACCACGCCTAGAGACAACTCGGGCGTGGTCCTGGCATGGTGGATGATGGCGCGGGCGACGGCTTTCGCCTCCGTCGGATTGGTGCGCGTTGCGCCGGTCTCGAACACCCCGTCCTTGATGTGGTGAAAACGCAGACCCAGTCCTGACTGCGCCGTGTAGGGGCTGGGCACGATCACCAGCTTGTTCTCGTAGAACTGTCGGTTGGAAATTGCGATCAGCGACTCGTGCCGACTCCGGTAGTGCCAGCGCAGCATGCGCATCGGCAGGCCGCGCGCCGTGAAGAGGCCCAGGATGCTCTCGATGTCGGCGACCTTGGCGGCGCCGTCATCGTCATCACTGTCGGTCTGGCCCGTCATCTTCGAGAAGAAGGCCGTCGGCGGCAGTTGCTGTGGATCCCCGACCACCACTACCTGCCGACAGCGCGCGATGGCGCCTAGGGCGTCCACCGGCTGGATCTGGCTGGCTTCGTCCATCACCAGGAGGTCGAAGGTGAGTTCTCCCGCCGGCAGGAACTGGGCTACGGACAGCGGGCTCATCATGAACACCGGCTTCAACGCCTGCACCGCTGGCGCCGCCTTCTGCATAAGCTGACGAATGGGCATGTGGCCGCGACGGCGCGCCATCTCGCCCTTCAGAACGCCGAGCGGCCCCACGGCGCCGCCGACCAGGGGCGGGATCTTGCGATGGTGCGCGCGCGCCACCTGCATGGCGGCGGCGCGGATTCGCTGTTGGTCCAGATCGACGAACTCACGCACGCGGCGCCCATGGATTTCCCCATCGAAGGTGGCGAGTTCCGGTTCGGCCTCGACCTGCTGCTCCAGGACGGCCTCAAAGAAGGCTTGTTCGAAGTCGTCATGCGCCGCGACGGGCGCGAGCCGCCCATCGTGCAGACGGGTCACAACGTCGTTCAGTCCAAGAGCGGTGGCCTCCTTGGCGCGAGCGCGATAATTGACCCAAGAGGTCAGCGCCTCGCCGCCGTCGCGCCATGCCGCCAAGCGAGCGGCCAGAGTCGCGACCGGCGCCGTCGTCAGATGGCCAGCCACCAGCGCCGCTTCCGCGCCAGCCCTCAGATCCACGAGCATCGCCTGGACGTCGACGATCCATTGATCACGAGTGATCAGGGCGCCCCTCCATCGCGCCGCCAGACCCGCTCGGTCGGCGATCCGCGAAGCCAAGGCGCGGATGTCTCCGTTCGTCTCAAGCCAGGTTGCCGCCTCGGACAAGCCGGCCCAATCCGATTGGAGGTCGCGCCATTCCGATCCAAAGGCCGCCCGCCCCTGCGGTCCGCCTGCGATCAAGGCCGCCCCGCGGGCCTGACCTTTTGCCAGATCGTCAAGCGCTTGCCGGCGGACGGCCAGGGAGGGCTCGACCTGGAGGCTTAGCACCGTCACAGCGCGATGTGCGCTGGCCATGGCGGCGCAGGCATCGCCCAAATCCGACAGCTTGGCCACGCTCGGCTCTTCGGCAGAGTCGAAGACCGCCCCGCGGCCGTCTCGCACATCGTCCCAGAGCCGGTTGATCTCGGTCCGGATAGCATCGAGCTCCCGGGTTAGGGCGAGTGTCAGGTCGGCGATCCGCCTCCGGTCCGGGCTGGAGCCCACGATGAGGCGAGGCTCGGCGCCGAGTCCTCGCAGGCTCCGCATCCATTCGACGAGCGCCAGCAGCGGCGCCGAGACGGATCGCTCGCCACGCCAGTCGCCAGCGAAGGCGGACCGTCCAAACTCCGCATCGTCCCGGATGAGCTTCAGCGCGCCCTGCCCTCGACCCAGCGTATCCAGCAGAGTCAATCGACGCGGCAGCGGTGTCTTGGGGTCGGCCAGAAACGAGCGCACGAGGCGGTCCGCCCCGCGCCATTCGCCGCTGAACAGCCGGAGGAAGGAGGCGCCATGGGCGGCAAGCACGCCGCGCGCGGCCGACAGGTCGACGGACCAGGCAGAGTCGCCCAGGGCTGTGCCGATTTCGAGGCGAGACTCTTCGAGAACCTTGACCGCAACGGCGAGGTCGGCCGCCCTTTCAACGCCGTTGTCCCAGAGTTCCTGAGCGAAGGCCGCCGGATCGGCATCTGGCGCCGACGCCACGCGCTCGCCGATCTGGGCCAGGCTCGCCAATCCCTTGATGTCCGTCGGAGGCGCTTCACGACCGAGCGCCTCGGCAAGTCGACGCCCTTGCTCCATGAGCGACGGGACCTGTTCGGCGATCCCTCCCGCGCGGTCGAAGGCTTCGATCGGCGTCGCCGGGTCGAGGCGCGCGAGCTCCGAACGCAACGGCTCCAGGTCGACGGACCAGGCCTCATTCGTGAAGACCGAGGCAAGTTGTGTTCGCAGGGCCGTGTATTCGGCGCCCGCCGTCAGAAGATCGCGCACCGCGTCCGGTGTCGTCCAGATGTCGGCCGCCAAGGCCTCGGCGTCGAGTTGAGGAGCCTCGGCGAGCCGACACGCCAGAACCGCCAGCGGATCGAGTCCGGCAAGCGCTTCGGGTTCGCCCAATTCCAGAACCGCCGCGATCTCGGCGTGGCCATCCCGCATGGCGGCCAGCCGCGAACACAGTGTCGCCAGCCTGTCCTCCAGACGCGCGACGTCCGTGGGCATGGCGCGATCCAACTCGATGCCCCGCCAAAGGTGCTCGCCCGGCGCGCCAAGGTCCAGGACACGCTCGGCCAGTTCACTCAGCAACCGCGAACGCTGATCGAACGCCGCCTTAGTCCAGCCATCCACGCCATCGAGGCGCAGATAACCCGGCTTAACCCCGGCTTGTCGCAGCCGAACCAGTTGGCCAACAATGTCGTAGGGGGTCTGTTGCGAAGTTCCCAACGGTGCGTGAAGCCGTTCGGCGTGGGTGTTCAACTGGTCTCGCGCGTCCGTCAGACGCGCGTTCAGCGCATCCAGGTTTTCGGTCTTTGGCGCGCCGAGTTCCCAGGTCCGGCGAAGTTCCTCCAACACCGCGCGCTTGTTGGCCTTGTTGCTATGCAATTCGAGGCAGGCGTCGCCCACGCCCGTCGAGTCCAGCCGGCGCTTGACGACCTCAAGCGCCGCCATCTTCTCGGCGACGAACAGCACTGTCTTGCCGTCGGCGACCGCCGAAGCGATCACATTGGCGATCGTCTGCGACTTGCCGGTGCCCGGCGGGCCCTGGATAACTAGATCTCGGCCTCGGCGCACCTCCTCCACCGCCAAGGTCTGGGAACTGTCGCTATCGACGATATGGATCATCTCGGATGGCGATATGTTGGCGTCGATCGACTCGTCTTCTGACAACAAGGGCTCGCCCTCAGGGAAGCCGTCGGAAACCAGAGGTCGGATCAGCGGATGGTCAGCCAGCTTCGCACCAGCCGGCCATGTCTGCGGATCCAGGTCGCGATACATCAGGAACTTGGCGAAGGAGAAAAAGCCCAGGACCATGTCGTCTTGTTCGACCGACCAGCCGGCCTTGGACGACACCGCCTCTGCGACCGAGGCGGCATAGGTGGAGGGATCAAAGTCGTCGCTAGCTTCGAACGTCGGCAGCTTCAAGCCATGAACACGCTCCAGATAAGCCTCGAGCGACAGGTTCGCCGCGAAGTCCTCCAATCGCGCCCGCAATTTGAATTTTTCGGCCGCATTGCCGCGTTCCAGTTCGACAGGAACCAGTATGAGCGGCGCGTAGCGAACTGCGGCGGGGTTGTTGGGATCGACCCACTTCAGCGTGCCCAGCGCCAGGAACAGGATGTTGACGCCCTGCTCTTCCTCCAGGGTCCTGGCGTCGTAGTACAGGTCGAGCAGTTTCTTCTGGAGCCCGGCAGGAGTCAGTCGGGTCTGTAAACGCGTATCGGCATGGCGATTGGCGACGCCACGTGCGTCGACGCTGTCATCCTCCGGCTGCGCCAGCTCCGCGATTTCGATCTCGTCTTCATCGACCTCGACCGCCGCTCCCTTGCCAGGCAGGAAGGTGAAGGCCTTTCCCTCGCGAACCAACAGGCGAAAGACTTCCGTCCCACGCTCGTCGATGATTTCAAGCGTCTTCGCGCTCTTCGCGGAACGGGGAATATTGAGCAGACGATTGCGCGCGGAGAGGTCGAGAAGCTCCGTCCGTGCGCGTTCGAGCTTCATATCGAGCGGTAAATCGCTCTCGAAAACCGACCGCGGTTCGCTCGCGTCGGTTGTGATCGTGTCTGTCATTTTCGCCCCCGTTGAGTTCAATCTACGAGGGTCAGGAAGTTCGTCTAGAGATATCTGGTGCGGATCCCCTCCCTGACGCGGCGCCCTACACGACGTTCGCTTGCGTACGAGCCTCTTCATCCCGCCGTAGGCAGACCTTTTCACGGTCCGAAAAGGGTCAATTGTCGGTTGCGGGGCCTGCTCAAAAGCGCAAGGAGCGCTCAGCGCTACACCCCCAAAAACTCGCCTTGATCATGAAAGGCTAGACCATCGGATCGATCGATACAGGCGCTACCTGACGATCGAGATTTGGGCTGCCGAGGCCAGTTCTGGGATTTGCTGGAATGGAGGTGTCGGGTGCTCATCCAGCGCTTATCGGGAGCGATCCGGAAAGCGCTGGAATGCGGGATTCATGATAAGTGATTGTTTTTAAAAGTCCTTGGTGGAGCCGAGGGGAATCGAACCCCTGACCTCCTCATTGCGAACGAGGCGCTCTACCATCTGAGCTACGGCCCCAAGGAAGCGCGGAGATACGTTGGGGCGGCGGCCTCGTCAAGCGCTCGGTTGGCTGTCGTGACGGCGGTCGCTTGCCAGGGCTGTCGCGGCGCGGCAAGAAGCGATGTCACTGGACGGGAAGCTCATGGTCGCCATCCTCAACTTCGTCTTCTTCATCGCCGGCGCGCTGCTGAGCCTGCTGTGGTGGGCGATCATCATCTCGGCCGTGCTGAGCTGGCTGGTGGCCTTCGACATCATCAACCTGCGCAACCGGGCGATCTACCAGATCAGCACCTTCCTCGACCGGGTGACCGGGCCGATCCTGCGGCCGTTCCAGCGGATCATCCCGCCGCTGGGCGGCGTCGACATCAGCCCGATCATCGTGCTGCTGATCATCACCGGCGTGCGGGCCATCCTGTTGCCGGCCCTGCATCAGGCGCTGATCGGCCTAGTCGGCGGCGGCTACTACTAGCGCCCAAATGTCCTCGACGACCCGCCTGGCCGTCCGCCTCACCCCGCGCGGCGGGCGCGAGGCGATCGACGGCTGGGCGGTCGACGGCGACGGCCGGCCCTATCTGAAGGTGCGGGTCGCCGCGCCGCCGGTCGAGGGCGCGGCCAACGCGGCGCTGATCGCCTTCCTGGCCAAGACGCTGGGCGTTCCCAAGTCGTCGGTGACCCTCGCCGCGGGGGCCGGGGCGCGGCTGAAGTTGATCGACATCGCCGGTTGCGACCTGTTGTCGCTGGAGCGCGCCCTGGGACGCCCGCCCGACCGCGCGTCCTGACACGCCCGGGCAAGAGCGCCGGGAAATCCCAGCCTAGCCTTGACCGAGGCGCAAAAATCCCCGGATGCGACGCGAAATCAGCGCGAATTGCGGCATTTCGGACCGAAAGGGCGTCAGCGAACCCCGGTTTTTCACTCCCTCTTAGCGACGATGTTTCATGCTATGGGCTCTGCAACGCGTGGCGGGGGCCGCGGGGCACGGGGGGCTGTGTGAGCGACGAACGGCATTGGTCGGGAGAGATGAGCGCGGCGCGCGCGCGGCGCGGCAACCTCTATCTGCGCGTCGTCGCCACGGTGATGATCGCGTTCATCCTGCACGTCTTCATGAACGCCGGCTGGGCCTGGCTGTGGGTGGGGACCTATGCGGCGGCCCAGCTGGTCGAGCTGGTCCTGATCCGCCGGCTGCTGCGCCAGCCCCATCCCGGCCGCGTCCTGCGGTTCGCCGTGGCCGCCATGCCGGCGATCACCTCGATCATCTTCGGCTTCCTGTCGCTGCCGCTGTTCGCCTCGAGCGTGCGCTTCGCCCCGACCCTGGGCGGGCTGCTGCTGGCCGGGGCCCTGCTGAACGTCATCGTCGTCAACGCCAGCCTGAGGTCGGCGACGATCTCGGCCGCGACGCCGCACGTGGTCTATCTGCTGGCCGCGCCGTTCGTGGCCCGGGCGGCCAATCCTCAGGCGCCCCTGGCCAACGCCCTGTGGTTCGGGGTGCTGCTGCTGATCGTCTCGGTGTTCGTGGCCGCCCGCACCCTGGAGCGGGCCCTGCGCGCCGAGGCCGCCGCCAAGGAGGAGGCCGAGCGCCGCCGCCACGAGGCCGAGGAGGCCGTCGCCGCCAAGTCGGCCTTCGTGGCCATGATCAGCCACGAGCTGCGCACGCCGATCAGCGCGATCCTGGCCGGGGCCGCCCGCCTGCACGGCGACGCGCCCGACGCCGTCTCCAGGACCCACGCCCAGCTGATCGGCGACGCCGGCGCGATGATGCGCACGCTGCTCAACGACCTGCTGGACCTGTCGCGCCTGGACGCCGGGCGGATGGCGGTCGAGCAGGCGCCGTTCGACCTGCGCCAGGCCATGGCCGACACCCTGCGCCTGTGGCGGCCGGACGCCCAGAAGAAGGGCCTGCGCCTGCGGGTCGAGGGCGCGGCCCGCCTGCCGCGCTGGGTGGCCGGCGACTCGCTGCGGCTGCGCCAGGTGCTCAACAACCTGCTGTCCAACGCCATCAAGTTCACGGGGCGCGGCGCGGTCACCGTGCGGCTGGCCGCGCGCGAGGCCGGCGACCACCTGGTGTTCGAGGCCGTCGTCGCCGACACCGGCCGGGGCCTGACCGACGAGCAGGTGGCGCGGCTGTTCACCCCGTTCGACCAGCTGGCGTCCAACGTGGCGCGCGAGCATGGCGGCTCGGGCCTAGGCCTGGTGATCAGCCGCGAGCTGGCCCGGCTGATGGGCGGCGACCTGACGGTGACCAGTAAGCCCGGCAAGGGCTCGCGCTTCCGGCTCGAGGTCCGGCTCGAGGCCGCCCAGGCGCCGGACGCCAGGGCCGGCGGCGCCATGATCGACGGCGCGCGGGTGCTGGTGGTCGACGACCACATGGTCAACCGCCGGGCCCTGGAGCTGGTGCTGCAGTCGTTCGGCATCCAGCCGACCCTGGCCGAGTCCGGCGAGCGGGCCCTGGAGCTGCTGTCGTCCGAGGTGTTCGACGTCATGCTGATGGACGTCTACATGCCCGGCATGGACGGCCGCGACGCCACGCGCCAGCTGCGTGCGACCGAGGGGCCCAACCGCCACATCCCGGTGATCGCCGTCACCGCCTCGGCCACCGCCAAGGATTGGGACGCTTGCCGCGTGGCCGGCATGGACGCCCACGTCGCCAAGCCGATCGACCCCAGCCAGCTGCACGCGGCGCTGAGCGAGGTGCTGTCGGCGGGGGCGTCTAGGGCGGCGGCTTAGGGCGGGGAGACTTGCCCCCTACGGACCGCTTCGCGGTCGTCTTCCCCCAAAGGGGGAAGAGCGCTGAAGTTGGCGCCGTGCGGCTCCGCCCCCTATGGGGGCGGACAGACCGCGCAGCCGCCAGGTGGGGGCAAGGGGGACGTTTCGCTGAGCAACCCGCCCAGCCGCTCTTTCAACGCTTCCTGGTCCCTCATCTCGCACTCCCACACCGTCTCCACCCGCCAGCCGGCGGCGGCGAGGTCGGCGCGGTTGCGGGCGTCGCGGGCGACGTTGCGGGCCACCTTGGCCAGCCAGTAGTCGCGGTTGGCCTTGGGCACGCGCGCGCCCCGGGGGCAGTCGTGGCCATGCCAGAAGCAGCCGTGGACGAAGATCGCCAGCCGCCGACCCGGCATCGCCACGTCGGGCGAGCCGGGCAGGTCCTTGCGGTGCAGGCGATAGCGCGCGCCCAGCCCCGTCAGCAGGCGGCGCAGCAGCAACTCGGGCCTGGTGTCCTTGCTCTTGACCCGGGCCATCACGGCCGAGCGCTTGGCGGGGTCGAAGACGTCGCTCATGACGTCCTAACGTCCCCGCCGCTGTGCTGGATCAGAGTCCTCGAACTCAGAGCCCCTCGAACAAGGCCGTCGACAGGTAGCGCTCGGCGAAGCTGGGGATGATCGCCACCACCAGCTTGCCGGCGTACTCGTCGCGCATGGCCAGGTCGAAGGCGGCGGTCAGGGCCGCGCCCGAGCTGATGCCCACCGGCAAGCCCTCGGTCGAGGCCGCCTTGCGGGCCATGGCGAAGCTGTCGTCGTTCGACACCTGGATGATCTCGTCGATCACCCCGCGGTCGAGGATGCCCGGCACGAAGCCGGCCCCGATGCCCTGGATCTTGTGCGGACCGGGCGCGCCGCCCGACAGCACGGCCGAGGCCTCCGGTTCGACCGCCACCATCTTCAGGCCGGGCTTGCGGGCCTTCAGCACCTGACCGACGCCCGAGATGGTGCCGCCGGTGCCGACCCCCGAGACCACGGCGTCCACGGCGCCGGCCGTGTCGTTCCAGATCTCCTCGGCCGTCGAGACGCGGTGGATCAGCGGGTTGGCGGTGTTCTCGAACTGCTGGGGCATCACCGCGCCGGGGGTGGCCTCGATGATCTCCTGGGCGCGGGCCACGGCGCCGCGCATGCCCTTCTCGGCCGGGGTCAGCTCCAGCTTGGCGCCCAGCAGCAGCAGCATCTTGCGGCGCTCGATAGACATGCTCTCGGGCATGACCAGGGTCAGCTTGTAGCCCTTGGCCGCGGCCACGAAGGCCAGGGCGATGCCGGTGTTGCCGCTGGTCGGCTCGACGATCACGCCGCCCGGCTTCAGCAGGCCCTTGGCCTCCAGATATTCGATCATCGCCACGCCGATGCGGTCCTTGACCGAGGCCAGCGGGTTGAAGAACTCCAGCTTGGCCACGACCGTGCCCTTGGGCTTCAGCTCGGCGGTCAGGTTGGGCAGGCGGACCAGCGGCGTGTCGCCGACCGTGTCGAGGATCGAATCGAAGATCTTGCCGCGCCCGGCGCGCTTGAACCGCGCGGCGTCGTAGATCGAGGAGGCGTCGTCCATGGGAAGTCTCGCTTGGTGTGGCGTTTGCAGCCGGGGGCCTGGGGCACCTTAGGCCGTGGGTTTTGACGTGTCAGCGGCTCATTCGGCGGCGAGCGGCGCAGTTTTCCTGAGGGCGAGCGGAGCCAGCAGGCCTTCGGCCAGCCAGCGCACCACCGGGGCGGCCACGCCGTCGCCGATCACGTGCAGGCCGGCGGTGGCGCTGCGGGGCAGGCGGTAGGCCTCTGGCAGGCCCATCAGCCGGGCGCCCTCGCGCGGGCCAAGCAGGCGCGAGCGAACCCGGCCTTGGTCGATGACCAGCAAGGTCTGGCGGGACGAGCCGCCGCGCGGCGTGCGCAGGCAGCCGGCCAGGCCGTCGAACCGCACCTCGGCTCGCTGCTCGCCGCCGCGCATCCGGCGGAACACCGCGCCGACCGCGCGTTCGCCCGAGGCCAGGCGGGCGTCGACCGCGGCGCGGTGGGCGGGGGCCATCAGGTCGAGCAGGGTCTGGGTGGCCTCGTCGGTCCGCCAGCTTGCCTGGTCGTCGGGTTCGAGCAGGGCGGTCAGGTCGGTGTTGCGGGCCGGCGGCGCGTCCAGGCCCCACCAGGTCCACAGACCTTGCAGGTCGGCCGGCAGGCGGGCCTGGGCCTCGCGCACGGCGCGGGTGTGGAACGGGCTGGGGCCGGACAGGCCCTCGACCGGCAGGCGGGTGGCGACCACGAACACCCGGGGCCGCGACTGCGGGACGAAGCGGGCGGCGTCGATCTCCAGGGCGCCGAAGCGATAGCCCTGGTCGGCCAGGGCGCGGCACAGGGCCGTGAAGTCGGCCCCGCCGTGCGAGGTCAGCAGGCCCACGACGTTCTCGACCACCACCGTGTCCGGCGCGCGGCCTTCGCCGGCCAGGGCCTCCATCAGCTTCCAGAAGCCGAAGAAGGCCGAGGAGCGTCCGCCTTGGAGGCCGGCCCGGGCCCCGGCCAGGCTGAAGTCCTGGCAGGGGCTGGAGGCCCAGGCCAGGTCGGCGCGTCCGGGCAGGTCGGCCGGCGCGATCTTCCAGACGTCGCCCTCGTGGAAGTGTCCTTCGCCGTTGGCGGCGCCCGCGTCGGCGAAGTTGGCGCGGTAGGTCGCGGCCTTGACCGGGTCGAAGTCGTTGGCGAAGGCGCAGGTCCAGGCCTCGCCCAGGCCCAGGCGCGCCATCCCGCCGCCGGCGAAGAATTCGTAGAAGGACGGGGAGGCGTTCCGATTCATCGGCGGGGAGTCTAGCGTGAGCCGCCCATCCGAGGATAGCGCCGCCATGCTTCGTTCCGCCGCCGCCCTTTGCCTGATCTTCGCTCTCGCCGCGTGCGGGCAGGCGCCGATGGGCGCCTCCGAGGGGGCGTCGAGCGCGCCGGCCGACGCGCCGGCCTCGGCGCCGCCGGGACCGGACTTCTCCGGCGATTTCCAGCTGGTCGGGACCGAGCCGTTCTGGGGCGGGCGGATCCAGGCCGACGGCCTGACCCTGTCGCGGGCCGGCCAGCCGGATGTCAGCGCGGCCAACACCGGCGTGCGCGTCGAGGGCGACGCCGGCGTCTGGGGCGTGGGTGGCCTGGTGTTCAGGCTGCGGCCCGAACCCTGCTCGGACGGCATGTCGGACCGGCGGTACGGCTACCGGGTCGAGGCGACGATCAACGGCCAGGTCCTGAAGGGCTGCGCGGCGAGGCCGGAAGACCTGGCGGGCCAGCCCAGGCCTTAGAGCTGCGGGCGAGCAGCCGCGCCGATACCTGGGAACATGACGGGTTTCTGGCCGCGTCCGGATTCCGCCAGCCAGCGAAACGCGCCGCGTCTAGCCTCGCGGCCATGACCTCAGCGAATAACAATCCAAACCCGCTTTCCCAAACGCTCGGCGGGACCCAGGTCCTGTTTCTCGCGGCGGCGGCCGGCGTGGCGACCTCGACCAGCTACACGGTTCAACCCGAACTGGGCCGCATCGCGCAGGACCTCGGCGCTTCCCTGGCGGCCACCAGCGCGGCGGCGGGCCTGCCCATTCTCGGCTACATGGTCGGCTTGGCGCTCCTGGTGCCGCTCGTCGACCACGTGCCGGCGCGACGGCTTGTATCCGCCCAGCTCGCGCTTCTGAGCCTGTCGCTGGGGCTCGTCGCGATCGCCACGAACGTCGCGGCTTTCGGGGCGGCGCTGCTGGTCTCCGGAGTTTGCGCGAGCACCGGCGCGCAGATGAGCACCTTAGCGGGCAAGCACTCGCCCGCCAGCCGGCGCGGCCGCGCCCTTGGAGCCGTCACCGCGGGAATATCGGCCGGGGTGCTGCTGGGCCGTCTGGTGGGCGGCGGGCTGGCGGACGCGGTGGGGTGGCGCGCGATGCTGCTGATCGTCGCCTGCCTTTGCCTGGTCTGCGCCCTGGGAAGCCGCGTCCTGCTTCCACGAACCACCCCGCATCGCGAAGGGACCTATTTCGCCACGCTGGCGTCCATGCCGCGACTGCTGCTCACCCACGCCGCGCTTCGGGCGGCGGCCCTGGCGGGCGCGCTGTGGTTCTTCGCCTTCAGCCTGGTGTGGATGGGCCTGTCGCTGGCGCTGGCCCTGCCGCCGCTGCGCCTATCGCCGACGGTCATCGGCCTGTACTCGCTCGCCGGGGCGGCCGGCATAGTCGCCACCCGCGTCGCCGGACAGCTCGCCGACCGGTTCGGGAGCCCGCGGGTCGTGCTCGCCGGCCTGGTGCTGGCGCTGCTCTGCGCCTTGGTCATGCCGCTGATCCTGGGCGTCGCGCCCCTGATGCTGCTGGCGCTCGCCCTGTTCGACACGAGTCTGTTTTCAGCTCAGGTCGCCAACCAGCGTCGGGTCCTGAGTCTCGATCCACGGCGGCCGGCTCCGTTCAACAGCGTCTACATGGTCACCTATTTTGTCGGCGGGAGCCTGGGCACAGCGGTTGGCGGCCCGCTGGTCTCGAGCTTCGGCTGGCCCGCCGTCGGGATCACGGCGGCCCTGGCGATCACGGCGGCTGGGGCCATAGGGCTGACCGCACGCTGCACGCCGGCGGCGGCCGCGACGTCCGGGCACCGCTTGTCCTAACGACGGTCGGACAAGGGTGGGGACAGGCGCATGCGCCTGTCCCCTGTCGTGGTCCTAGAAGATCTCGAACAGCCCCGCCGCGCCCATGCCGCCGCCGATGCACATGGTCACCACGCCCAGCTTGGCCTTGCGGCGCTTGCCCTCCAGCAGCAGGTGGCCGGCGCAGCGGGCGCCGGTCATGCCGAACGGGTGGCCGATGGCGATCGAGCCGCCGTTGACGTTGTACTTCTCCGGATCGATGCCCAGCCGGTCGCGGCTGTAGAGGCACTGGCTGGCGAAGGCCTCGTTCAACTCCCACAGGTCGATGTCGTCGACCTTCAGGCCGTGGCGTTCCAGCAGGCGCGGCACGGCGAACACCGGGCCGATGCCCATCTCGTCGGGCTCGCAGCCGGCGATGGCGAAGCCCTTGAACAGGCCCAAGGGCTCCAGGCCGCGACGCTCGGCCTCCTTGGCCTCCATCACCACTACGGCGGCCGCGCCGTCCGACAGCTGGCTGGCGTTGCCGGCGGTGACGAAGTTGCCGGGGCCCTTGACCGGCTCCAGCTTGGCCAGGCCTTCCAGGGTGGTTTCGGGACGGTTGCACTCGTCCTTGGTGACCACGTAGTCGACCAGGCTCTCTTCCTTGGTCTCCTTGTTGACCACCTTCATCTGGGTGGCCATCGGCACGATCTCGTTGTCGAACAGGCCGGCGGCCTGAGCGGCGGCGATCCGCTGCTGGCTGCGCAGCGAATACTCGTCCTGGTATTCGCGGCTGATGTTGTAGCGCTTGGCGACGATGTCGGCGGTGTCGATCATCGCCATCCACAAGGCCGGCTTCTCGCGCATCAGCTTTTCCTCGGTGATGTGGAAGCGGTTCATGTGGCCGCCCCCCTGCACCAGCGAGATCGACTCCACCCCGCCGCCGATGGCCACCGGGGCGCCGTCGTTGCGGACGTAGTTGGCGGCCGTGGCGATGGCCTGCAGGCCCGAGGAGCAGAAGCGGTTGACGGTCTGGCCCGAGGTGGTGACCGGCAGGCCGGCCCAGATGGCGGCGTTGCGGGCGACGTTCATGCCGGTGGCGCCTTCGGGACCGCCGCAGCCGAGGATCACGTCCTCGACTTCCGGACCGTCCAGCTTGGCGCGCGACACCGCGTGCTGGATGGCGTGGCCGGCCATGGCCGCGCCGTGGGTGTTGTTGAACCCGCCGCGGTTGGACTTGGCCAGGCCGGTCCGGGCGTAAGAGACGATGACCGCTTCGCGCATGGGCGCACTCCCCTTTAAACGTTAGTTTGAATTGGCGGCCACCCTAGACCGGGATTTCCGTCCGCGAAAGGTCACGCGAACGTAAAGCAGGCGGAGTCTTGTTAGCGCTAACAGTCTCCAGGAACAGCTCTAGAGCTTGACCATTGCGCGGTGTCTCGCTGAAGAAAACGCGGGTTTTTGTTGCCCCCAGTCCACTCGCTCTCGGAAAGATCACCGCGTCGACGCCATGTTCTGGTTTGGCGTTGACTTTCACTGATTCCCCCAAGAACGCTCAGGTTGTGGCCGATAATTATAATCCAAGGCCGCTGGAAAACTTGAGCGGGAGGAATTCATGCGCCCTGTTACCCAACGCCGGCTCGCGCTGCTGGCCGCGACCGCCCTGGCGGCGTCGATCGCCCTGCCGGCGGCGGCCTTCGCCCAGCAGGTCGACACCGTCGAGGAGCTGATCGTCACCGCCACCAAGCGCGACGCCACGATCCTGGACGTGCCGTTCTCGATCAACGCCCAGACCGAGGCCGACATCCAGAAGTCCGGGGCGGTGACCCTGGAGGACCTGTCGCGCAACGTCGCCGGCCTGACGATCCAGAACCTCGGCCCCGGCCAGAGCCAGGTGTCGGTGCGCGGCGTCTCGGCCGGGCAGGTGGTCCGCGACCAGCCCGGCGTCAAGGAACAGGTCGGGGTCTATCTCGACGAGTCGGTGATCTCGCTGTCGCTGTTCACCCCGGACATCGACCTGTTCGACCTGAATCGGGTCGAGACCCTGCGCGGGCCGCAGGGCACCCTGTTCGGCTCGGGCTCGGTCGGCGGCACGATCCGCTACATCACCAACCAGCCCAAGCTGGGCGCCTATGACGGCACGGTCGAGGCCAACTTCAACACCCTGAAAGGCGGCGACGTCGGCGGCTATGTGAAGGGCGCCGTCAACCTGCCGCTGTCGGACAAGGCGGCCCTCCGGGTGGTGGGCTACGACACCGAATACGGCGGCTTCGTCGACGCTCTGGGCGAGGGCGGTACGCGCAAGAACAACGTCAACGACGGCTATCGGCGCGGCGGCCGGGCTTCACTGCTGTTCCGGCCGACCGAAGACATCAGCATCACCCCGCGCGTCGTCTACCAGAAGATCCACGCCGGCGGCTTCAACCGCCAGGAGGCCTTCAACCTGTTCGCCAACCCGTTCACCACCACCCGCCCGGCCATCACCTTGGGCGAGCGCGAGCAGTACCTGCTGCTGGACGAGAGCTTCGACGACAAGACCTTCCTGGCCGACCTGACCGCCTCGTTCGGCTTCGACGGCGTCGAGCTGACCTCGGTGACCAGCTATATCGACCGCAAGATCGCCGTGAACCGCGACGCCAGCGCCCTGACCGGCAGCGTGTCGGTGGACCTGGGCTTCCCGGCGGCGGCGGTCACCCTGCCGTCCAAGCTGGTGGACACCACCGACCTGGAGCAGTTCACCCAGGAGGTGCGCCTCAGCTCCGACAACGACAGCCCGTTCCAGTGGCTGATCGGGGCGTTCTACTCGAAGGTCGACAGGGTCTACGACCAGCGCCTGCCGACCCCGGGCTACGACGCCTATACCGACGCCACCCTGGGGGCGGGGACCTCGGCCGCCGTGGCCAACGGCTTCCCGGCCGACTCGCCCTACAACGCCGCGCTGCCCTACAAGATCAAGCAGAAGGCGGTGTTCGGCGAGGCCAGCTACGAGATCCAGAAGCTGACGATCACCGCCGGCGGCCGCTATTACGACTTCAGCGAGAACCGCCGCTTCACCTCCGGCGGCCTGTTCGCCAATGGCGACGATCAGGTCGACAAGACCTCGTCCGACGGCTTCACCCCTCGCGTGCTGCTCAGCTACAAGGCCCACCCCGGCCTGACCTTCAACGCCCAGGCGTCCAAGGGCTTCCGGCTGGGCGGGGTCAACGACCCGCTGAACCTGCCGCTGTGCACCCCGCAGGACGCGGCGATCTTCGGCGGCTTCCAGTCCTATGACGACGAGACGCTGTGGAACTACGAGGGCGGGGTGAAGGCCCGGCTGGGCGGGGTCACCTTCAACGGCGCGGTGTTCTATACCGACATCAAGAACCTGCAGACCACGCTGGACGCCGGCTCGTGCTCGTCGCGCGTGGTGTTCAACGTGCCCAAGGCCCACACCAAGGGCGTCGAGGGCGAGCTGTCGGCCCGCCTGGCGCCGGGCTTCGACCTCAAGGTCTCGGGCAGCCTGCTGGAGGCCGAGTTCGACTCCACGGTGCGCGACGGCACGGGGGCGGTGATCGGCGGCATCCGCGAAGGCAACCGCCTGCCGTCGGTGCCCAAGTTCCAGATCTCGGTCAGCGCCACCTATACGCGGACCCTGACCGCGACCATGGACGGCTACGTCACCGCCTCGTTCCAGCACGTGGGCAACCGCTACACCCAGGCCAGCGACCAGGAGAACAACCCGCGCTCGTTCGTCTCGGGCCTGCCGTTCGGCGGGGCCTCGGGCAATGACGCCACGGTGCTGAACCTGCAGCTGCCCAGCTACGACATCATCAACCTCAGCGCCGGCGTGCAGATGGACGACGGCCTGGACATCATCGCCTACGTCAACAACGTGGCCGACGAGAACGCCCTGCTGTCGTTCGACCGCGAACGCGGCGGCCGGGCCCGGCTGGGCTATTCGATCGGCCAGCCGCGCACGGCGGGCCTGACGATCCGCAAGTCGTTCTAGGTTGCGACGCGGGAGGCGGCCGGGAGACCGGCCGCCTTTCTCTCTCTTATTCTATTGTCCCGGTGGCCTGGCTTCGGCCAGCGGGTCGGCGTGGCGGTGGATCAGCTTCCAGGCGCCGTCCTCGCGGCGGAAGATCTCGGTGATCCGCAGGTGCATCTCGACCGGCTGGTCCTGACCGGCGAACCGCACCGTGGCGTGCTGCAGGCCGGTCCAGTAGGCCAGCTCGCCGCTGGCCTGGCTGTGCAGGATCTCGAGCTGGGTCTCGCCGCCGGCCGCGAAGCTCTTGGCCCCGCGGGCGTTGACGGCGGTCACATGGCCCGCGCCCTCCTCGCGCCCGCCGTTGGGCGGGAAGAAGGTGGCCGGATTGGCCTGGGCGGCGATCTCGCCCAGCGGTCCGGCCTCGCCGTTGACATAGGCCTGGGCGATGCGCCGGCGCTGGTCGAGGAAGGCGGTGAAGTCGTCCTGGTCGGTCATGAGAGCCTCCTGAAGCGTCACGCCCAGAACGCGCGAGGGCGCCAAACGCACCCTCCCTCCCTATGGGACAGGGTTCTCTATTCTGGCAGCACCGTCAGCCCGTCCGGCAGTTCGTTGCGGTCGTCGGGGCGGGGCGGGGCGTGGGCGGCCAGGATGGCGCCGGTCCGGGCGATGGCGGCCACGAAGCCGTCGGCCACGGCCCCGCGCTTGAGGCCGGCGACCAGGTCGGCCACCACCTCGTCCCAGACGCCGCTGGGGGCGGCGGCGTGGACGCCGTCGTCGGCGATCACCTCGACCCGGTGCTCAGCCAGGGCGGCGAAGATCAGCACCCCGGTGCGCTCGCGGGTCAGGTGCAGGTCCTTGGCCAGGAAATAGTCCAGCGCCGCCTGGCGGACCCGGGCTTTCTTGACGGCGGCGGGGATCAGGGCCCGGCGCACGGCGGGGATCGAGACCAGGGCCGCGACGACCGCGAAGATCGCCGCCTGCAGGCCGACATAGGTCAGGAGGGCCGAGAGGATGGCCACGTCCTGGGCCGCGGCGTGGCCGATGCTCCAGCCGCCGAACAGCCGGCTCAGCATCTCGGGCCGGAAGCCGGCCAGCAGGGCCAGGGCCGGCAGCAGCAGGGCCGCGCCGGCCGCCCAGATCAGCGGGACCGCCCGATCGTCGCCGACCTCGGGGGCCAGCACGCAATAGATCTCGCCGGCGGTGGTCTTCTCGGCCTGGGCCACCGCCTGGGCGATGCGATCCTGGTCGGCCTGGGACAACGTCTTCATCACCCGCTTCTCTCTACCAGCTGCCCGAGGAGCCGCCGCCGCCGAACGAACCGCCGCCGCCGGAAAAGCCGCCGCCTCCGCCGCCGTCGCTCCATCCGCCGCCGCCACCGCCGCCGCGACCGCCGCTGAGCAGGCCGTTCAGGATGATCCAGGGCAGGGCCGCGCCCAGGCCGCCGCTCCGCCCTCCGCGCCGGCCGAACACCTGGCTCAGCACCACGATGACGACGAACAGGACCAGCAAGGCCAGGATCGGCGACGCGCCCGCGCCGCGCTCGGCCTGGTCGGAGACCTGGAAGGCCTGGGCCGCCTTGGCCTTGGCCGCCTCGTCCGGCAGGGCCAGCTGGGCGATGATCGCGTCGGTCCCGGCCGTGACCCCGCCCTCCAGGTCGCCGGCCTTGAACTTCGGCAGGATGGCGGTCTGGATGATCACGCTGGACAGGGCGTCGGTGAGGATCGGCTCCAGGCCATAGCCGACCTCGATGCGCACCTTGCGCTCGGTCGGGGCGACGATCAGCAGGGCGCCGGTGTTGGTCCCCTTCTGGCCGATCCCCCAGGTCCGGCCCAGCTGGTAGCCGTAGTCCTCGATCTCGTAGCCCTGCAGGCTGGGCACGGTGGCCACCACCAGCTGGCGGCCGGTGGTCCTCTCCAGGTTTTCCAGCTTGGCGGTCAGGTCGGTCTCGACCTGCGGCGAGAGAATGTTGGCGCCGTCGACGACGCGTCCGGTCAGGGGCGGGAAGGCGGGGCCAGCGGCCAGGGCGGGAAGCGCGAAGATCCAGAGCGCCAGGAAGGCGAGCACATAGCTCCTCCCCCGTGAAACGGGGGAGGTGGCGTGATGCGAATACGCGTCGCGACGGAGGGGACGCTTCGCGACGGCTGGGACGCCCCCTCCGTCACGTCGCTGATGGCGCCGCGCCACCTCCCCCGCCTTGCGGGGGAGGAGAAGAGAGAGCGTGACCGCCACCTACTGCGCCGGGCCGGGCTGAGTATTGACCGTCGGGGCCGGCGGGGCGCCGAAATCCACCGTCGGCGCCGACTGGGCGCTGGCCGTGGCCTGGAACAGCTGGGCCGGCTTCTGGCTGCCATACAGGGTCTTGGCCCAGATCACGCTCGGAAAGGTCCGCAGGGTGGTGTTGTAGACCTGGGCCGTCTGGTTGTAGTCGCGCCGGGCGATGGCGATGCGGTTTTCGGTGCCCTCCAGCTGGCTCTGCAGGGCCAGGAAGTTCTGGTTCGACTTCAGCTCCGGATAGCTTTCCTGGATCATCATCAGCCGGCCCAGCACGCCCGACAGCTTGTCCTGGGCGGCGGCGTACTGCTGGAACTGGGCCGGGTCGGTGATCGTCGAGGCGTCGACCTTGACCTGGGTGGCGCTAGCCCGAGCCTGGGTGACCTCGACCAGCACGCCCTTCTCCTGGGCGGCGTAGCCCTTGACCGTATTGACCAGGTTGGGGATCAGGTCGGCGCGCCGCTGGTACTGGTTCTGCACCTCGGCCCAGGCGGTCTTGGTCGCCTCGTCCTGGGTGGGGATGGTGTTGATCCCGCAGCCGGCCAGCAGGACCGTGGCGGCGAGGACGGGGACGAGTCGGGTGAGGGTTCTGAGCATCCGCATGGGAGTCCCTTCGGGCCTGATTGGATCCGGCGTAACGCCGTGTGTCGTTTCCGGTCGGACGCACACTAAGGGCCAGCTTCGCGCCGATGCAAACGCGATGACGACCTGGGCGCGCATTCCGCCGCCATGCGTCCTTGTCGTTCCGGAATCGTCGGGCCGGCGGTCGGACGCGGGAAGCTCGGCGAACACGCCTTGCGACGATTGGTCGCCAGACTCGGCGGGCCGTTATGGCCTCGTCTTAATTACAAGCTCACCTGGACGGGCCAGGATCCTCCCATGATCACGATGGCCGTCTGCGCCGTACTGGGAGCCGTGCTGGGCCTCTACGCCAGGCCGGCCTGGCTGGGCGTGCTCATGGCCCTGGTGCTGGTCGCCGGCGCCTTCGGCGTCGAGCGGCTGTTCATCGCCCTGATCGACGACCAGCCCAATCGCGAGCGGCTGATCGAGCATCTGCGGGCGCTGTTCGGCGAGGGCTGGCTCGATATCGTCGGGCCAATGGCCGCGGCCGTGGCCGGCGCGGTCTTTGCGGCGATCATGGGCAAGGTCCTGGAGCGCGAAAGCCGCACCGTGGTGATCAACGCCGACGACATCCGCCGCAAGGCCGGCAAGGACGGCCGCTACGCCCGACTGGACGGCATGGTCCAGGAGCGATCCGTCCAGACCGCCGCCAAGAGCCGTTTCGACTCGATCCTCGGCCCCTAGAGCTCTTTTTATCCGCACGTCTTCGCGCAGGTCGGGCGCGGAGACATGGAGCCTTGGCGCGCTCGCGGCGCCAGGGCTAGGGTCCCCCCGTAAAGCTTTCGAGGGGATGCGCCGCAGATGATCACGACAAGCAGCCGACGGGCCGTGCTGGCCGGCTTGAGCGGTCTGGGCGCGACCAGCCTGGCCGGATGCGTGACCCAGGGCGGGGCCCCGGCTCGCCGCACCCCCGGCCTGATCGCGCCCGCCCCCCCCGCCTTCGTCGTCCCGCCCCTGGCCCCGCTGCGGATGAGCGCCGACCGCATCACCAGGATCACCGTCTGCCTGCGGCCGTTCCGCGCCGCGGGACCGAGGCTGGACGTCGAGGACGTCAACGGCAAACGCGTGGTCCACAACTACGGCCACGGCGGCAGCGGCTGGTCGCTGTCGTGGGGCTCCAGCACGATCGCCGCCGGCAAGGCGCTGGAGGGCGGGACCAAGGAGGTGGCGGTGATCGGCTGCGGCGCCCTGGGCCTGACCTCGGCCCTGCTGCTGCAGCGGGCCGGCGCCAAGGTGACGATCTACGCCAAGGAGCGCACGCCCCAGACCCGCTCGTTCCGCGCCACCGGCACCTGGTCGCCGGACTCGCGCGTCGCCGAGGCCGACAAGGTCGCGCCCGGCTTCCCGGCCCTGTGGGAAGAGATGGCCCGCACGTCGTACGCCACCTACCAGACCCTGCTGGGCCTGCCCGGCGAGCCGGTGTCGTGGAGCGACCGCTACACCCTGTTCGACCGCGCGGGCGTCGGCCCGCCCGCGCCGCGCCCCGGCGGCGCGGTCCACTTCGCCGAATATGGCGAGCGGCTGCGCGACATCGTGCCCGTCTCCCAGGAGTTGCCGGCCGGCTCGCATCCGTTCCCCGTGCCGCGCGTGCGGCACGCGACCTCGATGCAATTCAACGTCACCGACCTCGCCCACATGCTGACCAGCGACTTCCTGGCCGAGGGCGGCAAGATCGTCGCCATGACCTTCGACACCCCCGCCGACCTGGCGCGGCTGAAGGAGCCGGTGGTGGTCAACTGCACCGGCTATGGCGCCCGGGCCCTGTGGAAGGACGAGACCATCACCCCGGTGCGCGGCCAGATCGCCTGGCTCGCCCCCCAGCCCGAGGTTCGCTACGGCGTCTACTACAAGCACGTCTCGGTGCTGCCGCGGCCGGACGGCATCGTGGTGCAGCAGGTCGGCGACAGCGACCAGTGGGGATACGGCGTCGACGACGAGCGGCCGGACCGGGCGGAGGCGGAGGCCGCGGTGGCGACGATCGCTGAACTCTACGCCAGGGCGTCGAGCGCCGCCTGACAATCTCGGCGCGAAACAAGCGTTTCAATAAAAAATGCTCATGCGAAATAGATTCCGCTTGCGCTATTTCCGAACACTGATATCTAAGCAGTGCTTAGTTCTGATCCGACGCGCCGGTGGGGATACCGGCGCCGACATCCCCGGCTCGGAACGCCCAGTACAGCTTTTCACCGATCATTCGATCCAACTCCCTGACTACGCTGGAGGGCTCTCTGATGAAGCTCCAATCCCTGGCGGCCGTCGCCGCCCTGACCACCTGCCTGTTCGCCGGTTCGGCCTTCGCCGACGGCCGCATCGCCGTCGCCCTGGAAAACCCGCTGGCCGCCAAGACCAAGGTCGTCGCCGGCGGCGCGGTCTTCGTCTGCGAAGGCGCCGAGTGCGTCTCGACCGCCGCCCCGTCGCGGGCCCTGACCGCCGTCTCGTGCAAGGCCCTGGCCAAGGAAGTCGGCCGCGTGGCGGCCTTCGGCGGCGAGACCAAGTCGCTGGACGCCGACGACCTGACCCGCTGCAACGCCACGGCCAAGGCCGGCGTGCAGACCGCCGAGAAGTAGACGACGCACTCTATTAGTACCCGGACATCCTGGGCCCCTCCGCCCCGTCCGGCTGTTTCCTCGAACATTCGCCTGAAGGGCGGCGAGCCGGTCTCGCCGCCCTTTTTCTTCGGGCGGGTTAGGGCTATGGCATCGCCGATGACCGCTTCGACCGCCTCCTTGCTGGAAACCGCCCTGTGCGAGATCGCCGGCCCAGCGACCCTGCCGACCTCGATCACCATCGACTATGGGGCCCTGGCCCATGCGGACGCGCTGGGGGCGCCGGCCGCCAAGGCCTGGGTCGAGCGCTCGACCCGCAGCCTGGTCTTCGCCCAGGCCGAACTCCGCGCCGCCGACGGCGTCCTGGTCGCGGCCGCCTCGGCGGTGTTCCGCAGGGTCGCCTAGGACCGAGGTTGGCCGTTTCGCTTCGATCGGCTCGCCGGACCGAACCACGCGTCGGCGGATCGCGCGCGCCCACACCTGTTTTACGAAACGGCGCCGGTCCTTACGCATTGGCCTTGGTTGCGACCGCGAAGGCTGCGTGTTATCAGGCGCGCGGCTTCGGACAGGGCAGCGCGTCAGCGCCGGCCGTCCATGTGCTTTTCTAGAGCGCGCTCAAGCCTTTAAGCCGGGACGAGGGTTAATCTTCTTGTCCGCGGCGATTGCAACGCACCGGGCGGAACAAGTGGCGGACGAAACCAAGGCGACGGATGCGGGTCAGCGCTATGCGCAGTCCCTGTTCGAACTGACGATCGAGAGCAACCAGCTGACCCAGGTCGAAGCCGACCTGAAGTCGCTGCGGACCATGGCGGCCGAGAGCGCCGACCTGCGCCGCCTGATCGACAGCCCGGCCTTCTCGGCCGAGGACAAGGCCAAGGGCCTGACCGCCGTGGCCGCCAAGGCCAAGTTCCAGCTGCTGACCGCCAAGTTCCTGGGTCTGGTGGCCAGCAACGGCCGGGCCGGCGACCTGCTGGGCGCCATCAGCGCCTTCATCGAGCTGTCGGCCCAGCACCGTGGCGTCGTGACCGCCGAAGTCACCACCGCCAAGGCCCTGACCGCCGCCCAACTGAAGGGCGTGTCGGCCGCCGTCGCCACGGCCGTCGGCAAGACCCCCGAAATCTCGACCCGCGTCGATCCGTCCATCCTGGGCGGCATCAAGGTGCGCGTCGGCTCCCGCCTCTTCGACGCTTCGCTCCGTTCGAAGCTCGATTCCCTGAAATTCGCCCTGAAGCGCGCCTAAAGCTTTATAAGCGCGCCCTAAAGATAAAACGCAGAGAGCCCAAGACAGCCATGGACATCCGCGCCGCCGAGATTTCGGCCATCCTCAAGTCGCAGATCGCCAATTTCGGCGAAGAAGCCGCCGTCTCGGACGTCGGCCAGGTGCTGTCCGTCGGTGACGGCATCGCCCGCATCTACGGTCTGGACAACGTCCAGGCCGGCGAGATGGTCGAGTTCCCGAAGGCCGGCGTGAAGGGCATGGCCCTGAACCTCGAGCGCGACAATGTCGGCGCCGTGATCTTCGGCCAGGACCAGGCCATCAAGGAAGGCGACGAAGTCCGCCGCCTGGGTGAGATCGTCGACGTGCCGGTCGGTCGTGGCCTGCTGGGCCGTGTCGTCAACCCGCTGGGCGAGCCGATCGACGGCAAGGGCCCGATCGTCTCGACCGAGCGCCGCCGCGTCGACGTCAAGGCCCCGGGCATCATCCCGCGCAAGTCGGTGCACGAGCCCGTGCAGACCGGCCTGAAGTCGATCGACACCCTGATCCCCGTCGGCCGCGGCCAACGCGAGCTGATCATCGGTGACCGTCAGACCGGCAAGACCGCCGTCGCCATCGACACCATCCTGAACCAGAAGGCCGCCAACGCCGGCAAGGACGAGAGCGCCAAGCTCTATTGCGTCTATGTCGCCATCGGCCAGAAGCGTTCGACCGTCGCCCAGATCGTCAAGACGCTCGAAGAGCACGGCGCCCTGGAATACACCATCGTCGTGGTGGCCTCGGCCTCCGAGCCCGCCCCGCTGCAGTACCTGGCCCCGTTCTCGGGCTGCGCCATGGGCGAGTGGTTCCGCGACAACGGCCTGCACGGCCTGATCATCTATGACGACCTTTCCAAGCAGGCCGTCGCCTACCGCCAGATGTCGCTGCTGCTGCGCCGTCCGCCGGGCCGCGAAGCCTATCCGGGCGACGTGTTCTATCTGCACTCGCGCCTGCTGGAACGCGCCGCCAAGCTGAACGAGGACAACGGCTCGGGCTCGCTGACGGCCCTGCCGATCATCGAAACCCAGGCCAACGACGTGTCGGCCTACATCCCGACCAACGTGATCTCGATCACCGACGGCCAGATCTTCCTGGAAACCGACCTGTTCTACCAGGGCATCCGCCCGGCCGTGAACGTCGGCATCTCGGTGTCGCGCGTCGGCTCGTCGGCCCAGATCAAGGCGATGAAGCAGGTCGCCGGCGCGATCAAGGGCGAGCTGGCCCAGTATCGCGAAATGGCCGCCTTCGCCAAGTTCGGCTCGGACCTGGACGCTTCCACCCAGAAGCTGCTGGCCCGTGGCGAGCGCCTGACCGAGCTGCTGAAGCAGCCGCAATACGCGCCGCAAGCGGTCGAGGAGCAGGTCTGCGTGATCTACGCCGGCACCCGCGGCTACCTGGACAAGATCCCGACCTCGTCGGTCCGCCGCTTCGAAAGCGAGCTGCTGGCCCGCCTGCACAGCCAGCACAAGGACCTGCTGGACGGCATCCGCACCAAGAAGGCCCTCGACAAGGACTTGGAGAACACGCTGAAGAGCGTGCTCGACAGCTTCTCGGCGACCTTCGCCTAAGCCCCCTCGGAACGCTCGGAGAGAGTAGCGCCGAATGGCCAGCTTGAAGGAAATGCGCAATCGGATCTCGAGCGTCAAGGCGACGCAGAAGATCACGAAAGCGATGCAGATGGTGGCGGCGGCCAAGCTCCGCCGCAGCCAGGACGCGGCCGAAGCCGCGCGCCCCTATGCGCGCCGGCTGTCGAACGTCATCGCCAACCTGGCGGCCGGCGTGTCGGGCGACGGGGCTCCGGCCCTGCTGGCCGGCACCGGCCGCGACGATCGTCACCTGATCATCGTCGCCGCCGCCGACCGCGGCCTGGCCGGCGGCTTCACCTCGTCGATCGTCCGCGCCGCGCGCGAGCGGATCGACACCCTGGTGCGCGAAGACAAGGACGTGAAGATCGTCTGCGTCGGCAAGAAGGCGACCGCCCAGCTGCGCCGCCTGTATGGCGACCGCATCGTCGAGAACTTCGACCTGTCGGCCTATCGCCAGTTCACCCTGTCGGTGGCTCAGCCGATCGCCGACGTCGTCACCCGCCTGTATGAAGCCGGCGACGTCGATGTGGTCACCCTGTTCTACAGCCGCTTCAAGTCGGTGGTGCAGCAGATCCCGACCGCGCTGCAGCTGATCCCGGCCGTGGTCGAGGGCGCCGAAGCCGTCTCGGGCCCGGCCGCCGTCTACGAGTACGAGCCCTCGGAAGAGGCCATCCTCGAGACCCTGCTGCCGCGCAACCTGACGGTCCAGATCCTGTCGGCCCTGCTCGACAACATGGCTGGCTTCTACGCCAGCCAGATGACGGCGATGGACAACGCCACGCGCAACGCCGGCGACATGATCAAGCGCTACACCCTCGAATACAACCGTTCCCGCCAGGCCCAGATCACCAAGGAGCTGATCGAGATCATCTCCGGCGCCGAAGCCGTCTGATCAAAAGCCTAACGTAAAAAACGCACGCACGAGCACGCACGAAAGACCCTGAACGCCATGGCCAAGACCCCCGCTAAGGCTCCCGCCGCCGTCGCCAAGCCGGCCGCCGTGAAGAAGCCCGCCGCTCCGAAGGCCGCCGCCGCGGCCGCCGCTCCCGCCGTCGCCGCCAAGGCTCCGGCCGCCAAGAAGCCCGCCGCCCCCAAGGCCGCGGCGCCGAAGGCGACCCAGGCCGCCCCGGCCACCATCGGCGCCGCCACCGGCAAGCTGGTGCAGGTCATCGGCGCCGTCGTCGACGTCGAGTTCGAAGGCCCGCTGCCGGCCATCCTGAACGCCCTGGAGACGGTCAACACCGCCTCGGGCCAGCGCCTGGTGTTCGAAGTCGCCCAGCACCTGGGCCAGAACACCGTCCGGGCCATCGCCATGGACGCCACCGAGGGCCTGGTCCGCGGCCAGGCCGTGCGCGACACCGGCGAGTCGATCCGCGTTCCGGTCGGTCCGGGCACCCTGGGCCGCATCATGAACGTCATCGGCGAGCCGATCGACGAGCAGGGCCCGATCAAGTCGGACATCTTCCGCACCATCCACCGCGACGCCCCGTCGTTCGCCGACCAGACCAACACCGCCGAAGTGCTGGTCACCGGCATCAAGGTCATCGACCTGATGTGCCCCTACACCAAGGGCGGCAAGATCGGCCTGTTCGGCGGCGCCGGCGTCGGCAAGACCGTGACGATGCAGGAACTGATCAACAACATCGCCAAGGCTTACGGCGGTTACTCGGTCCTGGCCGGCGTGGGCGAGCGCACCCGCGAAGGCAACGACCTCTATCACGAGATGATCGAGTCGAACGTCAACGTCGACCCGAAGGCCAACAATGGCTCGACCGAAGGCAGCCGTTGCGCCCTGGTCTACGGCCAGATGAACGAACCCCCGGGCGCCCGCGCCCGCGTGGCCCTGACCGGCCTCTCCATCGCTGAGTACTTCCGCGATGAAGAAGGCAAGGACGTGCTGCTGTTCGTCGACAACATCTTCCGCTTCACCCAGGCCGGCGCCGAAGTGTCGGCTCTGCTGGGCCGCATCCCCTCGGCCGTGGGCTACCAGCCCACCCTGGCCACCGAGATGGGCAACCTGCAGGAGCGCATCACCTCGACCAACAAGGGCTCGATCACCTCGGTCCAGGCCATCTACGTGCCCGCCGACGACCTGACCGACCCGGCGCCCGCCGCCTCGTTCGCCCACCTGGACGCCACCACCGTGCTGTCGCGCGACATCGCCGCCCAGGCCATCTTCCCCGCCGTCGATCCGCTGGACTCGACCTCGCGGATCATGGACCCGCTGGTCATCGGCGAAGAGCACTACAACGTGGCCCGTTCGGTCCAGGAAGTGCTGCAGCAGTACAAGGCCCTGAAGGACATCATCGCCATCCTGGGCATGGACGAGCTGTCGGAAGAGGACAAGCTGACGGTCGCCCGCGCCCGCAAGATCCAGCGCTTCCTCAGCCAGCCGTTCCACGTCGCCGAGCAGTTCACCAACACGCCCGGCGCCTTCGTCCAGCTGAAGGACACCATCCGCTCGTTCAAGGGCATCGTGGACGGCGAGTACGACCACCTGCCCGAAGCCGCCTTCTACATGGTCGGCCCGATCGAGGAAGCGGTGGCCAAGGCTGAGAAGCTGGCCGGCGAAGCCTGATGACCGACGAGCACGAGCTGATCAACTTCTGCTGCGAAGAGCTCGAGGATGCGGTGTCTTCGGATCCCGAAGACGCGCTGATCGAGCACGACAGCGGGTTGATCCTGCTCAATCTGGGTCATCGGGAAGAGGGGGGTGAGACCGGCGTCGTGCTGGCCACCATCCGCTTCTGCCCGTTCTGCGGGACCGAGATCCAGACCGACGAAGACATCGAAGCGGCCCTGGGCGCCGTGGAGACACACGACTGATGGCTAAGCTGCACTTCTCCCTCGTCGCGCCAGAGCGCGAACTGTTCTCGGCCGAGGTCGACCAGGTCGACGCCCCGGGCACGGAAGGCGATTTCGGCGTTCTGCCGAACCACGCGCCGTTCATGACCACCCTGCGCGAAGGCCGGGTCACGGTCCGCGACGGCTCGTCCGTGCGCCTGTTCGACATCCAGGGCGGCTTCGCCGACGTCGGCCCGGATGGCTTCACGATCCTGGCCGAACACGCGGTCGAGGCGGCGTAAGTCCTTCGATGGCCGGGCCCGGCGGTGTCCTGCTGCTGGCCTGGATCGGCGCCTTCGCCGGACCTTTGATCATCCTGACGGCCTGGGCGCTGGTGCGGCGCTCGGGCCGTTTGCGTCTGGCCTGGACCTTGGCGGGGCTGGCGCTGGTCGCCTATGGCCTTGGGGTCTGGGCCTTCCTGATCGAGCCGCGTCTGTTGGTCGTGCGCCAGGTGACGATCGAGTCGCCGGCTTGGCGCGGTCCGCCCGTGCGCCTGGGCCTGATCGGCGACACCCATGTCGCCGCGCCCCATGTCGATCCGGCCCGGGTCGCGCGGGTGGTGGCGCGGATGAACGCCCAGCATCCCGACGCCGTCCTGCTGCTGGGCGACTACGCCGGCGGCCATGAGCCGGCCGCGACCCGGGCCGTTCCCGCCCGGTCGGAGATCCTGCGCGGGGTCGCCGCCTTCAAGGGACTGCGGGCGCGGCTGGGCGTCTACGCCGTGCTCGGCAATCACGATTGGTGGTACGACGGTCCGGCGATCGAGCGGGCCTTGATGGCCAGCGGCGCCGTGGTGCTGGAGAACCGCGCGGTGCTCGCGCCGCGGCCGGAAGGCGCCTTCTGGATCGCCGGCCTGGCCGACCTCGACTCCTTCCGCGCCGAACCGTCCTACCCCCGCGCGCTGGCGGGCGTTCCGCCGGCCGCGCCGGTCGTGGTCATGAGCCACTGGCCCGACCCGTTCGCCCAGGCGCCGGACCGTGTCGCCCTGACGGTGGCGGGCCACACCCATTGCGGCCAGGTCGACCTGCCGCTGCTGGGACGCCTGGTCCATGCGTCGCGGGCCTCGCGCCGCTGGGGCTGCGGCGCCTATGTCGATCGGGGACGGCATCTGTTCGTCACCGGCGGCCTCGGCGTCTCGATCCTGCCGGTCCGCTTTCGCGCGCCGCCCGAGATCGTCATCGTCACCCTCCGTGCGCCCCGATAGAAGAACGTCGTTATGCACAGCCTCGATATCGGGTAGCCTGACGCGCGCCATGCCGGCGTCGGGGAGAACGCGATGCGGATCGCGACGACGGTTCTGATCACGGCCCTTCTGGCCGCCAGCGCGGCCCAGGCCGCGCCCACCTATCGCCAGGAGGTGGTCGACGTCTTCAAGAGCGTCTGCCTGCCGGCCGGAACCAACGCCGCGGCGGTCGGGGTCGCGGCCGCCAAGCTGGGCTGGAAGCCGGCGCCGGCGTCGATCAAGGCGCTGTGGCAGGGCCCGGCGACCAAGGTCTGGGTGTCGCCAACGACGGCGCGGTTCTACCTGGCCCAGGCCCCGCAGGACGGTTTCTGCCAGGTCGGCTACTATGGCGGGGCCCAGCCGCCGACCGACCCGGTCGCCTTCGCCACCCTGATGCGCAACATCATGATCCATGCCGGCATCGCCGTCGGCTCGGGCTTCGTGAAGACCGCAGAGGACAACCAGCTGATGCAGAAGGGGACGTACCTCTCGCCGGCCTATCCGGGCCTGAAGATGTACGTGGTCGTCGCCAACTTCCCCGACGCGGCGACCTTCGTGCTGAGCACCGCCAAGCCCTGAGGCCGACGATGGCGCCTCGCCTTCGCCCCTGAGACGTCACGCCGCAGGCTCGCGGCGAGAAAATTACACCTGTGACCCATTCTCCGCCTTAATCGGCCACCATAAGGGTTGCGAGGGAACGCCTGTCGGTTTTAATGCCGACCTCTTGCCTAACGGGGATAACTCGACCATGCGCCTTGCGCTCGCCAGCCTCTTTGCTCTCGGCGCGGTTTCGACCGCCGTCGCCCAGGAGCAAACCGCTCCGACTGCTCCGACCGCTCCGGCTCCGGCCGCTGCTCCGGCGCCCGCCGATCCGGCGGCCCAGACCCCCGCCGCGCCGGCCGACCCGATGACGGCCACGCCCACCGTGGCCGCTCCGGCCGCCGGCCAGGCGCCGGACTATGTCGCCCCGACCCGTGGTCCGCCCACCACCGACCCGGTTTCGCTGCAGCTGCTCGGCGTGCTCGACAAGGTCTGCAAGCCGGCCGTCGTCGGCGGCGACATGCCGTCCCTGGCCAAGGCCGCCGGGATGAAGAAGAAGAAAGAGCAGTGGGTGATGGATATCGGCAAGCCGTATCTGATCGCCGTCGACAACCCCGGCAGCAACAAGAACGTCTGCACCGTCACCATTCAGTACGCCCAGGGCGACGCCCAGGCCCAGGCCCTGGCCAACGCCCTGCACGACTGGGCCACCTGGGAGAACAAGCCGCAGCTGCGCCTGATCCGCAACGACCTGACGGTCAGCGACGTCAAGCGCCTGACGGTCTCGTGGGACGACGCCTGGGCCGACGGCCACGCGGGCCTGGTCTACATGCGCCTGAAGAAGCTGGACGACAGCTCGATCGGCAAGAACTACGAGCAGGCCCGGATCCTGTACAGCACCACCAGCCGCTAAGCATCTGGCGGATCGGGGGCTTGTCCCCCGGTCCGGTGGTCCTATCTCTTCGAAGGCGCGGGGACGACCCCGCGCCTTTCGCGTTTCGGGGGACGGCCCCGCCCTGAAGTCCGGGAGCCCGTCATGGCCTGGATCATCCTTTTCGTCGCCGGTCTGTTCGAGATCGGCTGGGCCGTGGGCCTGAAGTTCACGCAAGGCTTCACGCGGCCGATCCCCACCCTGCTGACCGCGATCAGCCTGGTCGCCTCTATGGGCCTGCTGGGCTGGGCCGTGAAGTCCCTGCCGCTGGGCACGGCCTATGCGGTCTGGACGGGCGTGGGCGCGGTCGGCACGGCCATCGTCGGCATCCTGCTGTTCAAGGAGCCGGCCACGGCCGGGCGGCTGGTCTGCCTGGCGCTGATCGTCTCGGGCATCCTGGGGCTGAAGCTGTTCACGCCTTCGCACTGAACGGTCGCCGCCGCGCGCTCGCCCGGGGTCAGCAGCAGGCCGGCGTCGCGCAGCCGCACGCCGCGGGCGATGCTGGCCGTCCACCAGACGATGAACGGCGCGGCGACCAGGCTGGCCGCCGCCACCGCCAGCCACGGCGACAGGCCCGCGCCCATCAGCGGGCCCAGGGCCGCCAGGGCGACGCCGATCAGCATCTCGGGCCAGTGGAAGGCCAGGGCCGCGCGGCCGCTCAGCCGGCCCTCGTCGCGCTGCTGGGCCGACCAGCCGGCGTCGCGGCCCAGGGCCACCGACAGCAGGGCGCGGGTGTGGGCGGCCATGATCACCGGCGCGGTCAGGGTCGAGGCCAGGGTCTCCAGCCCGACGCTGGCCAAGGCCCGCCAGGCGCCGCCGAACCGGCTGGCCTGACCCTCGGACAGCATCAGGGCGTAGGACATAAGCTTGGGCAGCAGGACGAAGGCCAGGCTGACGGCCAGCACGATGGCCCCCGCCAGCGGATAGCCGCCAGCCTCGCCGGTTCGGGTGTCGGGCGCCGACAGCAGGGCGCCGGTCACCACCAGGGCGATCCACAGCGGCGCCAGGGCGTAGCTCAGCACGCCCCGCGCCAGGTGCAGCCGACTGACCGGATGCAGGCCGCGCGCGCCCAGCACGCCCAGGTGCTGCAGGTTGCCCTGGCACCAGCGCCGGTCGCGGATCAGGTGGTCGATCAGGGTCGGCGGGCTCTCTTCGAAACTGCCGGTCAGCGCCGGGGCGAGGCGAACGCCCCAGCCTGCCCGGCGCAGGAAGGCGGCCTCGACGAAGTCGTGGCTCATGATGTGGCCGCCGAACGGCTTTCTGCCTTTCAGGTGCGGCAGTCCGCCGGCCTGCGCGAAGGCCTTCACCCGCAGGATGGCGTTGTGGCCCCAATAGTTGCCGTCATGGCCGCTCCACCAGGCCACGCCCCAGGCCGCCAGCGGGCCGTAGAGGGTATTGGCGAACTGCTCCAGCCGGCCGAACACCGTGCGGCGCCCGACGATGGTCGGGGCGGTCTGGATCAGGCCCAGCGACGGGTCGCGCTCCATGGCCGCGGCCAGCCGCCACAGGGTCAGGGCGTCCATCAGGCTGTCGGCGTCCAGCACCACCATATGGTCGTAGGCCCCGCCGTGGCGGCGCACCCATTCGGCGATGTTGCCGGCCTTGCGGTCGAGGTTCTCCGGCCGATGGCGGTAATAGGCCCGGGGACCGACGCCGCCGCGCCGGAAGGCGGCGAAGCCGCGCTGCTCGTCGGCGACCACCTCGGGCCGGCGGCTGTCGCTGAGCACGACGATGTCGAACATCGGCGTCAGGCCCAGGGCGTGCAGTCCGGCCCGCATCGTCGCCAGCCGGGCGAAGAACGGCCCGACGTCCTCATGATAGATCGGGGCCAGCAGGGCGGTGCGGGTGGTCAGGGGCCGCAGGGGCGCCTGGGCCACGGTCCGCTCCCAGGTGTCGGCCCGGCGCGACAGCCACAGCCCGCCCAGGCTGGCGGCGAACGAGAAGGCCATCCAGCCGAACAGCACCAGGATCAGGCCGACATGCGCGACCTCCAGCGCATCCAGCCCGTCCTCGGCCATGGCCGCCGTCACCGCCGACACCGCCAGGCCGGTGGCCAGGGCGCAGAAGGCCGCCAGGGCCGCCCGCCGCTGTCCCAGGCCCGGAACCGGCGCGAAGCGGCGCGGCTCGGCGGGGCGATGCAGCGACTGGTCCGGCATGGCCAAGGGGGCCAGCGGCGGCGCCGTGGGCTCCGCGCGGACGTCGGTTCCGGCGAAGGAACGACGCTCCGATTCGCGTTGTTGTAGCGGATGGGTATAGGCGTGCATGAAAACCTCTTCGGCGCGGAAACACGCCGCACGCGTCAAGGTTCCTGAAGTTTAGCGACTCTATTACATTAGTGTTCTGACGCCGAATTTCTGAGCAAATCGGCCCCGAATACTGTCAAGCGCCGGTCATTTCGCCGCGCGCAAGTCAAGGAAGGGCCGTGAAAGGGCCGCAATTCGGCGGCAGCCAGGTCCTGGCGCAAAACCGGGCTCGGGACCGGAGTCAGGCGGCCGCGCGGCTCTCGTCGGCGATGAAGTCCAGGCAGGCGGCGGCGACCTCTTCCCACCCCGGTTCACCCGGCAGCCAGTGGCTCATCGACGGGAAGACCTCGCAAGATCCGCCCAGTCGCGCGGCGGTCTGGCGGACGGTGGCGGGCGGATGGATCACGTCCTTGCCGCCGGCGATCGCCAGGGTCGGCACGCCCACGGGGCTGGCGCCGGTGGTCATGAACGGGTCCATGAACCAGTTCAGCGTCTCCCACAGCGCCCGGCCGCTCTCGGCGTGCATCTTGGCGTAGAGACGCTTGCGCTCGGCGCGGGGCAGGCGGTCCAGGGTGTAGCTCTCGACGACACCATAGTCCGGCGCCACGGCCTGCAGCCAATAGGGCCCAAGGGCATAGAGGCTGACGGCCGACGCCGCCTCCTCCAGGGACGAACCGGTGACGCCCCAGGGCGGGGATGGAGCCAGCAGGATCAGCCGCGAGACGCTGGCGCGGGCGGCCGCCATCTGGGCCACCAGCCCGCCCATCGAGTGGCCGATCAGGATCGGCGGCTCGTCGCAGGCCTCGCACAGGGCGGCGATCTGCTTGGCGTAGTCGACCATCGAGCGGCCGGCGACCAGGGCGCCGTCGCCGTGCCCCAGCAGGTCTGGGGTCTGGACGACGTGGCCAGCGGCCTCGAACGGGCGGCGAAACGCGTCGAACGTCCAGCCGCCGCAGAAGGCGCCATGCACCATGATCACCGGAGTCGCCACGCACGCCTCGCCTGTTCGTCGGCCGGAGCGCCGAGCGTTCAGCCTACACGCTCTTCTTCGGTGATGGCGAAGATTTGGCCGTCGATTTTGTTGCGGGCGTTTTGGCCGTTTTCGCAGGCGCCGGAGCCTTGGCGGCGGCGGCGGTTTTGGCCGCCGGCTTCGTTGCGGGAACGGCTTTGGGAGCGGCCTTCGCGGTCGCCTTCGCGGCCGGCGCGGTTTTGGCCGCCGGCTTTTCGGCCGCCGGCTTGGGCGCGACGGCCTTGGCCGGCGCCTTGGCGACGGCGGGCTTGGCCTCGGCCTTGGTTTTGGCCGGCGGCTTCGCGGCGGGCGACGCCTTGGCGGCCTTCGGGGCGGGCGCGGCTTTCGGGGCGCTGGCCTCCGCGGCTGGCGCGGTCTTTGTCGCCTTGGGCTTCGCGGCGGCTTTCGGAGCGGTCTTTGCGGTCACCTTGGCGGCCGGAGCGACCTCGGCCGCGGGTTTCTCGACGGCCGGTTTGGGCGCCGTGGTCTTGGCCGGGGCTTTCGCAACCGCCGGCTTGGGGGCCGGCGCGGCCTTGGCGGCCTTGGAGGCCGGCGCCGCCTTGGGAGCGGCCGCCTTGGCCGGAGCGGGCTTGGCCGCGGCCTTCGGCTTGGCCGGGGCCTTCGGGGCCGCCGGAGGGGCCTTCGCTGTGGTTCTGGGGGGCTTTGGCTCGGGGGTGATCGCCGTCGGCGCGGGTTCGATCGGAGCCGGGGCGGGCGTCGGCGAGGGCTCCGCGGCCTTCACGGGTTCGGGCGCAGGCGCCGGGGCGGGAGCCGGAGGCGGGGCCGGAGCGGATTTCGGTTTGCCCGTCAGCCAGGCGATCACGTCGTCGAGAATGCTCATCGTGTTTGGCTCGTCTATCAGGTAATGGGCGTTGTTGGGGTAGATCTTGAGGTCGGCGGCCGGATATTTTCGGCCGACGCGCCGTACGTCCTCGAGAGGCGTGGTGCGATCCAGGGCGCCGGCCAGGACCAGCACGGGGACGGTCACCTTCGCGGCGTCGACATGGGCGGCCCGGTTCGGATCCTTGTGCGGCCAGGCGAGGTCGGCCAGCACCTGTCCGCTGTCGTGGACCATGGTCGCGTACAGCGTGTCGTGGCGCGCGGCCGGCACGGCGTTCATGACGCCGAACTTGAAGCCCGTCTTCCACATCTTGCCCGCCCTAGTCTCGGGCTTGGACTGTAGGGCCATGTTCAGGAAGGTAAAGACCGACGAGAGCTTGGGCTTGCCGCGGGCGTCGGCCGGCGAGGCGGGGGCGAACAGCACCAGGCGATCGGCCTGGCCGGCCTCGGCGATCTTCTGGGCGATCAGCCCGCCCATGGAGTGGCCGAAGACGATCGGCTTCCTGCCGTCCTCCTTGGCCAGGGCCTGGGTCAAGGCGCTCATCTCGGCGACATAGTCGGCCAGGGTCAGGCCGGCCAGGCCCGCCCGGGGGCCGTCGACCGTACGCACGGCCGAGCGGATGGTCGGCGACACGACGCGGTAGCCCTCGGCCCGCAGCCGCGCGGCTACGGGATCCCAGACGTCTCCAGCGCAACCGTAGCCGTGGATCAGCAGGATCGTATCCGCCATTCCATGCTCCCCAGCGCGGCGAGATTTCAGCCGCCGCGCGCGAACCCACCGAACGCGGCGACGACCTGTTCGTACACCGCGCGCTTGAAGGGTACGATCAGTTCGGGCGTTTCGTCGAGAGCGCCCCATTTCCAGGCGTCGAACTCGACATGGGCGTCGGCCTCCAGGTCGATCTCGGACTCCTCGCCCAGGAAGCGGAAGGCAAACCACACCTGCTTCTGGCCCTTGAATCCACGGGCCTTTTTCGACGAGGCGAAGTCGGCGGGGAAGTCGTAGATCAGCCAGTTCTCGGTGCGGCCCAGATATTCGACCGAGGTGACGCCGGTCTCCTCGGCCAGTTCGCGGCGGGCCGCGGCCAGCAGGTCCTCGCCGTCGTCGACCCCGCCCTGCGGGAATTGCCAATTGTGGGGCGGCGGCTGGTTGTGGCGCTTGCCCAGCCAGACGCGGCCGTCCGGGTGGAACAGCACGACGCCGACATTGGGGCGGTGATCGGGGTAGGGATCGGGCGTTTGGCTGGGGCTCATCGCTTGGCCATGGCCGAGGCGGGGGCCAGTTGCAAGCCCCTCCCGGACAGGCCGGCGGCCCACAACCGCACCTGGTTGATGGTCACCGGATAGGCGAAGCCCGAGCCCAGGGCCTGGCCGCGACCGGCGGCGCCGGCCTCCAGCATCTTCAGCTGGCCGTCGATCGAGCCGGCCGCCAGTTCGTCGTCGATGATCCGATCGGCCGAGGCGCGGGGGATCGGGCCGCCGCGCAAGGACGCTTGGCCATCGTCGATGAAGGCCAGGCCCCGGGCCTTCAAGGCCAGGGTGAAGGTGGTCATGGCCGTGTCGCTGGTGACGAACCGCGAGCCCAGATAGTTGGTCAGGCCATAATAGCCGGTGGCCCGCGACATCAGCCATTCCAGCTTGCGCACCGTGTCCTCGGGGCGGTTGGCGGTGATCAGGGTGTAGGGGCCTGGGTCGTTGGCCGGATAGTCGACCGGCTCCATCGGCGCTTCCAGCAGCACCTCGTGGCCATGGCTGCGGGCCAGGTCGATCCAGCCTTGCAGCCCTTCCGCATAGGGGGCGAACGACAGGGTGATCTCGGGCGGCAGGGTCTCGATGGCCGCGCGGGTGGTCTGGGGATTGAGGCCCAGGCCGCCGATCACCAGGGCCACCTTGGGGCGGCCGTCGGCGGTGAACGGGCGGGCATAGGCCTCGGCGGCCGTGCGGCCATCGGGGGCGATCACCGGCAGCGAGCCGCCGCCAGGGCCTGGGGCGTAGAGTCCGGCGATCGGCGCGGCCGGCAGCGGGCCGTCGGCCGCGGCGACGGGCGGGGGGGCGGCGATCGTCCCGGTCTCGGCGTCGTCGGCCGCGGCGTGGCTGACGAACGGCAGGTTGGACAGGTCCAGGGCCCCCGGCAGCAGCGGGGCTTCCTGCTCGCCCTCGCCGACCAGGGCCTCGCGCCAGCCGGGCGGGACGTTCCGGGTCGTGCCGATCTGGTCCAGGGCCACCCGCACCAGGGGCGAGCCCTTGTTGGGGTCGCCGGTGACCAGCACCAGCAGGGCCAGGCTCAGCAGGAACAGGAAGGCCGCGGCGCTGGCGCCGATGAACGGATTGGCCGCCGCCGCCAGGATCCTGGCGCGCAGGTCGCTGTCCTCGCCGCCGGACGCGGGCGCGTCGGCGCTGTAGGCGGGCTTGCGGGAGAAGGTCACGGCCATGGGGTCCGAGCCTAGGCGGGAAGCGCCGAATATATGGTTAATGGAGGGTGCGGCGGAATGCGCCTGCGAGCCGAACCCAACCTATAAGGCCGTCATCCCGGGCCTTGTTGTTCAGTCCGGGGACATAGCTGACACCTCGGCCCCTGCTTCGCTAAGTCTAGCCAGCCCTTGGGCTGGTGACGTGGGGCATACACATTCGTGGACGACCTCGCCATATCGCCCGAAAATCCATAGACATACAGCTAGGGTCACCAATGTGCGACGCCTGTTGGAGCAATGGTTTGCTCGCAGAGAGGTGTCAGCTATGTCCCCGAACAAGTGTCAGCTATGTCCCCGGACTGAACACTTGTGCCCGGGACCCCTGATTCAGTTGACGGTGAAGCGGAATGGCGCGTTAGCGCGCCACCCCTCCGCACCTGCGGCGGACAAAGGGGTCCCGGGCACAAGGCCCGGGATGACGACGGTCATAAGGGAGAGGTTCGGGGCGAAAAGCCTTACTTCTTCTCGACCGGCGGGCCCTTGCCGGCGGCCGCCGCGGCCTTGGCGGTGACTTCGGCGATCTTGGCCTGGGGCTTGGGCAGTTTCGGCACGGCCTCGACCGAGCCGGCCTTCAGCACGGCGATGGCGCGCTGCAGCTGGAAGTCGCCCTTCTTGTCGTCGAAGCCGGTGGGCGGGGCCTCGGCGGGGGTGTGGACGCCCTGGCGGCTCTTGCCCTCGTCGGCGTTCAGCGCGTTCTTGAAGCTGGCCTCGCTGAACCACACGCGGTTGGCGATGTCCTGGGCCTGGTCCTTGGTCTGGGCCACTTCCAGGTCGGGCGCGATGCCGGTCTTCTGGATCGAGCGGCCCGACGGGGTGAAGTAGCGGGCCGTGGTCAGCTTCAGGGCGCCGTCGGCCCCGCCGCGCAGCGGGATCACGGTCTGGACCGAACCCTTGCCGAAGCTGGTGATGCCCACCAGTTCGGCCCGATGGCGGTCCTGCAGGGCGCCGGCGACGATTTCGGCGGCAGAGGCCGAGCCTTGGTTGATCAGCACCACCACCGGCAGGCCCTTCAGGATGTCGCCGCCCGGCTTGGCGTTGTAGCGCTGGATGTCGCGCGGGTCGCGGCCGCGCTGACTGACCACCTCGCCGCCGTCCAGGAACACGCTGGAGACGCCCACGGCCTGGTCGAGCAGGCCGCCGGGATTGTTGCGCAGGTCGAAGATCAGCCCCTTCATCTGGGGGTTCTTGGCCTTCAGCTCGTTGATCGACGCGGTCAGGGCGTCGGTGGCCTTCTCGTTGAAGCCGGGCAGGCGGACATAGCCGTAGTCGCCCTCCATCCGGGCGATGGCGGCCTTGGGCTTGATCACCTCGCGCGTCAGCTTGACGTCGAACGGGTCGGTCTTCTCGCGGGCGATGGTCAGGGTGACCACCTCGCCGGCCGCGCCGCGCATCTGCTTGACCGCCTCGTTGACGGTCAGGCCCAGCACCGACTGGCCGTTGACCGCGGTGATGTAGTCGCCGGCCTGGATGCCGGCGCGCGAGGCGGGCGTGCCGTCCATCGGCGAGATCACCTTGACCACGCCGTCCTCGCTGGTCACCTCGATGCCCAGCCCGCCGTACTCGCCGCGGGTGGTGTCCTGCATGTCCTCGAAGCTGTCGGGCGACAGGTAGCCGGAATGCGGGTCGAGGCTGGTCAGCATGCCGTCCAGGGCCGCCTCGATCAGCTTCTTGTTGTCGACCTCGGAGACGTACTGGTTGTCGACCGTCTGCAGGACGTCGCCGAACAGCTCCAGCATCTTGTAGGTCTCGCCCTTGCTTGCGCTGGTCGCCTGGGCGATGGGACTGACATAGGCCATGGTCCCCGCGCCGAGGACGAAGGCCGAAACACCGATGAGCAGATACTTGCGCATGTGGCCGAAATGGCTCCCTGACGACGCCGTCGCGCCGCGTTAAAAACTCGTCGTTCCGCCTGACTAGAGCGGACCCTTGTTCATTTGACGGCCATCATCGCTGAAAAAGCCGTCTATCGCGATCCCTGTTTCAGCCAGCGCTCCGGATCGGCCGGAACGCCGTCTTCCCGAACCTCGAAATAGAGTTCTGGCTCCGAGGCGCCATGGTCCGCCATCCGGCCAACCGTCGCGCCGGGTGCGACAGATTGTCCGGGCGCCACCGAAACCTGGTCCAGGCCGGCCAGCACCAGATGGTAGGCGCCCTGGGCGCGCAGGATCAAGACCGTGCCCCAGCCGTTCAGCGGTCCGGCGTATTCGACCACGCCGGCGGCGGGACTGGCCACGGTGTGACCCTTTTCCGTGCGGATCGTCAGGCCGGCGGCGCGGCCGCCGACCGGCATGGCCTGGCCGAAGCGACGCGCCAGCGGGCCGGGGGCGGGCGAGACCAGGACCAGCGGCCCGGTGGCCGGTCGCGGCGCCAGGCCGTCGGTCAAGGCGCCCAGCGTGCCCTGGTCGTCTCCAGTCAGCGCTTCTTGCGCGTAGGCCCGTTCCAGCTGGGTCTTCTCGACGATCATCCGCTCCAGGTCGCCCCGGCGGTCGGCGACCAGGCTCTCGGCGGTGAACAGGTCCTCGGAGGCGGCGGCGGCCTGGCGGCGCAGGGCCGAGACGGCGCGGGCCTGGCGGGCGTAGCCGTCGGCCCGGGCCTGCAGCTCCGGGGTCATGGCGCGGATCAGGATCGCGGCCCGCACCGCGTCGCGGGCGTCGTCGGGGCTGACCAGCAGGGCCGGCGGCGGGTCGCGGCGGAAGAGCTGCAGGGCCGACAGCAGCCGGGCCAGCTGGCCGCGATCACGGCCCAGCTCGCCGACCAGGGCCGACTCGCGCTGGTGCAGGGCCTCCAGCCGGGCGCGCTTGGCCGAGACGTCGTCGCCGGCGTCGACCCGCTGGCGGCCCAGGGCGTCCAGCTCGCCGCGCAGGTCGGCGATCTCGCGGCGGGTGTCGGCGGCGGCCTGCTGGTCCTTGGCCTTCTGGCTGAGCGGGGCCCGCGGGCCGACCTGGGCCGCGACGAGGCCGCCCGCGCCCAGCAGGGCGACCAGGAGGCTGGCGGTGATCAGGACGACGCGGCGCGACATATGCCGATCAATGCCTCAATCGCGATGATACGGCGAGCCCGCCAGGATGGTGACCGCGCGATAGACCTGCTCGGCCAGCATGGCCCGGGCCAGGGCGTGCGGCCAGGTCTGGGGACCGAAGGCCAGGGTCTCGTCGGCCGCGGCGAGGATCGCGGGATCCAGCCCGTCGGCCCCGCCGATCAGGAACACCACCTTGCGATGGCCGTCGTCGCGCAGCCGGCCGATGTGCTCGGCGAAGGCGCGGCTGGGCCGCACCTTGCCGTGCTCGTCGCAGGCGATGACGTAGGCGCCCTCCAGGTGCGGGCGCAGCACCTCGGCCTCGGCGGCCTTGCCGGGCTTGCGGGCCTCGACCTCGACGATCTCGACCGGTCCAAGGGCCAGGGCGCGGCCGGACGCCGTGGCCCGAGACGCGTAGTCTACGGCCAGCTGCGCCTCGACCATGCGGCCGAGCTTCCCGACGGTGAGGAGGGTGATCTTCATCAGAGGCCCGCGTTGAAACCCCGTCCTTCGACAAGCTCAGGATGAGGTTTCAATGGCAAAATGGGCAAAGTAGCCCTCATCCTGAGCTTGTCGAAGGACGAGGGCGGACCCGCAGACAGCCTAGTTCGACGCCATCCGGTGCGGCGCGTCGACGGCCCAGATCTTCTCGATGTTGTAGAACGAGCGGACTTCGGGGCGGAACAGGTGGACCACCACGTCGCCGGCGTCGATCAGCACCCAGTCGCAGTGCGGCAGGCCTTCGACCCGCGCCTTGCCGAAGCCGCTCTCCTTGAGCGCCCGGATGATGTGGTCGGCCAGGGCGCCGACGTGACGATGCGACCGGCCCGACGCCACGATCAGGCTGTCGGCGACCGAGCTCTTGTCCGTCAGGTCGATGTGGACGATGTCCTGGGCCTTGTCGTCGTCCAGACGCGACAGGATCAGGGTCTCGAGGGCCTTGATACTCAGGTCCAGCTCGGACTCGTTCTTGGTCGAGGTATCGGGGGAAACCGTTCCCTCGTGCGCCTGGGGCGCGGGGTCGCTACGCAGCGGAAATGCTCCTTGATGGGTTCGCGCAATAGCTCCCATAGCACGGATGAACCGAAAAGATGAGGGGGAACGTGGAGATGGGCGATTCAGGGATCAGCGAGACGCTGTGCGCGTTGCTTTTGCGGCTCCGAAAAGTCCGCTGACGACGAAGCCGACGAGACCGATCGCGGACGCGGCGGTGCTGCCGGCGATGATCCCCAACACCGTGTCGGATATGGCAAAGCCACCAATCTTGAAACCGCTCAGCAGGATGATCACGCCAACGAACGCGCAATAGCCGATCAGGAAACGGAACACCTTGCCGGCATACGGTTCCATCATCCTCGTGCGGACGTCGTCGTAGGTTTGCTGACCCTTGAGGCCTTCGTTTTCGGCGCGGAGGCGTTCATTCTCGGCCGATAGTTCGGCGATCGTTTCCAGATAGATCTGGCTCTGAGCGGCATCGAAGTCCTGGGGGTCCGGAAAGGTCGGAGCCCCGCCGATAATGGACGGATCAAGCCTCGGCCCCTTGGATCTAGGCGGCACGTTGAGCCAGCGCGTCATAATAGGTGCGGATCACATCGTCTTCGATCCGAGTATTGCGTCCTCGCTGAAAGGCCTTGAACCAAGGCGTGTCCGGCTGGTGAGTCAATGCGGAGAGCCGAGCGGCGCTAAGGTCGCCGTACCGCGACCAGACTTGAGCAATCACTTCGCGCTCACGAGGGGTCAGATCGGCGCGATAGGGCGCGGCCTCTCCCGTCTTGCCAAAGAAACTGGAAATCTTGCTGTCATCGGGGCTGATCAGCCGGCCAATCGGCTCGCTGCCAAAGAACTTGGTATGCTCGTAGAGATCCCGGACGACAGGCCCAAAGCTCCAGGCCTCTATGTCGTCGACGATGAGCGGCGCGTCATTGATCGCCCAGTTCCAGCCATGGGCGATATAGGTGAGCTTCTGCAACTGCATCTGGGTCAGGCGCTCGGCCGCCCCGGGCAGGCGCAGGAACTCGTTCGCTATTTCAACGGCCTTGTAGGGCATGAGCTGTTCCGCTTGTGTTCCGACCATACACCCGCGACGCGCGAAGGAAAACCCGCAACCGCGCTGCTGTTTCAGCCCCTGGTCTGCCGCCCGCGCAGAGCCGTCGACGAGGCGAAGTTCAGCGGGCCAGTCAGGTAGACCCAGGCCGGGGCGGTGGCGTCGGCCAGGATCGCCGCGGCGCTGGACGGCTTGCGGGCCCAGGCGAAGCGGCGGGCGGCCGGCGAGGTGCGGGCCTTCAGGGCCGCCCAGGGCCGCGAGATCACAGCCACCGGCACCTCGCGCATGATCTGGGTCCAGCCGCGCCAGCGGTGGAAGCTGGCCAGGCTGTCGGCCCCCATGATCCAGACGAACTTCACGCCCGGGAACCGCGCCCGCAGCACCCGCAGGGTGTCGATGGTGTATTGCGAGCCCAGCCGGGTCTCGGCGTCGGAGACGATCATGTCGGCCCCGCGCGCCCACTGTCGGGCCCCGGCCAGGCGCTCTTCCAGCGGCCGCGTCTCGTGCGCCGACTTCAGCGGGTTCTGCGGCGAGACCAGCCAGATCACCCGGTCCAGCTCCAGGCGTCGCAGGGCCGTCTCGGCGACGTGGGCGTGGCCCTCGTGCGCCGGGTTGAAGCTGCCGCCGAACAGGCCCACGCGCATGCCGGGCTCCAGGTGGAAGCCCAGCCTTTGCGCCGAAGGGCGGCCCGCTTCAGGGACGAGTCTGGCCGGTCCCGCGAACCACATATTTGAACGTCGTCAGTTGCTCGGCCCCGACCGGGCCGCGGGCGTGTAGCTTGTCGGTGGCGATGCCGATCTCGGCCCCGAAGCCGAACTCGCCGCCGTCGGCGAACTGGGTCGAGGCGTTGACCAGCACGATGGCGCTGTCGACCAGCGCGATGAACCGCTCGGCCGCCGCGGCGTCCTCGGTCAGGATCGCGTCGGTGTGGCCCGAGCCATAGGCGGCGATGTGGGCGGCCGCGCCCTCCACCCCGTCGACCACGGCCACCGAGATCACCGGCGCCAGGTACTCGGTCGACCAGTCGGCCTCGACCGCCGGCTTCATGGTCGGCTCGATGGCCCGCGAGGGCCCGTCGCCGCGCAGCTCGCAGCCGGCCCTGATCAGGGCGTCGGCGATCGGCGGCAGCAGCTTGCCGGCCGCCGCGCGGTCGACGAGCAGCGTCTCGGCCGAGCCGCAGACCGACACCCGGCGCATCTTGGCGTTCAGCACGATGTCGACGGCCTTGCGCGGATCGGCGGCGGCGTGGACGAACACGTGGTTCAGGCCCTCCAGATGGCCCAGCACCGCCACCCGGGCCTCCTGCTGGACCCGGGCCACCAGGCTCTTGCCGCCCCGGGGGATGATCAGGTCGATCGTCCGGTCCAGGCCCGACAGGATCGCCCCCACCGCGTCGCGGTCGGGGGTGCGGACGATCTGCACCGCGTCGGCCGAGATCCCCGCCGCCTTCAGCCCCTTGGCGATGGCCGCGTGGATCGCGAGGTTGGACTGCAGGCACTCGGACCCGCCGCGCAGGATCACCGCGTTGCCCGAGCGCACGCACAGGGCGGCGGCGTCGGCGGTGACGTTGGGCCGGCTCTCGAAGATCATGGCGATCACGCCGATCGGGGTGCGGACCCGGGCGATGTCCAGGCCGTTGGGACGCGTCCAGCGGGCGGTCTCCACGCCCAGCGGGTCGGGGATGGCGGCCACGGCCTCGACCCCGGCGGCCACGCCCTCCAGGCGCTCGGCGTTCAGCATCAGCCGCTCAACCATCGGCGCGGTCAGGCCGCCGGCCCCGGCCTTGTCCAGGTCGCGGGCGTTGGCGGCCAGGATGGCCGGGGCGTCGGCGCGGAGGGCGGCGGCCATGGCGTGCAGGGCGGCGGTGCGCTGGGCTGGCGTGGCCACGCGCAGGGCCTGCGCCCCTTGCCGAGCCGCCTGTCCCATCGCCGTCATCGTCGCCTGCAAGCTCATGCCCGCGTCGTCCATGCCATCCTCCGATCCCGGATATGCTCCCCCGATATGCTCAGAGTGAGGCTTACCTAGGCGCTTTGCGGCGGCGGGGGAATGGGGAAAGGGTGCGGGCGGTGTTAGCGGGGCTGGGGCGGTGTCAGCCGGTCGGCTTACGGCATCTGAACAGGGCGTTGTATTCGGCAAGGGGCTTTAACCCGACCTCGGCCCGTAGCGCGTCCACCTTGGTCGGGTCCTCCAAAGGGGCTGTGAACCGTTCGCCGTTTTTGCAGCCGCCTTGGGTTCCATAGCGTTGCGGCCGTTCACGGTTCACCGCGACACGATCGTAGAGATAGGCGTAGTCCTTGGCGCTGGTGTCGCCATGCGCCCTAAGGTCGGTCAGCAAGGACAGAATTTTTTCCTGGTACGCGACGTCGTCATCGGCGTGCTGGACCAGCAACCAGGCGTCCTGGTCGGCGGTAGGTCCGTCTCGAGAGATCGAGAACCAGCCGCTTTGTTCAATCTGATCTTTTATCCACTCCAGATTTCTATGATCATCATCGCAGATATTGGACAAGAGCAGCGCGTCAAAAAGGTTGTGGGTCGTGGGTGGAAGCGTTTTTGTGAATTCCTTTTGTAGACCCATGCCGAAACGGCGGTTGAACTGATCGGACAGTACGCGACGCTCTAATGCTTTGGCGCGCGGGGTAGGGGCGGCGGCGACATCGCGTTGGATGACCGCCATCTCTCTATCCATCTCGGCGTCGCCGGTCTGTCCGCCGTCCAGGACTGTCTGGCGTAAGGTCTGAAACCGCATCATGAGCTTCTCGGCCGCCGTTCGATCGCGACGCCAGCCTTCGCTGTCGTCGCCCCGCGAAGCCGTGGTCAGGCCCTGTTCAACCCACACCTCCGCTGTCGTCCGGCAACTCTCTTCCTGGCCGCCGTGACGTTGCTTGATGGCGGATCGTGTCGCGGTAAGCAGCGCCTGGGGACTTTGTGCGTCTTGATGACCGCGCAGGCTGGGATAGTCGAAAACCTGGGCCGCCTTGGCATCGTTCAGCAGGTGTTGCAGCGGGAACTCGGCGGGCGCGGCGCCGCCTAACAGAAACGCGCCGGGCAGGACAAGCCATCGCATCGCTAAACGCCGCACGTTGCGCTCCAGAAGGTGAACACCCAAGGTAGAGTTTGTTTCTCGTACAGTTAAAGGCTTCGTCGGGCCACGTTAAAAATGTGGAGCCCCCATTCGCCCTGGACGGGGCCGCGCCATCAAGGTTTCAAGGCGCGGCCTCGCCGCTGGCGGAGGGCGGCGGGGCGTGTTCGGCAAACGATCTTCCCTCCCCCTTGTGGGGAGGGTGGCCCGCGTAGCGGGTCGGGTGGGGGATCGGTGCAGGGTGTTGGACGGGGCTGGACCGCTGACTCAGCAGGCCCCACCCGACCCTGGCGCTGCCAGGGCCACCCTCCCCATAAAGGGGAGGGAAGGGCTCTATGCTCGGCGTTCAGCCAACAAACTCCCGCGATTCCAACGCCCTGAACTTTCTCGACCCGTTTTTGTCCTCCCCCTCCCAGACCGCCCTTATCCTGTACCCACCTCGACGCAGGGAAAGGGCGCATGGCCAGCGACCGATGCGGCGGCGAGGGGCGATCGAGCGGGAAGCTCCGTCGGCGGTCCCTTGGGACCAAACCTCGCGTCTCCAGGGCCGGCCGGGCATGGAACACTAAAACGGCGTGGCGCGAGGGCTGGCGAAGCAACAGGCGGGCGGTGACGCGCTCGCGGTCCGGGACCGGGGTTCGTTGACCTGGCCCGCCCGTCGGAGGCTTCAAGGCGGCGAGGCCCGAACAGGGCTCAGCGCCGCGGGCTTCCGGATAACGACCGCGCGGAGCGTCTGGCTTCGTCGAAAACGGTACACAAACTCAAACACTCCGGACGATGTCCGGCGCTCCGCGTCCCTTTCCGATAGCTCAGCGAGAGATCGCGTGAGGCGGCGAACACTTGCCCCCACCTGACCGCTGCGCGGTCTGTCCGCCCCCAGAGGGGGCGGAGCCTTCACCGAGCGCTCTTCCCCCTCTGGGGGAAGACGACCGCGAAGCGGTCTGTAGGGGGCAAGCGTTCGCCGCACGGCCTCAACTCCACCCATCCTCCCAAATCGGATGACGTCCCGCCTTTCCAGCGGCTAGGGTCGCCGCGCCCCTGAAGGAGAATCCCATGCGTCCTGGACTGGTGCTGGCCGTGGTCGCCGCCCTCGCCGCCTCTTCGGCCTTCGCCCAGGACAAGTCCGCCTACGACGCCGTCGATCCGTTCATCGGCACGGGCGGCGACGGCCATACCTTCCCCGGCGCGGTCGCCCCGTTCGGCATGGTCCAGCTCAGCCCCGACACCGACATCCTGCCGTTCAAGCAGAGCTACGCCCGCGCCGCCGGCTATCGCTACAGCGACCCGACGATCCTGGGCTTCTCGCACACCCACTTCTCCGGCTCGGGCCATTCCGACCTCGGCGACGTCCTGCTGGCCCCGGTCGGCGGCGAGGCGAAGCTGGAGCCCGGCGAGGCCGACAAGCCCGGCTCGGGCTACCGCTCGCGCTTCACCCACGACGGCGAGGTCGCCCAGCCCGGCTACTACGCCGTGACCCTGACCGACAGCCAGGTGCGGGCCGAGCTGACGGCCGGCCCGCGCACCGGCCTGCACCGCTACACCTTCCAGAAGGGCGCGCGGGCCCAGGTGCTGCTGGACCTGCGCACCTCGATCTACAATTACCCAGGCAAGGTCAGCTGGTCGCGGATCCGGGTGGCCGAGGACGGCACGGTGACGGGAATGCGCGAGACCCGCGGCTGGGCGCCCGGCCGCCAGCTCTATTTCGCGATCCGCTTCAGCAAGCCGCTGGTCGGCAAGGCGCTGTACAACAGGGAAGCCGACGTCCCCTACAAGGGCTTCGCCCAGCCGGGCCGCACGCCGGGCGACCGCGCCCAGGTGGAGGGCCGGGCCCTGGTCGGGGTCTTCGACTTCGGGACGATCGACGGGCCGCTGGTGGCCAAGGTGGCGATCTCGTCGGTCAGCGAGGCCAACGCCGTGCTGAACCTTTCCAGCGACGAGAAGGGCTTCGACTTCGACGGCCTGCGGGCCCGGACCAAGGCCGAGTGGGAAAAGGCCCTGGGCGCGGTCGAGATCGCCGCCCCGGCCGCCACGCGGACCAATGTCTACACCGCCCTCTACCACGCCCTGCTGGCCCCCAGCGTGTTCAGCGACGCCGACGGCCGCTATCGCGGGCCCGACAACGAAGTGCATGAGGCCCGGACCTCGGATGGAAAGGGCTTCACCTTCCACTCGACCTTCTCGCTGTGGGACACCTTCCGCGCCGAGCACCCGCTGCTGACCCTGGTCCAGCCGGAGCGGCGCACCAGCGACGTGGTCAATTCGCTGATCGCCTCGCAGCAGGAGAGCCCCTACGGGATCCTGCCGGTCTGGCAGTTCCACGGCCAGGAGACCTGGACGATGATCGGCTACCACGCCGTGCCCGTGATCGCCGACGCCTGGCTGAAGGGGATCCGCGGCTTCGACGAGAAGGCCGCCCTGGACGCCATGGTCAAGAGCGCCACCTACGCGCCCTATGGCGGCCTGGGCGACTACATGCGGCTGGGCTATGTGCCGATCGACAAGGAGCCGGAGGCCGCCTCCAAGACCGTCGAATACGCCTATGACGACTGGACCATCGCCCGGATGGCCAGGGCCATGGGCCGCGATGACGTCGCCGCGACCTTCGAGAAGCGGGCGGGTAACTGGCGAAACAGCTTCGACGCCAAGACCGGCTTCCTGCGGGCTCGCAAGAGCGACGGGAGCTTCCGTACGCCGTTCGACCCGACGGCGATCAACTATGGCTCGGACTATACCGAGGGCAACGCCTGGCAATATTCCTGGTTCGCGCCCCAGGACCTGGGCGGGCTGGTGGGGCTGATGGGCGGCGACGCGGCGACCGTCCGGAAGCTGGACGCCATGTTCGACTTCGACAATTCCAAGCTCGACTACTCGCACGCCGAGGACATCGCCGGCCTGATCGGCCAGTACATCCACGGCAACGAGCCCAGCCACCATGTAGCCTATCTGTACGACTACGCCGGCGCCCCGTGGCGCACCCAGGCCCGGCTGACCCAGATCGTGAAGTCGCAGTACAAGCCCACGCCGGACGGCCTGTCGGGCAATGACGACCTGGGGCAGATGTCGGCCTGGCTGGTGTTCACGAGCCTGGGCTTCTACCCGGTGGCGCCGGGTTCGAACGAATACGTCATCGGCCGGCCGTTCGTGGAGCGGGCGGTGCTGAACCTGCCGAACGGCAAGCGGTTCACGGTGCGGGCCGCGGGGCTGTCGGACGCCGCGCCCTATGTCGCCGCGGTCACCCTGAACGGCAGGCCGCTGGCGAGGAGCTTCCTGCGCGACGCCGAGATCCGGGCCGGCGGCGAGCTGGTCTTCACCATGAGCGCCACGCCGAACAGGGCCTGGGCGACAGGCGTCAAGGACCGGCCGATGAGCATGACGGGTTATGGGACGGGCTATGGGAAGTCGGGAATCACGGCGCCCTGAAGTTGGCGCAGATCGTCTTGAACTGGGTCTTGTACTCGGCGATCGGCGGCAGGCCGACCTCGGCCCGGCGCGCCTCGAGTCCCTCCGGCGCGGCCACCGGGTTCGGTTCCCACGCGCCGGGGCCCACGCAGCGGCCTTGGGTGCCGAAGATCTGGGGCTGATGGGCGTTCGTGGCCACGCGGTCGGCGAGGTAGGCGTAGTCGATCCGCCCCTGCGGGCCAGTCTCCCGAGCCAGGATCGGCAGGACGGCGCGCTGGAAGTCCGGATCGCGGTCCGCGTGCTGCAGCAGCAGCCAGGCCCTGCCGCTGGCGGCCTGGCCGTCGCGCGCCGCCGTGAACCAGCCGGACGTGCGCCATTCGGTCTTCAGCCAGGCGGTGTTGGCCGCGTCGACGCCGCACAGCCTGGCCTGGAAGGGCCGCTGGACCATCTCCCGCAAGGCGCCCTGCGGCAGGGCCCAGATGTCGTGCGTGGCGTAGCGCAACGCCTGGTCCTCGGCGACGCGGGCGTAGAGCTGGCGGTGGCGCGGATCGGTCTCCGCCCGGGCGGCGACGGCGGCGGTCCGCGCCCCGTCATAGACGGACTGGCCGACGTCCTCGCCGTTCAGGACCCTGGCGACGCGGGCGTAGAGCTGGTCGCGCTGGTCGTTGGCGGCCTTCCAGTCGGCGCGCCAGGCGGCGGCGTCGCGGGCCTGGAGGGCGCTGGCCAAGCCCTGGCGCACGAAGGCTTCGGCCTCGGTCTCGCAGGCGTTGGGCGCGGCGGCCAGGCGCGCCGCGACCGTCTCTTCCAGCGCCTGGGCCAGGGCAACGACCTGTTGGTCGCCCAACCGCTCGCGCAGGGCGGCGTAGTCGAAGGCGCGGGCCGCGGCGGGGTCCTCCAGCAGGGACGCCACCGGCGAAGGGGCCGCGGTCGCCGCGACCAGGGCCAGGGCGCCGACCGCGCCGGCCAGACGAAGAAACGGAGTCACGGTCACGCCCTCACCCATGATCAACTTTCGGTGGCAAGCTCCTTCATGGCGCGATCCAGGTCAAGCTTCGCTCGGCGGGCGCGGGGGCGAGGCTTAGAACCCCAGGCAGGCCGGCTGGGTGACGATCATCACCGCCTCCTGGGAGAAGCGAGCCTTGTACGCCGCCCGCACGGCGTCCAGCCTGTCCTCGCCGCCAGCGCGGTCGGGCAGGGCCAGGATCACCACCTTCGACGGCTCGCGGACGATCGGCCCGGCCTTGGAGCGCCACTGGCCAGTGGCGTCCAGCACGGTCAGGCCATCGGGGAAGCGCGGGGTCAGTTCCGCGTCGACGAAGCGGGCGAAGTCGGCGTCCGAGACGCCGACCTTGTCGCCGATGTCGCGACCGAAGAACAGCTGGGCGGTGCGGCCGGGGCTCTGGCCGGCCGGGCAGGCCGCCGGCGCCAGGCTGGCGCAGCCGGAAAGCAACGTCGCGCCGGCCAGCAGGGGCGCCAGCGCGGTCCGCATCTAGCCCCCCACCGCCAGGTCGTCGGCGTGGATCATCGGGCCTTCGGTGAAGCCCAGCTCGGCCTCGATGGCGTCCGAGCGCAGGCCGGCGATGCGGTGGGCGTCGGCGCTGTCGTAGCGGACCAGGCCCCGGGCCACCTCGCGGCCGGTCTCGTCGCGGACGCGGACGGCGTCGCCCTTGTCGAACGGGCCCTCGACGGCGCGGACCCCGGCGCAGAGCAGGCTCTTGCCGCTGGCCAGGGCGGCGGCGGCCCCGGCGTCGACGGTCAGCCAGCCCTGGGGGGCCAGCGACCCGGCGATCCAGGCCTTGTACGCGGCGGCGGGCGAGGCTCCGGCCTCGATCACCGTGGCCAGGGCCCCGTCCTCGATGGCCTGCAGCGGCGCGGGGCGAGAGCCCAGGGTGATCAGGGTGGCGCAGCCGGCGGCCCGGGCGATGCGGGCGGCGGCGATCTTGGTGGCCATGCCGCCGGTGCCGACCCCGGCCGAGGCGTTGGCCCCCTCGGCCATGCCGGCGATCTGCGGCGTGATCTCGCTGACCCGGGCGATGTGGGTGGCGGTCGGGTCGCGGCGCGGGTCGGCGGTGTAGAGGCCGTCGATGTCGGACAGCAGCACCAGCAGGTCGGCCCCGACCATCTGGGCCACGCGGGCGGCCAGGCGGTCGTTGTCGCCGTAGCGGATCTCCTCGGTCACCACCGTGTCGTTCTCGTTGACCACGGGCACGACGTTCAAGGCGATCAGGGTCTCGGCCGTGGCGCGGGCGTTCAGCCAGCGGCGGCGGGTCTCGGTGTCGTCGCGGGTCAGCAGGATCTGGGCGGCCCCGATCCCGTGCGGCTCCAGCGCCTCCTCCCAGGCCCGCATCAGCACCGACTGGCCGGCGGCGGCGGCGGCCTGCTTCTCGGGCAGGGTCAGGGACTTGCGTCCCGTCAGGCCCAGGCGCCGGCGGCCCAGGGCCACCGCGCCGGACGACACCACCACCACCTGCTGGCCGCGCTTGCGCAGCCGCGCCAGGTCGGCGCAGAAGGCGTCCAGCCAGGCGCGGTCGGCCGCCCCGCTGGCGGCGTCGACCAGCAGGGCCGAGCCGACCTTGAAGACGATGCGTTTGGCGCGGCTGAGCGCTCCCCCGGACGCGCTCATTTACGGCTGCCAGCCCCCGGGGGTCTCCTCGACGTGATCCTCGTCGTCCTCGATCTCCTCGATCGCGTCGCCCCGGCGGATGCGCACCTGGGTGAAGGCGGCGCGCAGCAGCTCGGTGACGCCCTCGCCCGAGACGCCGGAGACCAGCATCGGCTTCACGCCGGCGATGGCCTCGAGCTCGGCGGCCTTGGCGCGCCGCGTCTCGTCGTCCAGGGCGTCGACCTTGTTCAGGGCCAGGATCTCCGACTTGTCGGCCAGCTCGTCGCCATAGGCTTCCAGCTCGCCGCGGATCGTCGTCCAGGCGTCGGCAATGTCGTCCTGGGTGGCGTCGACCAGGTGGATCAGCACGGCCGAGCGTTCGACGTGGCCCAGGAACCGGGTGCCCAGGCCCGCGCCCTCGCTGGCGCCCTCGATCAGGCCGGGGATGTCGGCCATCACGAAGCGCTCGCTGGTGGAAAGGTCCACCATGCCGAGGTTGGGGGTCAGGGTGGTGAACGGATAGTCGGCGATCTTCGGCTTGGCGGCGCTGGCGGCGGCCAGGAAGGTCGACTTGCCGGCGTTGGGCAGGCCGACCAGGCCGACGTCGGCGATCAGCTTCAGCCGCAGCCAGACCCACAGCTCCTCGCCCTCCTGTCCGGGATTGGCGTACTTCGGCGCCTGGTTGACCGGGCCCTTGAAGTGCAGGTTGCCCCAGCCGCCGTTGCCGCCCTTGGCGAGGCGCAGGGTCATGCCGGCGGTGTCGAGGTCGGCGATCAGGGTCTCCTTGTCCTCCTCCAGCACCTGGGTGCCGACAGGGACCTTCAGGATCACGTCCTCGCCGGCCGCGCCGTGACGCGCTCGGCCCATGCCGTGGACGCCCGTCCCGGCCTTGAAGTGTTGCTGGTAGCGGTAGTCGATCAGGGTGTTGAGGCCCTCGACCGCCTCGATCCACACGTCGCCGCCGCGTCCGCCGTCCCCGCCGTCGGGGCCGCCGTATTCGATGTACTTCTCGCGTCGGAACGAGACCGCGCCGCCGCCGCCGTTGCCGGAGCGGACATAGATTTTGCACTGGTCCAAGAATTTCATGAGCGTCTTTTGTCCCAAGGCGGCTTTCGCGTCGAGCCGAAACCCGCCTACGGCCAAGCCTGGATGGCCCTTGAACGGTCGATTCAGGCCTCGAAGCGTCGCTTTGCCGCGCCGAACCGCGTTCGCCATCGTGACGAAATGTTAAAACTGATCATGCGACAAACGGTCCTATGAACACGGCGGCAGGACTATTGCGCGGGGAGGGCTGGCGTTGACGACGATTTCGGACGCCGAGTTTGCGCATGATCTCCAGGAACTGACGCTGCCGACCCTGTGTCGCAAGTACACCCACGAGGCCTCGCTCCATCGCAACATGCTGATGAGCCGGGGCACGGGCCTGGCGCCCGAATGGCGCGATTTCCGCGCCTTCCTGATCGCCGTCGGCCGTCGCCCGAGCGACGCGCACAACTTCATCCTGCTCAATCGCAACGAACGCACCTACGGCCCCGGACGGGCGCGGTGGATGACGCCGGACGAACAGGCCGTCCACGAGGAGGCGTTCGACCGCCAGCAGGCCGCCAAGAGCCGCGAGGCCCATCAGCTGGTGCACCAGGCCGCGGCGATGAAGCGGGCCGGCGCTCCCAACGCCCCGAACTTCGGCCAGTGGACGCCGATGGCCGGCCGCCAGGTGGCCTATACCGAGGTCGCCAAGCGCCTGGCGATCCCGATCAACGCGCTGAACAAGACGATGGCCGACGGCCGCACGGCCGACGACCTGGTCAAGCGCTCGGGCTCGGCCCAGGAGCTGATCAATCCGGATCTGCAGTGGCTGCCGCCGGACCCGACCCGCAAGGCCAACTTCTTCGAGGCCTTCCGGATCTGGCACATGCAGGTCCAGCCGCAGTTCGCCCGCGCCGCCACCCCGACCTTCCTGTTCCTCTACATCGCCCTGCCGGTGATGAAGGAGTGCCGGGACGAGCTGATGGGCCTGAACCTTTGGAACCCGCTGGGCCAGCGGGCCATGAACGCCCGAGACAGCCACGTCGCCTGGAAGAAGTACTGCGAGTTCATGCCGCGGGCCCAGGTGGCGATGATGGAGATCCCGATCTACGCCACCTATTCGCTGCTCAGCGACCTGGACGCCCTGTGCGAGCGGATCGTGGTCGCCGAGAAGCGCTTCCGCGAAGGCCCGCAGAAGGTCGTGGCGACGCACCGGGCCGCTTAGGGCTCACGCCAGCCAGACCATCATCCGCGTTGGCGCCGGCTCGCCCCGCGCGACGGACGGCTTGTGCTCGACGACGCCCGTGTACAGGAAGCCGGCCTTGACCAGCACCTGGCCCGAAGCCGGGTTGTCGGCGAAGTGGCCGGCGACGACCAGCTTCTTGCGCCAGTCCTGCCGGGCCCAGGCCAGGGCGCCCTGGACGGCCTCTGTCGCCAGGCCGCGACCCCAGTAGGGGCGGCCGATCCAGTAGCCGACCTCCAGATGGCCGACCTGCGGGGTGAAGAAGCCCAGCACGCCGACCACGCCCTCGTCCTCGAGGTCGATCACGAAGGTGGCGTCCTTGCGCCGGTCCTGGACCTGGCAGCGGGCCACGAAGCCGTCGGCGTCGCTCTGGCTGTAGGGCCAGGGCATGCGGGTGGTCATCTTGGCGATCGCGTAGTCGCCGCACAGCGCCGCGATCCGCGACGCATCGTCGATCCGGGGAGCCCGCAGCGTCAGCCGCCGCGTCTCGATGATCGGAGCCTTGTCGATCACGCACATAGGCGCGCCTCCCGTTCTCGGTCCTTCTAGGTGGGGACCGTGACGCTCGGATTTCAGGCCTGAGGTCCTTTTGCGGCCAAGAAATTTCAAGCGCGGACAAAACAAAAGCGGGGAGCCCGGCGTCCGGACTCCCCGCTTGGGTTTCGTCTGTCCGGATCGTCTTTCTTTTGGAAAGCGCGACCCGGTTTCTACGCAGTTCGCGCTATTCGGCGGCCTGGGCCGGAGCAGCTACGTTCACGTAGGTACGGTTGTTGCGCTTGGTGACAAAGCCCACCGCGCCCTCGATAAGTGCGAAGAGGGTATGGTCCTTGCCCATGCCGACATTGGCGCCCGGATAGAACTTGGTGCCGCGTTGACGGATGATGATGTTGCCGGCGGCGACCTTCTGGCCACCGAACTTCTTCACGCCAAGACGACGGCCAGCCGAGTCGCGGCCGTTGCTGGACGAACCACCAGATTTCTTGTGAGCCATAGCGGCCTCCTAGTTCCTTTGGTCCGGTTTCTCTTTAGAGACCTGGATCAAGCTAATCGTTCAATGAGCCCCGCGAGGGTCTCAGGCTTCGGCTTCCGGAGTGGTCTCGGCGGCGGCCTTCTTCGGCGCGGCCTTCTTCTTCGGAGCAGCGGCGGCTTCGGCCTTCACCGGAGCGGTCGGGATCGTCGCCGGGACGGCGGCGTCACCCAGGCCGCGGGCGCGGGCGTTGAGGATGACCTTGGGGGTCAGGTCGATGACGCCTTCCCACTTGGCTTCCTTGCCGCCGCCGGCGACCGAGGTCACGCGGATGACCGACTCGGTCTGGCGGTGGCCGCGGGTGCGGCGATAGCCCTGGCGGCGGATCTTCTTGAAGATCTTCACCTTCTCGCCCTTGCGGGTTTCGAGAAGCGTGCCGGAGACGACAGCGCCGTCCACCAGGGGGGCGCCGACCGTCACGGCCTCGCCTTCGCCAAGCATCAGGACTTCGCCGAAAGCGACTTCCGAGCCCGGTTCACCGTCGAGCTTTTCGACAACCAGCAGGTCGCCGGCTTGGACCCGGTACTGCTTGCCGCCGGTTTTGATCACCGCGTACATAGGTTAGCGCCTTAAGAAACGTGCGTTCGCAAAATAGGGAACGCCCGCGAGGAAACCCAGCGGGCGAGGGGGCGGACTTATACAGGCCAAGCCCGGTGAGTCAACGGCCGGATGCGGCTTTCCGGCAACCTTCGCGAGTCATATCAGGGCTGGCATGTTACAATGTAACATACTAAAGGTCGGGGCGTGAACACGACCTTCTTCGCCTCCGTCGCCGCCACCGGTTTCGCCGTGGCCTTCCTGCACGCCGCCCTGCCCACGCACTGGCTGCCGTTCGTGCTGGTCGGCCGCGCCCAGAAGTGGACGACCGGCCGCACCCTGGGGGTCACCCTGCTGGCGGGCCTGGGCCATGTGGGCCTGACCATCGTGCTGGGCCTAGCGGTGGTGGCCGCCGGTCTGGTGGCCGAGCCGCACCTGGGCGGCGCCTTCCACTGGATCGTCGGCGGGCTGATGGCGGCGATCGGCGTCTTCTATCTGGTGCGCGGCCGTCACCGGCACGCGACGATGGACGGAACTCGCAAGTTCGCCTCGGACAGGGCGGCGATCACCGCCCTGGTCGTGCTGCTGACCCTGTCGCCGTGCGAGGCCTTCCTGCCCTATTACCTGGCGGGGATGGAGCACGGCGTGATCGGTTTCGTCGTGCTGAGCGCGGTGCTGATGGCCGCCACGGCGGCGGGCATGCTGGTGTTCACCGGCCTCAGTCTGGCGGGCTTCAACCGCCTGGGCCTGGAGCGTCTGGAGCAGTACGAGGAGATCATCCTCGGTGTCGCCCTGATCGTGATCGGCGCGGCCGTGGCCTTCCTCAAGACCTGACGGCGTTCAGGGGGTGCTTTCGCAAGCCGCGCATCACCCCTAAATAGCGCGCATGACCCAAGACACCGCGACCTCCGGCAAGATCCCCGTCACCGTGCTGACCGGCTATCTCGGCGCCGGCAAGACCACCCTGCTCAACCGCATCCTCACCGAGGAGCATGGCAAGCGCTACGCCGTGATCGTCAACGAGTTCGGCGAGGTCGGCATCGACAACGACCTGGTGGTCGGGGCCGACGAGGAAGTGTTCGAAATGAACAACGGCTGCGTCTGCTGCACGGTGCGCGGCGACCTGATCCGGGTGCTGCAGGGCCTGATGAAGCGCCAGAAAGCACAAGGGGGGCGCGGCTTCGACGCCATCGTGGTCGAGACCACGGGCTTGGCCGATCCGGGCCCGGTGGCTCAGACCTTTTTCGTCGACGACGACGTCAAGGCCCGCACCTATCTGGACTCGGTCACCGCCGTGGTCGACGCCAAGCACATCCTGCTGCGGCTGGGCGACAGCAAGGAAGCCGTCGAGCAGATCGCCTTCGCCGACCAGATCGTGCTCAACAAGACCGACCTGGTCTCGGAAGACGACCTGCGGCACGTCGAGGCCCGCATCAAGCGCATCAACCCGCTGGCCCCGATCCACCGCGCCCAGCGCTCGAGCGTGCCGCTGGAGGCCATCATCGGCAAGCACAGCTTCGACCTGGAGCGGATCACCGAGCTGGAGCCGGAATTCCTGAACCCGGGTCACGGCGAGGCTGGCCACGTGCACGACGAGCACTGCGGCCACGACCATCATCACGACCATGACCATCATCATCATGGCCACGACCACCATCACCACGACGCCAAGAGCGACATCCACGACGACGGCGTGAAGGGAATCTCCCTGACGCTGGACAAGCCCGTCGACGGCCAGAAGATCACCACCTGGCTCAACGAGCTGCTGGCCCGCCGCGGCCCGGACATCCTGCGCGCCAAGGGCATCATCGACGTCCGGGGCGAGGAGCGCCGCCTGGTGTTTCAGGCCGTGCACATGATCCTGGAGGGCGACTTCCAGCGGCCGTGGACCGACAAGGACAAGCGCTACAGCCGCATGGTGTTCATCGGCCGCGACCTGGACGAGGCCGAACTGAAGGCGGGCTTCGAGGCGACGGCGGCTTAAAAACAAGACCCTCCCCCTGTGGGGGAGGCGATCGCGCAGCGATCGGTGGGGGGAGTTTCAGGATCGTCGATCGGAGTCTGACCCCTACCGATCACTCCCCCCCTCCGTCGGCTTCGCCGACACCTCCCCCACCGGGGGAGGATCCAAAACGTCCTAATGCAGGTCCTCGTTGATGATCCCGATCTGCGTCCAGCCTTCGGTGTGGACCCGGTCGATCACCCCCATCAGCGCTTCATAGGGCACGTCGGCCTGGGCGCTGACCATCAGGCGCTGGTCCTTGCGCGGGCCCTGCTGGCCGGTCGCGGCGAAGCTGGCGCTCAGGTCCTGGGACAGGGCCCCCAGGCTGGTGGGTCGCCCCGCCAGATAGAGAGCGCCTGAATTCTGGATGGCGATCAGCACCGGCGGCTTGGGCGGGACGGCGGTGTCCTTGGCCGGCGGCATGTCCAGCTTGATCGAGGTCGTCGCCATCGGCACGGCGACCATGAAGATGATCAGCAGCACCAGCAGGATGTCCACGAACGGCGTGACGTTGATGTCTGCGTTCTGCCGGATCGTATAGGCCCCGCCGCCGCCGCCCGCGAGTTTCGCCGCCATGACCTGTTTCCTTCCCTTGCCCGGTTTGCGGGTCGATTGAAGTTACAGGCGTAGTTTCTCCTCATTCTTACATTTGTAAAGCGTCTGTGCGGCGGGCATGAAAAAGGGGCCGGACGCTTGGTGTCCGGCCCCTGATTTTTCGCCGATCGGCGAAGACCTAGTGGATGTCTTCGTTGATCAGGCCGACCTTGTACCAGCCGGCGGTCTGCAGGGCGTTCAGCACGCCCATGAAGTCGGCATAGGTCACGTCGGCGTCGGCGCGGACCATGACGCGCTGGTCGTCCTTCGGGCCGGCTTGGCCGGTCGCAGCGAACTTGGCGTCCAGGTCGAATTGCAGATTGTCCAGGCTGGTCTGCTTTTCAGCGACGTACAGCGCGCCCGACTTCTGGATCGAGATGAACACCGGCTCCTTCGGCTTGGGCGCGTTCGGCGGCGGCGGGGTCGCCGGCGGCAGGTCCACCTTGATCGCCACGGTCGCCATCGGCACGGCGACCATGAAGATGATCAGCAGCACCAGCAGGATGTCGACGAAGGGCGTGACGTTGATTTCGGAGTTCTGGCCGAGCGAATAACGACCGCCCCCACCGCCAGCAAGTTTAGCCGCCATAGCCTGACTGTCTCCCAAGGGCCGCGTCTGTCGCGGTCCCGAAAATGTTAGATCGCCACGTCTGGCGCAGACGGGCGCGGAAGTAAAGCCCGACGACGCGGCGCGATGGCAACCCCTTTTGTGAGTCTTTTTGGCGGAACGCCGTTCAAATGGCGGGTTCTCCGCACCTCGCTCGCGCCCCGCGCGCATTGACGCGCGACTAGGCGCCCGCATCGGGGCGCGGTATGGCGCGCGGATGATCTATTCGTTCGACGCCTATGTCACCGCCGCCCTGTTCGACCGCGCCGGCCGCGCCGCCTTCGCCCTCGGCGACGGCACCGTCCGATTCGAAAACGAAGGCGGTTTCGTCACCGTGGAAGCCCATGCCGGCGCCGTCCTGGCCGCCGCGGTCCATCCGTCGGGCCGGGGGATCATCACCGGCGGCGACGACGGCAAGGTGGTCTGGAGCCGGGTCGAGGGCGACGAGGTGGCCGCCACCTTGGTGGCCGAGGTCAAGGGCCGCTGGATCGAGCACGTCGCCGCCAGCGCCGCCTCGGGCCTGATCGCCTTCACCGCCGGCAAGGAGGCCCACGTCCGCGACTCGGCCGATCCGAAGTTCCTGCGCGTCTTCCCGCACGAGCGGACCGTCTCGGGCCTGGCCTTCGACCCGAAGGGTCGGCGCCTGGCCACGGCCGGCTATGGCGGCGTCTCGCTGTGGTGGGCCAAGATCGAGGGCCAGAAGCCGCAGGTCATGAAGTGGGCCGGCAGCCACATCGCCGCCGTGTTCAGCCCCGACGGCAAGTTCCTGGTCTCGTCGATGCAGGAGAACCAGCTGCATGGCTGGCGGCTGTCGGACGCCAAGGACATGCGGATGGGCGGCTATCCGGCCAAGATCAAGAGCCTGGCCTTCTTCGACAAGGGCAATCTGATGGTCACCGCCGGCGCCAACGGCGCGGTGGTCTGGCCGTTCGCCGGCGCCAACGGCCCGATGGGCAAGGAGGCCGCCGAGATCGGCTTCTCGCGCGACTCGATGGTCGTGCGGGTGGCCGGCGTCGAGGCCCTGCCGGTGGCGATCGCCGGCCAGGACAACGGCAAGATCTGGGGCGCCCACATGCGCTCGGGCCGGATCGAGACGCTCAAGGCCGAGAAGGGCGCGGCGATCAGCGCCCTGTCGGTTTCGGCGGACGGGAGCCGGCTGGCCTGGGGCGACGAGGACGGCGAGGCGGGGATCATCGCGATCCCGGCGATGGACACGCGGTTCTAAAATCCTCCCCCTGTGGGGGAGGTGTCGGCCCAGCCGACGGTGGGGGGCGTGATCGGCAGGCGGTCAGACCCAAGATCGGCGACGCTAAAACTCCCCCCACCGATCGCTACGCGATCGCCTCCCCCACAGGGGGAGGGTTTCGCTTTAGCTCAGCTCTCGCAACACCTTCACAACCGCCGCCACCGTCTCCCGGTCCGTATCCCTCAGCCCATCCTGCACGAAGCCCAGCTTGTAGGCCCGGTCCTCGTGGCCCTGGCCCTGGCCATACGCCATCGGCCCGCTGCACGAGCCGTGCACCTCGCGCACGCCGGTCCGCGCCACCAGCTCGGCCACGTTCGACGGATTGACCCCGCCGCCGGCCAGGATGGCGATGCGGCCGGCGGCCCGCTCGACCAGCGCCGCGATCGTCTCGGCCCCAGCCATGGCGTTCAGGGCGCAGCCGGAGGTCAGGATCCGCTCGAAGCCCAGGTCGATGGCGGTTTCCAGCGCCGCGAGGGGATCGGGCGTCAGGTCGAAGGCCCGGTGCAGGGTCACGCCCAGGCCCTCGGCATGGGCGACCAGCATCGACAGGGCGTCGACATCCAGCTCTCCGGTGGACCGGTTGGCGCCGACCACCACCCCGGCCAGGCCCGCCTCGCGCACGGCGTCGATGTCGCGGAAGATGGCGTCCAGGTCGCCGGCGTCATAGACGAAGTCGCCGTTGCGCGGCCGGATCATCGGATAGATCGGGATGCTGGCTTCCGCCGCCAGGGCTATCAGCCCGGGCGCGGGGGTCAGGCCCTGCAGGGCCAGGGCCGAGCACAGCTCGATCCGGTCCGCCCCGCCCTCGATCGCCGCCGCCAGGCCCGCGGGCGTATCGACACAGACTTCCAGGATCACGCGGTCGGACATCTTCGCCTCTCCGATGCTCAGGCTTGAGATAGACGCGCGGCGAAGGCCGAAACCGGTATCTACTTTCGGCCGCCACGCTCTAGGATTCGCAAAACGCACGTCTTGGAGCACACCCATGCTGAATCGCAGAGGCCTAATCGGCGCCTCCCTGGCCGGACCGGCCCTGGTCGGGGTCCGCGCCGCGGCCGCCGCCGAACCGGCCGGGGGCGGGACGGGGATCCAGCTGACCCGGCCCTGCGTGATCTCCACCTGGGACTTCGGCGTGCCGGCCAACCAGGCGGCCTGGGCGGTCCTGAGCCAGGGCGGCCGCGCGCTGGACGCCGTCGAGGCCGGGGCCCGCATCCCCGAGCAGGACCTGAAGAACCACAGCGTCGGCCGCGCCGGCTATCCCGACCGCGACGGCCACGTGTCGCTGGACGCCAGCATCATGGACGAGCAGGGCAACTGCGGCGCCGTGGCGGCCCTGGAGCACATCGCCCACCCGATCTCGGTGGCCCGGGCGGTGATGGAGAAGACCCCGCACGTCCTGCTGGTCGGGGCCGGCGCCCTGCAGTTCGCCCAGGAGCAGGGCTTCCCGCGCGAGGAGCTGCTGACCCCCGAATCCCGCGCCGCCTGGGAGGCGTGGAAGAAGGACGCCAAGTACGCCCCCAAGGCCAACAGCGAGGTCGGCGACTACGGCAAGACCTCGGGCCAACTCGGCACGCCGGGCGGGGCGGGCAACCACGACACGATCGGCATGCTGGCCCTTGACGCCAAGGGCAACCTGTCGGGCGCCTGCACCACCAGCGGCATGGCCTGGAAGCTGCGCGGCCGGGTCGGCGATTCGCCCATCGTCGGGGCGGGGCTCTATGTCGACAACGATGTCGGCGCGGCCACCTCGACCGGGGTCGGCGAGGAGGTGATCCGCAACGTCGGCAGCTTCCTGGTCGTCGAACTGATGCGCCAGGGCCGCTCGCCCCAGGACGCCTGCAAGGAGGCCGTCGCCCGGATCCTGAAGAAGAAGCCCCAGGCCAAGGACATCCAGGTGGGCTTCCTGGCCGTCAACAAGCAGGGCCAGGTCGGCGCCTGGGCCATCCAGAAGGGCTTCACCTACGCGCTGTGCGACGGGGCGAAGCAGGACCGGCTGGTGGCGGGGGAGAGCTTCTACTGAGCGGGGCGATCAGGGCGTGCTCCCAGATCGCTAAAGATTTCGACAGCGGCCGACCGCGCTTCCGAGGCCTTCTGCGGCTCCAATCTTGTGGAGCCATGCCATGCCCTGGACCATCAACAACCGCCGCGCCCTGGCGGCCGGACTTGCGAGCACGGCGGCGTTGCTGCTGGCCGCCGCCGGTCCGGCACGGGCGTCCGACCACCTCGACACACCCAGCGTCATCGCCGATCCCCGGGCCGATATCGGCGACATCTTCGCCTGGAATTCGCCGGATAAGCGCAAGCTGAACCTGGTGATGGCGATCGTCGGCCACGGGTTCTCCAAGGATCTGGCCTATGTCTTCCACGTCGACAGCGGCGCGCGGTTCGGCAAGACGACCGCGACGACGACGATCTCGTGCCGGTTCGCCGGTTCCGAGATCCGCTGCGAGGCGGGCGGGGACGAGGCCCGGGGCGATGCGAACCGTCCAGAGGGGCTGGTGTCGAGCCGCCATCGCTTCCGGGTCTTCGCCGGCCTGCGCGACGATCCGTTCTTCAACAACGTCAAGGGCACCCGCGAGGCCTACGACTTCGCCGCGGCCGCCCTGAAGGCGGGCGCGTCGCTGGACGAGGCCGGTTGCCCGGCCTTCGACAAGGCGACCTCGGCCGGGATCCTGGACCGCTGGCGCCACACGCGCGGCGGACCGGCCCAGAACCTGCTGGCGGGCTGGACGCCGGCCTCGCTGGTCGTGTCGATCGACCTGCCCGCGGTGTCGCGCGGCGGCAGGATGCTGGCGGTCTGGGGCGAGACGGTCGGTCCCAAGGGCCGCATCGACCGCATGGGCCGGCCGCTGACCGGCAACGCCTTGCTGGCCACGCTGGAGCCCGAAACCGTCAGCGACGCCCTGAAGGAGGCCTACAATCACGCCACCCCCGCGACCTCGGACGCCTTCATCCCCGAGATCGAGAAGACGCTGGGTCTCTACGACGCCTTCGACGGCGAGTGCGGCAACGCGATGATCGCCGACCGCCCGGCCGGAGCATCGCGCTACCTGAACCTGGCGATCCTGCTGGCCGACGACCGGCTGTGGATCGACGGCGCCGGCACGCGGTGCGCGACGCTGTTCGCGGTGGAGCTGGCCGCCCTGGCCGGCCGCCGCGACCTGGCCGGCGACTGCGGCGGCCGCACGCCGAACTACGACGCCGTCGACGTCTACCGCTCGCTGCTCGCGACGGGCCGCCTGACGGGCGTCGACGACGGCGTCGACCATGATGACCACGTCCATTCCGACACCGAGTTCCCGTTCCTGGCCGCGCCCGACGGCCCGGCCTATGTCGCGCGCAAGGAGCCCTGACCATGACCCGTTTCATCGCTGGTCTTCGCCGCCTCCTGCCCGCCGCCGGTGTCCTCGTCTTGGCCTGCGGGCCGCAAGGGGCCGTCGCGCACGAGTTCTGGATCCAGCCCGAGCGCTTTTGGCTTCCGGTCGGGACGCCCACGCCGATGACCCTGCAGGTCGGCACGGGGACTGAGCGCCAGCGCTCGCAACTGCCGTCGCGCCGTGTGCTGCGGTTCGACGCCACGGCGTCGGACGGCGAGCCTCAGGACCTGCGCCCGGCCCTGACCCTGGGCGCGCCGGACGCCGATGGCGCCCTGAGCTTCGCGCGGCCCGGCGCCTATGTCGTGACGCTGCGCAGCGACGCCAACGCCCTGAGCCACCAGTCGGCCGCCAGGTTCAACGCCTATGCGGAGGAAGAGGGCTTGACCCCGGCTCTGGAAACCCGCGCCGCAAAGGGTCTGCAAGCCATTGACGCCTCCGAACGTTACAGCCGGCAGACCAAGGCGTTGATCCAGGTCGGCGACGGCGGCGCCCAGGAGGCGGTCACCCGGCCCGTGGGCCTGGCCCTGGAAATCGTGCCGGAGGTCAGCCCCTACGTCCTGCCGCGTTCCACGAGGCTGCCGGTCCTGGTGCTCTACGAGGGCCGGCCCCTGGCGGGCGCGTTGGTCAAGCTGACCGACCTGGCCGACGACGCCATGCCGCTGGAGCGGCATCGCACTGACAACGAGGGCCGCGCGAGCTTCGCCATGCCCAGCGGCGGGGCCTGGATGATGGACGTGGTCTGGACCAAACCGCTGACCGACGACGGCGTCGACTTCGAGACCGTATTCTCCAGCCTCAGCTTCGGCTTTCCCACTCAAACGCGCTGAGGCTCGTTACCCGAACGACCGGCGGCGCGTTCGACAATCAGCGGGGCCCACGCCAACAGGAGACGGACTCATGGCAGGCAGAGACGGCGATGCGATCGTCCGCGCGGTGTTCGCGGCCTATGCCGCCAAGGATCGCGCCGCCATCGAGCGATTGATCGCGCCGGACTTTCATTTCACCAGCCCGCTCGACAATCGTCTCGATCGCGCGACCTATTTCGAGCGGTGCTGGCCCAACAGCGGAGGGATCGAGGGCTTTGATTTCGTCCGCTTGGTGACGGCCGACGACCAGGTCGCGGTGACCTACGAGGGACGCGTGGCGGGCGGGAAGCGGTTCCGCAACACTGAGATCTTCACCCTGCGCGGTGAGCAGGTCGTGGAGGTCGAGGTCTATTTCGGTTGGTCGCTGCCCCATCCCGCCCCGGCTGGCGGGTTTGTCGATCAGGCATAGCGGCGCGGCGGCGCGACGGCGCCTCGGAAGTCGCCCGGGCTCTGGCCGTAGTGTTGGCGAAACGCCGCGCTGAAATGGCTGTGGCTGGAGAAGCCGAGGTCCAGGGCGAGGTCGGTCAGATCCTCGCAATCGTCCAGCCGGTCCAGGGCCCGGGCCAGCCGCAGCCGCAACTGGTAGCGATAGAGCGGCTGGCCTTCCGCCTTGGCGAAGACCTGGGTCAGGTAGACCGGCGAGACGCCGACTTCGGCGGCCACCTCGCCCAGGGTCCAGCGGCGGGCCGGATCGGAGGCCAGCACCAGCTTGGCGCGGTCCGCCAGCTTGCGGCGGCCGTAGCTGGCCGCTCGGGCGGGGGAGGCGCGCTCGCCCAGGGCGCGGCGGACCAGGTCCAGGGTCAGGGTCTCGGCCTGCAGCGGCTCGAGAGCGCCGCGCGCCAGGCCGCGCCGCAGCCGGGCGGCCAGGGCCTGGACCGCCGGATCGACGCCTCGCGTCGGCCGCCGGAACACCGCCACCTCGCCGTCCTCCAGCTGTTCGGCGGGCGACAGCTCCGTCAGCAGCGCCTCGTCGAGCGACACCGACAGGCAGGCGTCGCCGCCGCCGATCGGATGGCTGATGGCGTATTCCTGGCCTTGATTGAAGAACACCAGCTGATTGGCCTCGGCCACGGTATCCTGGCGGCCGACGTGGCGCACGTAGGCGCCGCGATAGGGGAAGACCAGGTGGGTCGCCTCGGCGCATTCGCTGGCGCTCCTGTGCCGGCAGGCGCCGTTGCAGGCCACGTCGCGGACGCCGACCGTCGGGGTTTGCAGCAGCAGGGTGACGCTGAGTTCGTTCATGGCGTCCGCTATCGGCGGACGGGGTTACGGAGGCAATGACCTGGGAGGTTATGGCGGCTCGACGGGAGCCCTTAGTCGAACCCCCGCATCACCCCCCACTCGTCGAACGGCTCCCGCCGCGAGCGCCAGCTGTTCACGGCCGCCGTCTCGTCGCGATAGCCCAGGGCCATGCCGCAGAACAGCATGTGATCGGCGGGCAGGTCCAGAAAGGCGCCCGTCAGCCTGCCATAGGCCGACCAGAACTCCTGGGCGCAGGTGTCCAGGCCCCGCTCGACGGCCAGCAGCATCAGGGTCTGCATGTACATGCCGATGTCCGACCACTGCGGCGGGCCGCAGTTGCGATTGACTGAGAAGAACAGGGCGACCGGCGCGCCGAAGAACTCGGCGTTGCGCGCGAACTGCTGAAGGCGGCCCAGCTTGTCCTCGCGGGGAATGCCGAGCGACGCATAGAGGTCCTCGCCGACCTGGTAGCGGCGGGTGCGCAGCGGCTCCCAGAGGTTGGGCGGATAGACGTGGTATTCCGGCTCGTCGCGGTCCATCAGCCGCGAGGCGACCAGGGCCTTGAACTCTTTCAGGGGTTCGCCGGAGAGGGCGTGCACCACCCACGGCTGGAGGTTGCCTCCGGACGGAGCGCGGGCGGCCGCCTCCAGCAGTCCGCGCACGACGGTTCCGGGCACGGGGTCCGGCTTGAAGGCGCGGACCGACATCCGGCGCTCGACGGCCTCGGAAACGGTCTGGAACTGGGTCATCAAGGCCTCGCTAACGGGTGGGCGGCTATCCCCGCGACACAGGCTTGGCTAGCATCCGGCCGCAGGGTCAACGCAAGCGCGGCGAAAGACGAGGGGGCGATCGGTGAAGGTGCTGGTGCGGAACATCCTGGTGGCGCTGTTCATCGTGCTGGTCGCAGGGCCGGTGCTGACAGTGATCGTCTACCGCTTCGTGCCGCCGCCGGCGACGCCGCTGATGGTCATCCGCCTGGCCGAGGGCAAGGGCTGGAACCACCGCTGGCGGCCGATCGACGAGGTCTCGCCCGCCCTGCCGCGCGCCCTGATCGCCGCCGAGGACGCCCGGTTCTGCGACCACCACGGCTTCGACCTCGACGCCCTGCAGAAGGCCTACGAGAACAATGAGAAGGGCAAGAAGATCCGCGGCGGCTCGACCATCAGCCAGCAGACCGCCAAGAACGTCTTCCTGTGGCCAGGCCGTTCCTATGTGCGCAAGGGGCTGGAGGCCTATTTCACGGTGCTGATCGAGACGCTGTGGGGCAAGAAGCGGATCATGGAGGTCTATCTGAACTCCATCGAATATGGCCCGGGCATCTATGGCGCCGAAGCCGCCTCGCGGACCTATTTCAAGGTCGGAGCCGACAAGCTGACCCCGCTCCAGGCGGCGCGGCTGGCGGCGATCCTGCCCAGCCCGCTGAAATGGAAGGCGGTCAATCCGGGCCGCTACGTCAAGAAGCGCTCCAGCCGGATCGGCAAGGCCTCGGGCGCGGTGCGCCGCGGCGGCCTGGCCGCCTGCGTGGCCTAGGGGGAAGCGTCATGACCGTCGTTCTGGGACCGACCCTGGAGACCGAGCGTCTGATCCTGCGCCCGCCGGTCGCGGCCGATCTCGACGGCTGGGCGCAGCTGATGGGCGATCCCGAGGCGGCACGGTTCATCGGCGGCCGGATGGCTCGCAGTCCCGCCTGGCGAATGATGGCCGCCGTCACCGGATCCTGGGCCTTGCAGGGTTTCGGCATGTTCTCGGTGGTCGAGAAGGCCAGCGGTCGCTGGGTCGGTCGGGTCGGTCCCTGGCGGCCCGAAGCCTGGCCCGGCGGCGAACTGGCCTGGGGGCTGCACCCGGCCTTCCACGGCAAGGGCTATGCGGTCGAGGCGGCTGGCGCGGCCATGGACTGGACCGTCGACCACCTGGGCTGGGACGAGGTGATCCATTCGATCGACCCTGAGAACCATGCCTCCAAGCGGGTGGCCGAACGCCTGGGCTCGCGCCTGCTGCGGATGGGCCGCCTGCCCGAACCCTATCACGAGAAGACGCTGGAGCTTTGGGGGCAGAGCGCGGACGCGTGGCGGGCGCGGCGGGCCAGGCACACCTAGAGCAAGCCGCGCGATATAGGAATCGCGCGGCTTGCTCTAGACTTTTGTTCTTCGCATCGCTTTTGCGGAAAACCGGCATCCACTTTTCCGCGCGATGCTCTAGTTCGCTCCCTCCCGGCGCGCGCCCTCGCGTTCGGCCCGTTCCTTCAGCTCCTCGTCGAGGCTGGCGGTGTCCCACGAGCCGGCGGCGTCGCCGGGGCGCAGGCGCGCCAGGTCGGCGTTGAGCAGCTTGTCCATGGTCCGGGCAGCGTCGCGCGAGGCCAGGATATAGGCCTCTTCCTGGCCCCAGACGGGACGCAGGTCCTCGAACGACTTGCGGTCGTGGCGGCGGAAGATGCCGGCGGCGCGGTGGGCCCGGTGGGCGCGGTAGCCCAGCTTCTGCAGGGCGGTGGTCCCCAGGGCCAGGGCGGCCTCGAAGGTCTCGCGCTCGACCGCGTCGGCGCCGTTGGCCAGCAGGTCGTAGGCGTGGCGGCGGTCCCAGGCCCGGGCCAGGATCACCAGGTCGGGGAAGGCCTTGCGGGCGGTCTCGACCAGTTCGACGGTCTTTTCGCGGTCGTCCAGGGCGACGATCAGCATCCGGGCCCGCTCGATGCCGGCGGCCCGCAGCAGGTCCATGCGCGTGGCGTCGCCATAGTGCACCCGGCGGCCGAAGCGGCGCAGCAGGTCGATCTGCTCGATGTCGCTGTCCAGCACGGTCGAGCGGAAGCCGTTGGCGGTCAGCAGGCGGCCGGTGATCTGTCCGAAGCGGCCGAAGCCGGCGATGATGATGTCCGGCTCGCCGTCCTCGAAGTCGCCGGTGTCGGGGACCTGCTTGGGGATGGCGGCGTCCATCATCGCGGCGATCCGCTCGTAGAGGATCATCGCCACCGGGGTCAGGGCCATCGAGACGGCGACGGCGGCGGTCAGCAGGGCCGCCAGGGTCGCGCCGATCACGCCGGCCCCGACCGTGAAGCTCAGCAGCACGAAGGCGAATTCCCCGCCCTGGGCCAGGGCGGCGGCCACGGCGGCCGCGCCCCGGGCCGGCGCCCCGAACAGCCGCGCCAGGCCGAACAGCACCAGGAACTTCAGCCCCATCAGCCCCAGGACCAGGCCGACCAGCACCAGGGGCTGGCTGGCCACCAGCTTCAGGTCGATGCCGGCCCCGACGGTGATGAAGAACAGGCCCAGCAGCAGGCCGCGGAACGGCTCGATGTCGGTCTCCAGCTCGCGGCGGAACTCGCTTTCGGCCAGCACCACCCCGGCCAGGAAGGCGCCAAGGGCGGGCGACAGGCCGACCATCTGCATGATGCTGGCCACGCCCACCACGATCAGCAGGGCCGCGGCGGTGAAGATCTCGCGCAGGCGGGCCTCGGCGATGAAGCGGAAGATCGGCCGCACCAGGTAGCGGCCGCCACCGACCACGGCGCCCACGGCCACCAGCACCGACAGGCCCTGGGCCCAGGGCGGCAGGTGGGCGACCAGGCTGGCGCCGCCGCCATGGCCCTCGGCCGCGGCCGCGTGGACCGGCGGGGCGATGGTCGCCAGGGTCGGCAACAGGGCGAACATCGGGATCACCGCCAGGTCCTGCAGCAGCAGGATCCCGAAGGCGGCGCGTCCGACCGGCCCCTGCCTCAGGCCCTTCTCGTCCAGGGTCTGCAGCACGATGGCGGTGGACGACATGGCCAGCACCATCCCCACGGCCAGGGCCGTCTGCCAGGGCAGGCCCAGCAGCATCGACACGCCGGCGATGGCCAGAGAGGTGCCGACCACCTGGGCGCCGCCGAAACCGAAGATCGCCTTGCGCATGTCCCACAGGGTCGAGGGCTGGACCTCCAGCCCGATCAGGAACAGCAGGATGACCACGCCGAACTCAGCGAACTTCATCACGTCCGTCTGCTCGCCGACCAGCGACAGGGCGAACGGCCCGATCACCACCCCGGCGATCAGGTAGCCAAGCACCGAGCCCAGGCCCAGGCGCTTGGCGATCGGCACGGAGATGACGGCGGCGCCGAGATAGACCAGGGCTTGCAGGAGGAAGGGCATCAGTCGGTCTCTATTCTACGGTCGTCACGCCCCGCCCGAAGCGGCGGACGGCGGTGGTTAGGGTCACCGGCGGTCGTCATCTACGCCCCCAGCTCTGCGTCGGCCGGCGCGGCCAGCAGCGAGGCGATGCGCGCCCGGTAGCGCTGGGCTTCGGCCTTCAGCTCCTCGTCGTCCTTGGTCGCCGCGCCGTGCACCACGAAAGGCGTCTCCCAGACCATGCCGCACAGATAGGCGGTCTGCTCCAGCGGCCGCAGGAATTCGTCCATCGAGAAGCGGTTGTAGCCGTGGGCGTGATAGGCCTTGGCCGCCCCGCCGGTGGTGCAGGCGGCGAACAGGCGCTTGCCGGCCAGGGCGTTGCCCTCGATCCCGTAGGCGAAGCCGTGCAGCCAGACCAGGTCGAACCACTCCTTCAGCAGGGCCGGGGTCGAGTACCAGTAGAGCGGGAACTGCACGGCGATCACGTCGTGGGCCAGCAGCTTTTCCTGCTCGGCCTCGATGTCGATCGCGAAGTCCGGATAGGTCTCGTAGAGATCGTGGAAGGTGACGCCCTCCAGCCCCTTGGCCGCCTTGGCCAGGGCGCGGTTGGCGCGAGAGCGTTCAAGCGCCGGATGGGCCAGGGCCAGCAGCACGCCCGAGGTGGCGGGCGTCACGAGGCCGGTGCTAGCTTCCGTGGGGTTAGCCTGATCCGTCACGCCGCTACTCCACGCATCGAAATTTTATTCATCAAGGGTTGAATTTCTCCGGCCGGCGGCTCAGAGCAGTCGGCGAACGTCGCTCCGGGAGGAACCATGGTCGACAAGGTCAAGTCCACAGCCGCCGAAGCGCTGGCGGGTCTTTTATTCGATGGCATGACCATCATGGCCGGGGGCTTTGGCCTGTGCGGCATTCCCGAGAACCTGATCGCGGCGATTCGCGAGGCGGGGACGAAGGACCTCACGGTCATCTCCAACAATTGCGGCGTCGACGGCTTCGGCCTGGGGATCCTGCTGGAGAACCGCCAGATCAAGAAGATGGTCTCGTCCTATGTGGGCGAGAACAAGCTGTTCGAACAGCTCTACCTCAGCGGCGAACTGGAGCTGGAGTTCAATCCGCAGGGCACCCTGGCCGAACGCATCCGGGCCGGCGGGGCGGGCATCCCCGCCTTCTTCACGCGCACCGGCTACGGCACCCTGGTGGCCGAGGGCAAGGAAGTCCGCGAGTTCGACGGCGAGATGTACGTGATGGAGCGCGGCCTGACCGCCGACCTGGCCATCGTCAAGGCCTGGAAGGCCGACGCTGAGGGCAATCTCGTCTACCGCAAGACGGCGCGGAACTTCAATCCGATGATGGCCACGGCCGGCAAGGCCACGATCGTCGAGGTCGAGGAGATCGTGGCGATCGGCGCGCTCGACAAGGACGCCATCCATACGCCCGGCATCTATGTCGACCGGCTGATCAAGGGCGCGAAGTTCGAAAAACGGATCGAGCGCGTCACCACTCTTCCTCGTGAAGAAAAGACTGGGGAGACCGTGTAATGGCCTGGACACGTGACCAGATGGCCGAGCGCGCTGCCCAGGAGCTGCGCGACGGCTTCTATGTGAACCTCGGCATCGGCATCCCGACCCTGGTGGCCAACTACATCCCGCAAGGCATGTCCGTGACGCTGCAGAGCGAGAACGGCATGCTGGGCATGGGCCCCTTCCCCTACGAGGGCGAGGAGGACGCCGACCTGATCAACGCTGGCAAGCAGACGATCACCGAGCTGGAGTCGAGTTCGTACTTTTCGTCGGCCGACAGCTTCGCGATGATCCGCGGCGGCCACATCGCCCTCTCGATCCTGGGCGGCATGCAGGTGGCCCAAAACGGCGATTTGGCCAACTGGATGGTGCCCGGCAAGATGGTCAAGGGCATGGGCGGGGCCATGGACCTGGTGGCCGGCGTCAAGCGGGTGGTGGTGGTCATGGACCACTGCGAGAAGTCCGGCGCCCCCAAGCTGCTGCACCGCTGCAGCCTGCCCCTGACCGGGGCCGGGGTGGTCGACCTGCTGATCACCGAGCTCGGCGTGTTCGAGATCAACCGCGGCAAGACGCCGGTCCGGCTGATCGAACTGGCGCCGGAGGTGACGGTGGACGAGGTCAAGGCCAAGACCGAGGCGGCGTTCGAGGTGGGGGTTTAGGGTCCTCCCCCTGTGGGGGAGGTGTCGGCGTAGCCGACGGAGGGGGGAGTGGTCGGCCGACGACCATAACCCGGGTCGATGATCCGAAGACTCCCCCCACCGGCCTTCGGCCGCCTCCCCCACGGGGGGGAGGGTTTAGTTACGGCGTCGGCTCCGGATCCGGCGGCAGCCCCGTCTTCGGATCCCGCGGCACCGGCGCGAACTCCTCGGCGATGAACAGGTCGGTCCGCCGCGAGCGCTTCCTGTCCAGCCGCACACGGACGATCTGCAGGTCCGAGGTCTTGGCGAAGTCCTGCTTGATCTTGGCGCGGTAGGTGCCTTCCAGGCTGGCGATCAAGGCCCGGCGGCCCAGGGCGGCGTCCAGCGGGGACTCGGCCTCGGCCTGGTTGCGGGCGGCGATCTCGTGCACCCACATCCGCAGCGGCGGGGCGGCCGGCGTGCCGAAATAGCCGCGGCCGTAATAGGCGGCGACATTGTAGAGGAAGCGGTCGTCGACGGCGACGGCGGTCAGGCCGCCGTGCAGGGCCTGCTCCTCGCGCGAGCGCTCGATGATCGCCTGCACAGTCTGGTCCCAGCCGCGGGCCCGCTTGAAGGCGTTGGCCATGCCCATGGCCTCGGCCGTGCGCGGGTCGATCACCCAGGCCAGGAACACCGCCGCCAGCGCCGCCTGCAGGGCCAGGCCGCCGACCAGCCAGCGCCGGGCCTCCCAGCGCAGCAGCCAGGCGGCGACCAGCACCGAGCCGGCGACATAGGCCGCGCCGGCCCAGTTGGCGTTGGCCCGCGACACGAAGGCCTGGGCCGCCACCGTGACCAGGGGCGGCAGGGCGAAGCACAGCAGCATGACGTCGGCCGGCGCCAGCCGCCTGCGGACCGCCAGCAGCAGGGCCCCGCCGCCCAGCACGCCGAACGGCACCGGGCCGAACACCCCGAACTGCGAGCCGACGAACTGGACCAGCTCGCCGGGATTGAACAGCTTGCCGGCCTTCCAGTTGGCGTTGGCGGCCGTGTGCTCCAGGGTCGAGAAATGGTGCTGGTAGTTCCAGATCATGTTCGGGGCGAAGACCGCGAACAGAGTGACGAAGAAGGCGGCCGCCATGGCCGGCGTCCAGGCCCGCCGGGCCTCGCGCGACAGGAACAGGTGCGCGCCCAGACTGGCCAGGGCGTAGATCGCCGCGTACTTGGACAGGAACGCCAGGCCCAGGGCCGCGCCCATGCCGGCCGCCAGCCAGGTTCGCGCCCGGGGCGAGGCGTCGGGCAGGGCGACGCAGGCCCAGATCATCAAGGCCAGGAAGAACAGCAGCGGGGTGTCGGTGGTGATCAGCACCGACGACAGCTGGATGCCCGGCATCAGGATGAAGATCGCCGCGGCCGCCGCCCCGACCCAGCGTCCGCCCCGCTCGGCGCCGTAGAGCCGCGTGGCGATGCGCGCGATCACCAGGGCCGTGCCGGCGTTGATCAGCGGCGAGCCGATGCGCAGCCAGGCCTCGGCGTCGCCGCCGATCCGCGTGGTCGCCCAGATCAACCAGGCGATGACCGGCGGCTTGGAGAAATAGCCGAAATCCAGGTGGCGCGACCACAGCCAGTACTGGGCTTCGTCCGGGTACAGCTCCAGCGGGGTGACGAACAGGGCCACGACCCGCAGAACCGTCAGAACCCCGACCAAGATCAGCGTCAGCCGCCAGATTCGCGCCTGAGGCGGCCGCGCCGTTTCATCAAGGGCCACGCTGTTTTCTCCCGCATAAGTAAGAGGACGCTGACTAAATCTTCCGCAAGCGGGCCCCTGGAGCGGGTTTATCCGCGATCGTGGCCTTTCCGTCACCAAACCTTCTAAATAGGTCGCTAAAGAGCCTCTCAATGATATGGCTCGGCGGGATTCATGCACCCCGTCGCGGCTTGAACGAGGGGACTAGATCAAGATGATGACGAAAAAGCTCGCCTGTCTGGCGTCGACCGCTCTGGTCGGCTGCCTGCTCAGCGCCACCGCCGCCATGGCCCAGTCGTCGGGTACGACTGAAGTCGATCAGGTCGTCGTGACCGCGACCGGCGCGAAGTCGATCGCCGGCGCCGTGGTCGCCGAGACCGCGCCGAAGTCGCGTTCGACCATCGACCAGGAATTCATCAGCCACCAGGCGCCCGGCCAGACCATCCTGCAATCGCTGAACATGGTCCCGGGTCTGTCGTTCACCAACAACGACCCCTATGGCACCAGCGGCGGCAACATCCGTCTGCGCGGCTTCGACGGCGCCCGCATCTCGCTGACCTTCGACGGCATCCCGACCAACGACACCGGCAACTACGCGCTGTATTCGAACCAGCAGCTGGACCCGGAACTGATCGAGAAGGCCAGCGTCACCACCGGCCAGACCGACATCGACACCCCGACCATCTCGGCCACCGGCGGCGTCATCAACTACACCACCCTGAAGCCCACCGAGGACTTCGGCGGCTCGGTGGTCGCCTCGTACGGCAGCTTCAACTACGGCCGCATCTTCGGTTTGATCAACAGCGGCGCCTTCGGCCCCTGGGGCACCAAGGCCTGGGTCTCGGGCTCGTACCAGAAGTACGACAAGTTCAAGGGCGAGGGCGACCTCGAGAAGACCCAGCTGAACGCCCGCATCTGGCAGGACATCGGTTCGAAGGGCGACTATGTCAGCCTGTCGGCCAACTGGAACATCAACCGCAACTTCAACTACAACTACGCCCAGCTCGGCACTTCGGATGGCTCGATCATCCCGGAAACCGCCCAGTACGGCTGGGAGTGGGACTACCGCAACAACACCACGGCCACGACCGGCATCTACGACTGGATCAAGCCGACCAAGGTCGCTGGCTCGCGTGACACCGACGCGAACGGTTCGAACTGGTGGGGCGGCCGCATCAACCCGTCGAACACGGGCAACCTGCGGATGAAGTCGCGCTTCAGCCTGACCGACAACCTGATCTTCACGTTCGACCCGTCGTTCCAGTACACGATGGCCAACGGCGGCACCCAGCAGGTGGCGATCAACGAATACGACGCCAAGCTGGTCGGCAAGGCCACCAGCTTCGCCAGCTGCAAGGTGGGCGCGATCTCGGCCACCAACCGCGGCGTCGACCTGAACGGCGACGGCGACTGCATGGACTCGGTCCGTTACATGTCGCCCTCGAACACCAACACCCGTCGTTACGGCGTCAACAGCTCGCTGATCTGGAAGCTGAACGACACCAACACTCTGCGTCTGGCCTACACCTTCGACCGCGGTCGTCACCGTCAGACCTCGGAAGCCGGCTATGTCAATCAAGACACCGGCTTCATGCAGAACTGGTTCGGCGGCAAGGAAACCTGGGGCGGCGACCGTATCGTTGGCGCCGACGGCGCCCTGCTGCGCTTCCGCGACCGCTTCTCGGTCGCCGAGCTGAACCAGGTCGCGCTCGAGTATCGCGGCAAGTTCCTGGACGACAAGCTGAACGTCACCATCGGCGTGCAGCACAAGGAGTTCACCCGCGAGCTGAACCAGCTCTGCTACACCTCGAACGGCACCAGCACCGTGCTCTGCACCACGCAGGCTCCCAACGCTACGCTGACCAACGGCAACGTGACCTTCGTCGGCCAAAACACCACCGTCGGCGGTGTTTCCACCCCCACCCAGTACATTCCGCCGTTCGCCTACAGCGCCAAGGTCAAGAAGACCCTGCCGAACGTCGGCGTGTCCTATGACGTGAACGAGCACAACGCGTTCTACGCCAGCTACTCGGAACAGATCTCGGCCCTGAAGACGGACAGCTACTACACCGTCAAGCGCCAGGCCAACGGCTCGATCGGCTCGCTGAGCGCCGCTCCCGAAGCCACCAAGACGGGCGAAGTGGGCTACCGCTTCAACATGCCGGGCTATTACGCCACGGTCAGCGCCTACAAGACCGAGTTCAAGAACCGCGTCGTCTCCACCTACGATCCGGACACCGACTCGTATCGCGAACGCAACGTCGGCGCCGTGGACATCAAGGGCCTGGAAGGGCAAGTCGGCGGTCGCCTGACCGACGAACTGTCGCTGGCCGCCTCGGCGACCTACACCGACGCCAAGTACCAGGACCCGCTGCAGGTCCAACCGGGCATCTTCGCCCCGATCAATGGCAAGCAGCTGGTTGAAACCCCGAAGGTGATGTTCGGCGGCCGGATCAACTACGAGGACGGTCCGTTCCAGATCGCCGTCCAAGGCAAGTACACCGGCAAGCGCTACGCCACCGACCTGAACGACCTGGCCGTCGACGGCTACACAGTGTTCGACCTGGACGCTCGCTACACCCTGGACTCGGTGCTCAAGGGCGCCTTCATCCAGGTGAACATCTGGAACATCTTCGACAAGGAGTACTACGGCAGCCTGGGCACCCAGGTGACCGCCAACCCCGTGTTGAAGGCCGCCAACCAGTACAACATCACCAACCAGCCCTATGGCTACATCGGCGCTCCGCGCACGGCCCAGGTCTCGTTGCGGATCAATTTCTAAGACAGACCAGGGCCCCGTCTCGACGGGATCCGAGAAGGGGCGGTCCGGAAACGGGCCGCCCTTTTTCTTTTGTCGCACCCGTTTGCTTTTGGCTTTGACGCATTTCCTTCACGCGAACCGGAATCCACTTCGCTTGAAAATGCTCTAGAAGGGCGGCTTGACCCCGGGGCCGTCCCGGCCCATTTGCGCCTCCCGTTTCGATCCAGGTTTCCGCCATGACCCCGACCGTCCCCGCCGAGTGGGCTCCGCACCGCGCCATGTGGGTGGGTTTCCCCAGCCACGCCGAGCTCTGGCAGGAAGATCTCGACCAGGCCCAGGACGAGGTGGCCGCCCTGGCCCGCGCCCTGGCCGGGCCCGGCGGCGAGCGCGTGCGGCTGATGGTGGTCGGCGACGAGGCCGAGGCCGCCGCCCGCGCCCGCCTGGGCGACACCGCGGTCGAGATCGTCCGCGGCCAGTTCGGCGACATCTGGCTGCGCGACACCGGGCCGATCTTCACCGAGACGGCTGGCGGCGCGGTGGCGGCCGGCTTCAAGTTCAACGGCTGGGGCGGCAAGTACCAGCTGGAGGGCGACGACATCGTCGCCGAACAGATCGCCGCCGCGTCCGGCGCGCCCCTCACCCGCAACGCCTTCATCCTGGAGGGCGGGGCGCTGGACCATGACGGCCAGGGCACGATCCTGACCACCCGCCAGTGCCTGCTGAACGCCAACCGCAACGGCGACTGGGACGAGGCCAAGGCCGCCGCCGCCCTGGCCGCGGCGCTGGGCGCCAGGAAGGTGCTGTGGCTGGGCGACGGCCTGCTGAACGACCATACCGACGGCCATGTCGACAACCTGGCCCGCTTCGTCGCGCCGGGCGTGGTGGCCTGTCCGATGGCCTTCGGGACCGACGACCCCAACGCCGAGGTCTATGCCGAAACCGCCCGCGCCCTGGCCGCGATGACCGACAGCCGCGGCTCGCCCCTGCAGGTGGTGCGCATCCCCTCGCCGGGCCGCATCCTGGACGAGGACGGCGAGATCATCCCGGCCTCGCACATGAACTTCCTGATCGCCAACGAGGCGGTGATCGTGCCGATCTACGCCGAGGAGTCGGGCGCCTTCGCCGTCGAGGTGATCAGCGGCCTGTTCCCCGAGCGCGAGGTGATCGGCCTGTCCTCCACCGCCATCCTGACCGGCGGCGGCTCATTCCACTGCATCAGCCAACAGGAGCCCGGCGAATGACCCGCACCCTCAGCGTCGCGGCCATCCAGACCTCGTACGGTATGGACCTGCAGGCCAACATCGAGAAGACCGAACATTTCATCCGCGAGGCCGCCGCCAACGGCGCCCAGGTGATCCTGCCGTCCGAGCTGTTCCAGGGGCCCTATTTCTGCGTGGCCCAGGAAGAGCGCTGGTTCGCCGAAGCCCATCCGTGGCGCGAGCACCCGGTAGTCAAGGCCATCGCCCCCCTGGCCGGCGAGCTGGGCGTGGTCATCCCGATCTCGATCTTCGAGAAGGAAGGCCCGCACTATTTCAACAGCCTGGTGATGGCCGACGCCGATGGGAGCCTGCTAGGCCTCTATCGCAAGAGCCACATCCCCGACGGCCCCGGCTACATGGAAAAGTACTACTTCCGGCCGGGCGACACGGGCTTCAAGGTCTGGGACACCCGGTTCGGTCGGCTGGGCGTCGGCATCTGCTGGGACCAGTGGTACCCCGAGGCGGCCCGCGCCATGGCGCTGATGGGGGCCGAATGCCTGTTCTACCCCACCGCGATCGGCAGCGAGCCGCATGACCCCAGCCTCGACACCGCCCTGCCGTGGCGGCGGGCCATGCAGGGCCACGCGGTCAGCAACGTGATCCCGGTGGTCGGCGCCAACCGCATCGGCTTCGAGCCCTGGGACGGCTATCCGAACGGCGGCCAGACCTTCTACGGCTCGTCCTTCGTCGCCGACCATCGCGGCGACCTGGTCAGCGAACTGGGCCGGGCCGACGAGGGCCTCGTCGCGGCGACCTTCGACCTGGACTTCCTGCAGACCCACCGCGCGGCCTGGGGCTTCTTCCGCGACCGGCGGCCGGATCTCTATACCGCCCTGGCCAGCGGCCGGCCGGCGTGATCCACACCGACCGGCTGGTCCTGCGCGCGCCGGTCGATGCCGACCGCGCCGCGATCGCCGCCCTCAACGCCGATCCCAGGGTCGGCGCCTGGCTGGGCGGGACGCGCGGCCGGGCCGAGAGCGACGCCTTCGTCGACCGCGTCCTGGCCCATATCGCCGATCACGGCTTCGGCTTCTGGGCGGTGGAGCGCAAGGCCGACAAGCAGGTGATCGGCCTGACCGGCATCTGGCACGTACCCGAACCCAATCCGCTGGCCGGCCAGGTCGAGATCGGCTGGCGGTTCGTTCCCGAGGCCTGGGGCCAGGGCTACGCCACCGAGGCGGCCCGCGCGGCCCTGGACTACGGCTTTGACCTGAGCATCGACGAGATCGTCGCCTTCACCGCCCGCACCAACCTGGCCTCGCAGGCGGTGATGCGGCGTCTGGGCATGACGCCCGACCCGGCGCGGGACTTCGACCATCCCGGCGTGGCGGAGGGGGATCCGCTGCGGCCGCACGTGGTGTTCGTGGGGCGGCCGAGAGCTCACCCACTTGCCCCCACCTGACCGCTTCGCGGTCTGTCCGCCCCCAAAGGGGGGCGGAGCCTTTGCGGCGAGGCTCTTCCCCCTGTGGGGGAAGACGACCGCGAAGCGGTCCGTAGGGAGCAAGCGTCAGCCGGCAGGGCAATGACAACGGGTTGGTGGAAGGGTCGCCAACGGCGCCCTCTCGCGCCGGTTCTCCCGCCACGGGCGAAACCGAAGCGTCACTGAACCGCACGGCGGAGGGGTCGATTGCGAGGCCCCTCGGGATCGGCTAGAAGCGCCAGACCTTTAAAGGCCGCCTGAGCGCAATAGGCGTCCGTTCATTAGCCTTTTGTCGAGCTGTTCATGGAAACGACCCAACCCGCCGGCGGCATCTCCGGCAACGTCCTCTTCTACTCCTCGCCGGAGCCGCTGAACCGCGAGCAGCACGCCAAGCTCGCCCTGGTCCACAAGGACAAGCCGTACAGCTTCGCCCTGAGCGGCACCGCCGTGCCGCTGGCCGTGACCGAATTCGCCCCGGCCGCCCTCAGCTATCCGGTGATCTTCGCCGGCGAGGACCGCGTGCCGCTGGCCGTCATGGGCCTCAACACCGGCGAGAACCTGTTCATCCAGGCCGACGGCGCCTTCGAGGCGGGCGCCTACATCCCCGCCTATATCCGCCGCTATCCGTTCGTCCTGGCCAATGACGACAGCCAGGACCGGCTGATCGTCTGCATCGACCGCGGCTCGGACCTGCTGGCCGAGGGCGGCCAGACCCCGCTGTTCGACGACAAGGGCGAGCCGACCGAATACACCCAAAACTGCATCAAGTTCTGCGACGACTTCGAAGTCGAGCGCCGCCGCACCGACTCGTTCGTGCAGCTGCTGAAGGACAACGACCTGTTCGAACTGAAGAAGGCGATCTTCACCCCGATGGACCAGAACGGCCAGCCGGGCGAGCCGCAGACGGTGGCCGAATATTTCGGCGTCTCGGAAGAGAAGCTGAACGCCCTGCCGGCCGAGAAGATCAAGGAGCTGCAGACCAGCGGCGCCCTGGCCCAGATCTATGCGCACCTGGTGTCGCTGATCGGCTGGGACCGCCTGATCGCCCTGGCCACCCTGCGCCAGCAGCAACAGGTCGCCAACGGCGCGCTGAACTAGGCTTTACGCTTCACGGCGTCGAAGAGGCGGCGGGTTCGAAAGAGCCCGCCGCCTCTTCTATTTGAACCCTCTCCCAGAGGGAGAGGGAGGGGCCCGACCGCGCAGCGGTTGGGAGGGAGAGGGGTTAGGGACGGTCGACGGCGTGCCGGCACGCCGGTTGGGCGCGAAACCCCTCATCCTCCCACGACTTCGTCGCGGGCCCCTCCTTCTCCCTCTGGGAGAAGGTCCCTGATTACCGCGCGAAGATGCTCCGCGTCAGGCACGAGAAGACCAGGCGCCCCGCCTCGTCCAGCAGGTCGTGCTGGGCGATGACGATGCCCTTGCCGTCGCCGACCGGGTCCTTGCCCATCACCGTCATGCGGCCGCGCAGCAGCTCGCCGGCCGGCGGGTTGCGCAGCCAGCGCAGGGCGTCGACTCCGACCCGCTTGGTCTGCGGCCAGGCGGCGCTGGCCTCGGCGTCCAGCTTCGACCAGATGGCGAAGACCATGGTGTCGGGGGCGCCGCTGGTCGCCGGCCAGCCCGGCTGGAAGGCCGCGCAGAAGGCGTCCAGCGCCTTGCCGTCGACGACCGTGGTCCCCAGCGTGACTACCTGGCCGATCTCTATGTCGTCGAAGGAAGCGGGCATGGCTGGGCGACTCTGCTACGAACGCGGGTCCTGGACCTGATCACGACGGCTTGGCCATTGTCGAGAGCGCTTGGACAAGCCATGTGTCTTGGCCTCGCCGTTGTTCTTCCTGGTCGCGTTCGGAACCTGTCCATGCCGCTCCGCAGATTGTTCGCCGTCCTGCCGGCCCTGGTGATCCTCCTGTGCGCCGGCGCGATGGGCCTGGGCGGAACGGCCAAGGCCGATCCGGTGCAGACCGGGCACATCGAGGTCGAACTGGTCTCGCAGGAAGCCGGCGTCGCGCCGGGCTCGACGGTCTATGTGGCCCTGCGCCAGAAGATCCAGCCGGGCTGGCACACCTATTGGCGCAATCCGGGCGACGCCGGCGACGCCACCCGCATCGTCTGGACCCTGCCGGCCGGCTGGACCGCCGGCGACATCGTCTGGCCGACCCCGGAGAAGAGCCGGGTCGGGCCGCTGCTGGACTTCGCCTATACCGGCGAGGTGCTGCTGCCGGTGCCGATCAGCGTGCCGGCCGACGCCCAGGTCGGGTCGGTGGTCACCCTGAGGGCGGCCGCCGCCTTCCTGGTCTGCGAGCAGGTCTGCGTGCCCGAGGACGCCGTCGTCACCCTGACCCTGCCCGTGGTGGCCGGCGTACCGGGCGCTGACCCCAAGTGGGGGACCAAGGTCGCCGAGACCCTGGCCAAGGCCCCCAAGCCGGCCGGGCTGAAGGCGGTGTTCGAACTCCAGGGCTCGGTGCTGAAACTGGCCGTGACCGGCGCGCCGCTGAAGGGCGCCGATCTGTCCGGAGCGTTCTTCTATCCCTATTCCGGCAAGGTCATCGAGCATCCGCCCGAGCAGGCCATCGAGCGCGGCCCCGAGGGCCTGACCCTGTCGCTGACCCCCGGGTACGATTTCACCCAGGCCGAGGCCAAGCCCACGGAACTGGCCGGGGTGCTGGCCCTGAACGGCGCGGCCTACGAGATCACCGCCACGCCGGGCGCGATCCCCGCCGGCGCCGGCGGCCTGGGCGCGCCGCCCGCCGCGCCGGCCAAGGCGCACGGATCGGCCGAAGGCGCGAGCCTGGGCTTGCCCCTGGCCGTGGCCTTCGCCTTCCTGGGCGGGCTGATCCTCAACCTGATGCCCTGCGTCTTCCCGATCCTGTCGATGAAGGCCGCCAGCCTGACCGCCCACGCCCATGACGCCGGCCGGACCCGCGTCCAGGGCCTGGCCTTCCTGGCCGGGGTGGTCGTCACCTTCCTGGTCCTGGCCGGCCTGCTGATCGCCGTGCGGGCCGGCGGAGCCGCCGTGGGCTGGGGCTTCCAGCTACAGTCGCCGGCGGTGGTGGCGGGCCTGGCCCTGCTGATGCTGCTGGTGGCGCTGAACATGTCGGGCGTGTTCGAGGTCGGCGCCTCGGTGCAGGGCGTGGCGTCGGACGCGAGCGGGTCGGGCCTCGGGGGCTCCTTCCTGACCGGCGCCCTGGCCGTGGTCGTGGCCGCGCCCTGCACGGCGCCGTTCATGGCCGGCGCCCTGGGCTTCGCCCTGACCCAGCCGCCGCTGGCCTCACTGCTGGTGTTCCTCGGCCTGGCCCTGGGCTTCGCCGCGCCGTTCGTGCTGCTGGCCTTCATCCCCGGCCTGCTGGCCCGCCTGCCGCGCCCCGGTCCGTGGATGGACGTGCTGAAGAAGGGCCTGGCCTTCCCGATGTACGCCACCGCCGCCTGGCTGGCCTGGGTCTACAGCCAGCAGACCGGGTCGATCCCGCTGGCCGCCCTGCTGGCCGCCAGCGTGCTGGTCGCCTTCGCCGCCTGGCTCTACGGCCTGGCCCAGGCTCGCCGGATCGAAGGCAAGGGCGCGGCCGTCCCGTTCGTCCTGGCGGCCCTGTCGCTGGTCGCCGCCCTGGCCCTGGTCGTCGCCGGCGTCCGCGCCGCCCCCGCCGCCTCGGCGCCCGCCGCCGCTTCGGCCGAGGCCGCCGCCGGCCCGGGTCTGGCGTCCGAGCCGTGGAGCCCCGAGAAGGTCAAGGCGCTGCAGGCTCAAGGCAAGGTGGTGATGGTCGACTTCACCGCCGACTGGTGCGTGACCTGCAAGGTCAACGAGGGAACCGCCCTGAAGGGCCAGCGCCTGGTCGACGCCTTCAAGGCCTCGGACGCCGTGCTGCTGCGCGCCGACTGGACCAGGCGCGACGCGACCATCGCCGCCGCCCTGGCCGAGCACGGTCGCGCCGGCGTGCCGCTGTACCTGGTCTATCCGAAGGGCGCCGGCGAGCCGGTGATCCTGCCCCAGCTGCTGACCGAGGGCCTGGTGATCGAGGCGGTGGAGACGGCGGCGAAGGGGTAGGGGCGAGACCCCCTCCGGCCCTCCGGGCCACCTCCCCCAGAGGGGGAGGATCTAGCGGCGTCCCGATGCTCCCCCTCTGGGGGAGCTGTCGCGAAGCGACTGAGGGGGACTTTCCCCCTACTTCTTCTTATCGCCCTTGCCGCCGAACGGCAGCCGCTCGCGCACCTGGTCCAGCGGGGTGCGGGTGACCACCACCGGCGGCGGGGCCGTGATCACCGGGGCCTTGATCGGATAGGCCCGCCAGCCGGACTGGATCAGGGCGCCGAAGCCCTGGCAGCGGGGCAGGATCCGCACCGCGCCGGTCCGGGGCTTGGCGAACGGCGCGGGCTGGAAGATGTCCTGGCGCTTGGGGTCGGTGAACCGCCAGTCGGTGGGCAGGCCGTAGCCCTTCTCGCCGCCGATCCGTACGGCCTTGTAGGCGATGTTGGCCTGGAACGGCGGCACGCCGTATTTCAGCATCGCCCGCAGGAAGATGGCGTCGGCCTCCTCGCGCTTGCCCGGCTCGCCGATCGTGTAGAGCCAGTCGTGGACGATGGCGGCCCGCGCGGTCGGCCCCTGCGGGTCGACGAAGCCCTGGCCATACCAGGGCACGCTAGCGAAGTCGGTGACGTACCAGCGCGGCACCACGATCAGCTTGCCGGTCTCGACGTCGCAATAGGGGAACTCGGCGTCCAGGGTGAACAGCTTGCGGCCGTCCTTGGTCTGGTTGAACAGCATCACCGGCTGCGGCGTCAGCGAGCTGGGCGGGGTGGGGGCGACCACCGGCACGAAGACCGTGGTCTTGGTCTCGGTGGCGCACGCGGCCAGGACCAGACTGGCGGCGAGGACGGCGGCGGACTTGAACTTGGACGGCATGATCGGCGGACAGGGCTCGGGAGGAGGCGACTTCTGGACGGCGAGCTGCGCCTTATCAAGCCTCGATGGCGAAGGTGCGGCGGGGCCCCAGGCGAGCCTCGAAAACAGGGCCTTACGCCGCCGGTTGCGGCGGGGCGGTGATCACTTCGACATTGTCGTTCAGCAGATAGACCATGTCGCGCAGGGCCAGGTCCTGGTCCTTGACGGTCTTGGCCTCGCCGACGGCCTTCAGCTTCTCGGGCAGGTCCTGGCTGATGCCACGCAGGATGCATTTGAGGTCGTCGACGGCCCCGCGCTCCTTCAGGGTCACGTGACCCTTCATGTCCTGGGCGGCCAGTTCGGCGATCTGGCCCTGGAAGACGTCGAAGCCCTTCAGGGCCGCGGCGACGGCGGCCGGGTCCTTGGGCAGGCCGGTGCGGTAGGCCTCGGTCTGGGCCTTCAGCCGCTTGGCGCGGCCGACGATGTCGAGGAACAGCGGCTCGCCCGCCACCGAGGCCGGGGCCTGTCCCGGCTGGATCACGGCCGGGGCCGGGTCGACGGCCTGGAGGCCCGGGCTGCCCGAGGCGAACCAGAGCATGGCGGAAAAGGCGACGGCGTCACAGGACATGGAGCTCTCCCCGCGAAAAACGTCATTGGTCTTCATGACGCGGCGGCAGGGGTTTGGTAAGCCCGCGCGGGTAAACGCCGATTTACCAAAACCGTGACCTCTCGCATGAAGGAACGCCGCATGGCCGATCTCGACGCCGCCTGGACCCGCCTGGAAGCCGCCGCCAAGGCCGCCGGCGAAAAGCGCATCGTCGAGTTCTTCGACGCCGAGCCCCGGCGGCTGGAGACCCTGACGCTGGACGTCGCCGGCCTGCACATCGACCTGTCCAAGCAGGCCTGGGACGAGGCCGGCCTCGAGGCCGCGCTGGACCTGGCCCACGCGGCCGACGTCGAAGGCGCCCGGGCCCGGATGTTCGGCGGCGAGGCGATCAATTCGTCGGAAGGTCGAGCCGTCCTGCACACCGCCCTGCGCGCTCCGGCCAGCGCCGACGTCAAGGCCGGCAGCGCGCCGGTCATGGCCGAGGTCGAGGCCGTCCGCGCCCGGATGAAGGCCTTCGCCGAGGCCGTTCGGTCGGGCGAGATCAGGGGCGCCACGGGCAAGCCGTTCAAGGCCATCCTGCATATCGGCATCGGCGGCAGCGACCTGGGTCCCCGCCTGCTGTGGGACGCCCTGCGGCCGGTGAAGCCGCAGATCGACCTGCGCTTCGTGGCCAATGTCGACGGCGCCGAGTTCGCCCTGACCACGGCCGACATGGACCCGGAACAGACCCTGGTCATCGTCGTCTCCAAGACCTTCACCACCCAGGAGACCCTGGCCAACGCCGGCGCGGCCCGCGCCTGGCTGGCCGCCGCCCTGGGCGAGGCGGGCGCCAACGCCCACCTGGCCGCCATCTCCACCGCCCTGGACAAGACCGCCGCCTTCGGGGTGGCCAATGAGCGGGTGTTCGGCTTCTGGGACTGGGTCGGCGGGCGCTATTCGCTGTGGTCGTCGGTCAGCCTGTCGGTGGCCGTGGCCTGCGGCTGGGACGCCTTCCAGGGCTTCCTGGACGGCGCTGCGGCCATGGACGAGCACTTCCGCACGGCCTCTCTCGAGGCCAACGCCCCGGTGCTGATCGCCCTGGCCCAGATCTTCAACCGCAACGGCCTGGACCGCCGCGCCCGCTCGGTCGTGCCCTATTCGCACCGCCTGCGCCGCCTGGCCTCGTTCCTCCAGCAGCTGGAGATGGAGAGCAACGGCAAGTCGGTCGGTCCCGACGGCCAGCCGGTCAAGCGCGGCACGGCCACGGTGGTGTTCGGCGACGAGGGCACCAACGTCCAGCACGCCTATTTCCAGTGCATGCACCAGGGAACCGACATCACCCCGATGGAGCTGATCGGCGTGGCCAAGTCCGACGAGGGCCCGGCCGGCATGCACGAGAAGCTGCTGTCCAACCTGCTGGCCCAGGCCGAGGCCTTCATGGTGGGCCGCACCACCGAAGACGTCGTCGCGGAGCTTCAGGCCAAGGGCGTCTCCGAAGCCGAGATCGCCACCCTGGCCCCGCAGCGCACCTTCGCCGGCAACCGCCCCTCGACCCTGGTGCTGATGGAGCGCCTGACGCCCCAGGCGTTCGGCGCCCTGATCGCCCTCTACGAGCACAAGACCTTCGTCGAGGGCGTGATCTGGGGCATCAACAGCTTCGACCAGTGGGGCGTGGAGCTGGGCAAGGTGATGGCCGGCCGCATCCTGCCGGAGCTGGAAAGCGGCGCGGCGGGCCAGCATGATCCGTCGACCGCGGCGCTGATCGAGCGGCTGAAGGTGTAGCGGCTGCCGACTCTGCAGAGAAAACCCCGTCCTTCGACAAGCTCAGGATGAGGTTTTCTACTGCCGGGGCCCATGCCATGGCCCTCATCCTGAGCCTGTCGAAGGACGAGGGCCACGCACCTCAGAACGTCTTGCGCAGCCGCAGCGTCCAGAACGAGCGCGGGTTGATGTCGCGGTCCTCGCTGAACGCCACCGCCCGGGTGTCGCGGTCGGCATAGACCGTGCGGCGGACGACGAAGTCGTCCCACATGTTCAGCTGGGCGCGCAGCGACAGGGTCGGGGTCGGCTTGTACTCGACGAAGGTCTCGAAATAGGCCGCGCCGCGCCAGCCGCCGGTCTGGTCGGGGTCGAAGGTCTCGCGGCCCAGCTTCGGCAGCCAGTTGATCCCCCACTGGGTCTTCCAGGCGGCGATGTCCTGCTGGAAGCCGATATTGGCCTGGGTCGGGCGCACCTCCGAGATCGGACGGTCGCGGTGGGTGGTCGGATCGGTGACGTGGGTCTCGTTCCAGTCGTTCTTGAAGGTGACGCGGCCGCCCTTGATCCCCCACTTGTCGGTGGGGACCACGATGTTCATCGAGAGCCGGTCCAGCGTGCCGTCGCCGATGTTGCCGGTCGCCGACAGGCCGCCGGGCAGGGGCAGGCGGTCGATCACGCCGATGATCTTGTCGTGGCGATAGCCGACCGAGACGATGCCCTCGCCCCAGAACCGGCGCTCGAAGGTGATCTCCGAGATCCAGCGCTGCTCGGGCCGCAGGTCGACATTGCCGCCGTGCACGTTGCCGTCGTCGAAGTCGGACGAGGCCACGAAGTCGTCGAAGTCCAGCTGGCCCAGCTCGCGCTCGAAGCGGACCCGCACCTGATGGTTGGCCTTGGGCGTCCAGGTCGCCTGGAAGCGCGGCTTGGCGTAGAAGAAGCTCTCCTTGTTCGAGGCGTCGCCCGACTGCTTGATCGTCGAGGTCTCCAGCCGCAGCCCGCCCTCCAGGGTCAGCCGCGGGTTCACCCGCCAGGTGGCCTTGGTGAAGGCCTCGCCGCGCAGCTCCTCCACCTTGACCGAAGCCGAGGGCAGGGCGACCGGCGCGCCGTTCTCCACATAGGCCTGCTGGGTGTCGAGCATGTTGTAGGCCAGCTCGCCGCCGGCCTCGATGGTCAGGGCCGCGCCGGCCTCGTGGCGGACCAGGGCGCGGACGATCGATTCCGAAGAGTCGCCCTTGGCCGTGAAGCGCTGGTCCAGGCCTTCCTCGCTGTCGCTGCCGGTGGCCACGTCGTCGAAGCGCTCGAACTGGTGGATGACCCGGGTCTCCAGCGTCCATTTCGGCTTCAGCGGCCGGATCCAGGTGACGCCCAGCTCGCCCGACCTGGTGTCCTCGGCGTAGTCGCTGGCCCGCAGCACGCCGGGCGAGCTGATCCTCTGCCATTCCTTCCAGTCGTGGACCCCGTACTCGGCCGTGGCCTCGACCTTGCCGCCGGCCAGCGGGCCCGAATAGTTGACCCGGGCCGTGTCGCTGCCGCCCCAGCCGTCGTTGATGAAGGCCTCGTCGCGCAGCACCGCCCCGGCCGCGTCGCGGCGGATGTTGCGGCCCACGCCGTTGGAGTCGCTGGTCGAGACGCCGTCGCTGAGCAGCACGCTCCAGCTGCGCTCGCCGCTCTTGGCGGTGAACTGGTAGCTGCCGCCCCAGACGTCGTGGCCGCCGTCGAACAGCACGTTGTTCCAGGTCAGGATCGACTGGCGGCTGGCGGCCGTCTTCAGGATGACGTTCACCACCACCGAATAGCCCTGCATGTCGATGCCCGGGGCGCCGCCGCGGATCAGCTCGATGCGGTCGACCTGGCTGGCGGGGGTGCGCTCCAGCACGTCCGAGCCGGCGTCGTTCTTCGAGGCCGGGCGGTTGTTGTTGATCAGGATGTTGCCGACCGCCCCCTCGAAGCCGCGCGCCCCCGTGCCGTCGTCGACCGTGAAGCCGGGCACCCGGTCGACCATGTCCAGGGCGGTGTTGGGCCGCTGGGCGGCGAAGAAGTCGGGGGTGAAGACCAGCACGCCCTTCTGCGTCGCGTCGTCCAGCGGCGCCTGGCTGGTCGGACCGGTGGGGACCGGCGCCTGGGCGGCCTGCGGCGCGGCCTCGGCGGTCTCGCTGGCCTGGGCGGCGCCCGCCGCGGCGGTCAGGATCAGGGCGGCGGCGGTGGTCGCCAGCAGCAGGGTCTTGGTCATGGATGTCATCCCCTCAGATGTGAGGCGATACCTGCCGACCCGGGGCCGTCATCTCAAGTTACAAGCCGGAAAGGTGGATTACTTCGAAGACAGATTACGCGGGGTTCATGTTGCTGGACTGGCGCGGCCTGTGGATAACACTGGTGAAGGCGTCTTAAGACTTGGCGAGATCTGGGAAGATCTCGACATAGGGCGGATCGTCGGGCACGGGCGGGAACTCCGCGATCCGCCCCTCCAGGTGGATCAGGTGCTTATAGGCCTTGCGGCGTTCCAGTTCCGCGTGGGCCGCGCGCAGGGCGGCGTCGATGTCGATCCTGGCGGCCGGATCGGCCGGGGTCTGGGGGCGATGTCTGGCCATGGAAGGCTCTCCGTCCAAAGAGGAAGACCACGCGGCTCCGCCCCCCATGGGGGCGGACAGACCGCGAAGCGGTCAGGTGGGGGCAAGTGGCTGGCGAGCACGGTTTCTCGATCTCACGCGGAAACCCGCTGAGGGTTGGGGAGGCGGCGGAGCGTCCGGGCCATGCCCGGTGTAGGATTTGGAGTGTACCGTTTCGGCCTGGGCCGGAGCGCTCCGCGCGGCCGGTGGACGAGAGCCTTCGGATCGCGGATTTTTAACCCGCTCCGATGGAGGCCCCCGGCGGGCGGAGGGGCGACGTACCCCGTCCGGACCGCGCGGGCGATTTCAGCCCGCGCCTGGTGCGTTTCGCCGTTCGGCCCCGAGGGGATGTTCCCATCGCCCGGTCCGGACCGCCCGAGGCCCCATCCAGGACCTCCACGCTCCGCCGACCGACCCGAAGGGCCCTCCGACGCCGGCCGGCGGACGCTCCCCGCTCGACCGCCCCCGCCACCCGCCAGGTCGCCAGCTGGACGGCCTCCCCGGTGGTGGGGCGAGAGTGATTATGCGGGCGTTTCGGAGGTGAGGGATCAAATTGGCCCTACGCCCGGCGTGATCGGGCGTAGGGCGTTGAATTTGTTGGAGGTGAGGTGGGGTTGTCCCCGTGGTGAAATGGGGATGGAGGGGCTGCTGCGCCGGTTGAAGCCCCTTAGTCCGCTCCTAAACACAGCGACTCTCGTCGGTTGCTGTTTATTCAATTTATGGAAACGATCTAAAGGTTAATATTGGCGTACGTGTTATATATCAATAATTTACACCAAGTGAGAAAGTATGCCGCCACGAAATTGCTCGGGTGCTATGAGATCTGCATCAATCGTCTCAAATAGCCACATTCTTCGCATCTGTTTAAGATCTTCGCTTGCGCCGTGGACGCGCTGGAATATCTCGGCGTGTCCATCAACCCCGTGATGTGGGCTGTCGTAAATGCAATAGACGGCGCATCCCTCATCTGGACGCTCAACCTTTGGTCTCGCTGCGCGGAACGTAAGAACACCTTTAAAAGCCGCTTTCACATTCGATCGCTTGGCGTTTTCGATGACGATGGTCGCCATGTTCACGATCTGCTCGTCAGTCGTGTGCGCGTCTCTGAAGGTGGACATTCCCACTGATTCAGCGTGCGAAAGGGCTTGGTGTCGGACCTGCTGCTTTTTCTCGTTAAAGTGTTGGGGGGCCACGATAAATCGCAGCAGAAGTTCGTTTGGATCGACGGCCCCGAGTGCTGTCCGAACAAATTCTTCGCAGCGACACTGCGGGCGCTGCGAATCGATACCATCTGCACGCAGCGCGCCGGTATTGGCTTCGAGCAAGTCAGCGCAAGCGAGCGGCATTTTAGATCGTGGAGATTAGATACGGCAGAGCTCTGCCGTTGAATTCAGCCAGCCTTGCTCGACCTGGCTCGCCGATCCTTTGGACGTAGACTGAAATCTGGCGTTTCGGGCCAAATACAATTTCGACATAGGCCGAAGGCTCGTCGAGTTCGAGAACCGCTCGCCCATCGGCGTGCAGGCTCGGTTGCCAATCCCGCGCCTTCGACAAGAGCTCTAGGAAACTTGCCGCAGATTGCAGAGACTCATGAATCGGGCAGGCCGCACCGTTGCCATCCCAGTTTTCACGCAGGGCCGCAAAGCTTGCCAATTCGCGAAGGGCTGCGCTCCTCGATTCCATCAATTTGAAAAGGTCGGCCGGCGGCGATCCAGTGGTCGGCGCCTCGCGCATCGGCGCGAAGCGCAAAGCCGGACGGTATCCGGGAGTCTGGGTGCTCCCTGTTGCATGCACGAGGCTCATTGTGACCAGTTGGCCCTTACCTGCCCGCCGGTCAATGACGGGAGCAGTTTTGTTACAGCCACATGGGCGGTATCGAAGGCATCGGGTACCGCGTCCCAGGTGTCAATTGCGGTGCGGGCGACAAACATAACGCGCAGAAATGAACGAATCTGTCCCGCCACTTGGGCACCAAGGCCGCTAATATTTGTCTGAATTTGAAGGGAGTTTTCACCGGTCCATGTAGGATCTACCTGGACCCATGAGGTATTAATCCCGTATCTCCTATATCCATCACTGAATTGGAATATTGGTAATACGTCCTTTATGCGAATCTGGCTATTCTCATCACCAATGTATATCATATTATCGTAGAGAAGTTCGCATGCAGAAGGTGTTGGAAATGCCCGATTATCTCTCTCCGCTTGATCGCGGAGAATGGTTATACTTTCTGTGAAATCAGCTTTTAAGGCTTCATATCCTGGATACTTCTCTGCTGGGGCATCTGGTGGCAAATTGATCCGCCGCCAGTTGCGAGCGACGAAATTCTCTTGAACCTGAAGTAGGTGCGAGTGCCCCTCTGATTCGAACCACCAGCGATTTGGTTCAGTCCCAGTGAAGGGTAGGAATTGTGCCTGTTGCGGAGCGACCATTGAGCCTGGTTCAGGAAACGGCTCGATACCTTGGAAAGAAGGCGCACGGCTGGCATTCGGGAACCGCGTTCGAAAATGATCGTGCGTCCCACGAACATCGTATGCATCGATCAAGTCACCCCCCGCCGTGGAAACCGAGATAGCCATTTCCATAACTGGTGCGTCGTCGATTTGATTTTCGCTCATTCTTGTTCGCCCGCCACTCTCAACCTCCAACTGATGCCGTACAGAAGAGAGAACCACAAGCAGAGGGATTGAATCCGTCGCACTGTGCGTTTGATGCTCCCTCGTTTCAGTGAACGCCGATGTTAGGTTTTAAGCCTTGGAGACGGATGTGATGAGCGTGATGCATCGGGTCTGAGCCAGGTTGATGCAGCTGCGGTCTAGCCTAGCCGAGGTGCCGACCAGCGACATTCCCAAGGTCAGAGAGAGTCAGAACATGGCTCGTCCATTCCGACCCCTTCCCCCGTCCCCGCTCATCCTCTATACCCCCGCCCCAATGACCCGCCTGCCGCATCATCACGGCCGCCACCACCATCCGACCTCGCCTCGCGGGATCGGCCGGGTCCGTTCGCTCTAGGCGAACCCCAGCCGCAGCCCCGCCCAAGGCGGATGGGGCTTCGTACAAGCGCCATCCGTCGAGACCTACGACCAGGACCCGACGCGCGCATGACCGACCAGCCAAAAACTCCTGAAGACACGCCGAGCCAGCAGACCTTCCGTCCCGAGGCCCGGAGCCCGCGCGGCTTCGCCGACAAGCGGGCCCGCGACCTGCGGGCCGAGCGGGCGATCCTGGAGGCGGTGTCGGCGGTCTATGAGCGCTACGGCTTCGAGGCGCTGGACACCGGGGCGTTCGAATATGCCGACGCGCTTGGCAAGTTCCTGCCCGACAGCGACCGTCCCAACGAGGGGGTGTTCGCCCTGCAGGACGACGACGACCAGTGGATGGCGCTGCGCTACGACCTGACCGCGCCCCTGGCCCGCTTCGCCGCCCAGAACTGGGAGACCCTGCCCAAGCCGTTCCGCCGCTACGCCTTCGGGCCGGTGTGGCGCAACGAGAAGCCGGGGCCAGGAAGGTTCCGCGAGTTCATCCAGTGCGACGCCGACACCGTCGGCTCGGCCCGTCCGGAGGCCGACGCCGAGATCATCGCCATGGCCGTCGCCGGGCTGGAGGCGGCGGGCCTGCCGCGCGGGGCGGCGGTGCTGAAGATCAACAATCGCAAGCTGCTGAACGGCCTGCTGACCGCGGCCGGGGTCGAGACCCAGGGCCAGAAGCTGGGCGTGCTGCGGGCGGTCGACAAGCTGGACCGGCTGGGCGTCGAGGGCGTGCGGCTGCTGCTGGGCGAGGGGCGCCTGGACGAGAGCGGCGCCTTCACCAAGGGTGCGGGCCTGGTCGGCAAGGCGATCGACTCGGTGCTGGACTTCGTCCAGGCGGGCTCGGGGGGGCGTTCGGAAACGCTCGCCAAGATCGCCAATGTCATCGGCGGCTCGGCCGAGGGCGACGAGGGGCTGGACGAGCTGGCCAAGATCGACGCGGCCCTCAAGAGCCTGGGCGTGGCCGACGACCAGGCGCTGTTTGAGCCGTCGATCGTCCGGGGGCTGGAATATTATACGGGCGCGGTGTTCGAGGCCGAGCTCCTGCTGTCGACCACGGATGACAAGGGCGCCAAGGTGTCGTTCGGCTCGATCGGCGGCGGCGGGCGCTATGACGATCTGGTGGCGCGGTTCACCGGCCAGCCGACCCCGGCCACGGGCTTCTCGTTCGGCGTCTCGCGCCTGGCGGCGGCCCTGCGGGCGGCGGGGCGCGAGCCGGGCGGCGCGGCGCGGGGGCCGGTGGTGATCATCAATTTCGACCAGGCCCACATGGGCGACTATTTCGCCGTGGCCGGCGAGCTGCGCGCGGCGGGCATTCCGGCCGAGGTGTATCTCGGGACCTCGGGCATGCGGCCGCAGATGAAATACGCCGATCGCCGCCTGTCGCCGGCCGCCATCATGCTGGGCGGCGACGAGATCGCGGCGGGGACCGTGACGATCAAGGACCTGGACCTGGGCCGCGAGCTGGCCGCCGGGGTGGCCGACAACGCCGCCTGGAAGGCCGAGCGGCCGGGCCAGCAGACGATCCCGCGCGGCGAGCTGGTCGCGGCGGTCCGCAAGATCATCGGGGGTTAGGGGCATGAGGCTCGAGCGTTCCATTCCGGCGGCGGCGCTCGACGCCATCCGCGCCCCGTTCCTGGCGGCCGGCGCCACGCCGACCGACGCGCCGGTGCTGCAGCCCCTGGGCCTGCTGCTGGACCTGGCCGGCGAGGCCATGCGCTCGCGACTGTTCGTGGTCTCGGGCGACGCGGGCGAGGAGGCCTGCCTGCGCCCCGACTTCACCGTCGCCATCGCCCGCCAGCACCTGTCCGGCGCGGCGGGGCAAGGCCGCTACTTCTATGAAGGCAAGGCCTTCCGGGTGGCGCCGCGCGGCAGCGACAGGGCCGAGGAGTTCCTGCAGGTCGGGGTCGAGGCCTTCGAGGCCGGCGACCCGGTGGCCGCCGACGCCGAGATCGCCGCCCTGGCCTGGGCGGCCTCGGCGGCGGGCGGTCGCGACGACCTGACCCTGCTGCTGGGCGATGTCAGCCTGTTCGGGGCCTTCGTCGACAGCCTGGGCCTGACCCCGCCGCTGGGCGCGCGGCTGAAGCGGGCCTTCGCCCGGCCGCGCCAGCTGAAGATCGAGCTGGAGGGCGGCGGCGGCGAGGCGCTGGGCGAAGAGAAAAGCCGCATCGCCGCCCTGCTGGCCGGCCTGCCGGAGGCCGAGGCCTCGGCGGTGCTGCAGGAGCTGTGGTCCCTGGCCGGCATCGAGCCGGTCGGCGGCCGGCGTCCGGCCGAGATCGCCCACCGCCTGGTCGAGCGGGCCCAGGCGGTTCAGGCCGGCAAGCTGTCGGCCGGCGAGGCCGAGGCGGTGCGGGCCTTCCTGGCGGTCAGCGACCGTCCGGGCGCGGCCCTGGACGCCATCTCGGCCCTGGGCGGTCCCCAGCGAGGCGCCCTGGACGCGGCCCTGGACGGTTGGCGGCGGCGGCTGGCCGGCCTGGTCGCGCGCGGCGCGCCGGAGGACCGCATGACGTTGGTCGCCGCCTTCGGCCGGGCCTTCGGCTATTATGACGGCTTCCTGTTCGAGGTGCGCAGCGCCGCCCTGGACGAGGAGCGGCCGGTGGCGGCGGGCGGGCGCTATGACGGCCTGCCCGCCCGGTTGGGCGCGGAGACCAAGACCGGCGCCGTGGGCTGCATGGTGCGCCCGGCGCGAGCCTATGCGGGAGGCGGCGAATGAGCGCCCCGATGATCTTCGCCATCCCGTCCAAGGGCCGGCTGAAGGACCAGGTCGAGGCCTGGCTGGCCGAGTGCGGCTTCAAGCTGGAGATGTCGGGCGGCGCGCGCGGCTATTCGGCCGAGCTGTCGGGCCTGCCGGGGGTGTCGGTGCGGCTGCTGTCGGCCGGCGACATCGCCGCGGGCCTGGACAGCGGCGAGCTGCACCTGGGCGTCACGGGCGAGGACCTGCTGCGCGAGCGCGGCGAGGACATGGACGCGCGGGTCATGCTGCTGCGGGCCCTGGGCTTTGGCCGCGCCGACCTGGTGGTCACCGCCCCCAAGAGCTGGCTGGACGTCGACACCATGGCCGATGTCGACGATGTCGGGCACGCCCATCTGGCCAAGACCGGCCGGCGCCTGCGCGTGGCCACCAAGTACGTCACCCAGACCCGGGCCTTCTTCGCCCGGCACGGGGTGGCCGACTACCGGATCGTCGAGAGCAGCGGGGCCACCGAGGGGGCGCCGGCGGCGGGGGCGGCCGAGCTGGTGGTCGATATCACCACCACCGGCGCGACCCTGGCGGCCAATGGCTTGAAGATCCTGTCCGACGGGGTGATCCTCAAGAGCCAGGCCCAGCTGACCGCCTCGCTGATCACGCCGTGGACGGACGGCCAGGTCGAGTCGCTGGCGCGGCTTTTGTCCGTGGTCGAGGCCAAGGGCCGGGCGGCCCGGCTGGCCACCCTGGTCTGGCCGGCCGAGCAGGACGCCGCGGGCCAGGCGGCCGTGGCCCCGTTCGTCGGCCAGGGCGCGCGGCGGGCCAATGGCGCCCTGCTGGCCACGGCCGACCTGTTCGAGGCCGCCGCCGCCCTGGGCGCCGCCGGAGTCGAGCCGGTCACCGTCTCGCGCCCGGACTATGTGTTCGAGTCGCGGTCGGCGGTGCTGGACAAGCTTCGCCAGAGGCTGATCTCGTAAGTTTTGACTGACTTGTCAAAAATATGCTGAGAGATCGGCGATAAGTTTGACCCGCCGGTCCAATCTAACGGTTTTGTGTCAAAAATAACGCCGGGCTCGACGGATTCACGATCGTTGCCGTTGACACCATCTCGGATTTGCCGTTTCTAACCCTTGCAAGGAAGAAACGGGCCCAAAGAGAGCTCCCTTCCTTCGGCGTTTCGGGGAGGAAACGCCCACCTAGATCGAATGATCGAGAAATAGCTGGACCCGTCGCGATTATCCCCCGCGACGGGTTTGGTGTTTTCCGGGTTCGGCTCAATCTTTTGACAGAATCGATAAAAACGACGATTTCCGTCGGAGCGCCGTTTTCGGCGGTCTCGGATCCGCCGTCGCGGCCAGTCCGGATGAGGCGGCAGGTAAGCCGCTCCGGATCCGAAGGTCGACGATGCGATGCCGCGCCGCCAGGTCCGGCCGGCTGGCCAACCGCTCGGCGCCGTAAATCATTCGCTGTATCGAAACCTTCATGCAACCTGGAAGCTTGACCTGGCGTTAGGGTCCGAGCCGGCCGGAATCTCGCGCCGGAGCAAGAGGAGCGCGACGTGGGTATCTTCAGCAACATCATGGGCAAGATCTTCAACCACAAGCCCAAGGCCGCGCCGGCCGCCCCGCCGCCCGCGGCGGCTCCGACCCCGTCGCCCGCCGCCGCTCCGGCCACGCCGCCGCCGCCGCAGGTCATCGACGTCACCGGCGTCCTCGACGACCTGGCGGCCAGCAATCCGCAGAAGCTGGACTGGCGCCATTCGATCGTCGATCTGATGAAGCTGGTCGGCATGGAGAGCAGCCTCTCCGAGCGCAAGGAACTGGCCGACGAGCTGGGCTACACCGGCGACAAGGGCGACAGCGCGACGATGAACATCTGGCTGCACAAGCAGGTGATCAAGAAGCTGTCCGAGAACGGCGGCAAGGTGCCGGCGGAGTTGGTGGACTAGCGACTCAAAACGGCTGTCATCCCGGAAGCCTCGCAGAGGCTGTCCGGGACCCAGGGGACTGGGCTGACGCCTTGCGGTTCACCTGGATCCCGGACAAGCGCTGCGCGCTTTCCGGGATGACAACATCGAAATAGGTCTCGGGGAGGCCCTAACCCTCCCCCTCATACCCCACGCCCGTCAGGTACAGCCCGTCGGCCGGCGCCACCGGCCCGCAGGCCGTGCGGTCCCGCGCTTCCAGGGCCGAGCGCACGTCGTCGGCGGTCCAGCGACCGACCCCGACCTCGGCCAGGGTGCCGGTCATCGACCGCACCTGGCGGTGCAGGAACGAGCGGGCCTCGAACACCAGGTGGACCTCGTCGCCGACCCGCGACACCCGCGCCACGTCCAGCGTCTTGACCGGCGACTTCGACTGGCAGGCCATGTCGCGGAAGGTGGTGAAGTCGTGCAGGCCCACCAGGGCCTGGGCGGCCGCGTGCATGGCCGCCGCGTCCATGGCCTTCTTCACGTGCCAGACCTTGCCCTGGTCCAGGGCCGGCGGGGCGGGGCGGTTGAGGATGCGGTAGAGGTAGCGCCGTTCCTTGGCCGAGAACCGGGCGTGCCAGCCCTCCGGCGCGACGGCGCAGTCCAGCACGCTGACCGCCTCGCGCACCAGGTGGGCGTTCAGGGCGTTCATCACCGTCTGGGCCGGCCAGTCGCGCTCGAGGTCGACCTGCACCACCTGGGCGGTGGCGTGGACGCCGGTGTCGGTGCGGCCGGCCGCCGCGATGCGAATCTGCTGGCCGGTGAAGGCCTTGACCGCCGCCTCGATCGCCCCTTGCACCGACGGCTGCGCGGCCTGGGCCTGGAAGCCGTTATAGGGTCGGCCGTCATATTCGATCGTCAGGCGGTAGCGGGGCATCAGGCCAGGACCGTCCCGGCCGCCAGCGGGAAGCCGCGCACGAAGACCTCGGCGTCCTGGGCGCCCTTGCCCTCGCGTTGAGCCTTGAGCAGGCGCACGGCGCCGTCTCCGCAGGCGATCAGCAGGTTGTCATCGAGCGTCGTTCCAGGCGCGCCCTCGCCATCCGCGACCCGCGACAGCAGGGCCTTGACGCGCACCGGGCCCTTGTCGCTCGGCGCCTCGAACCACGCGCCTGGGAACGGCGACAGGCCGCGGATGTGGCGGTCGACCTCGGCGGCCGGCCGGGTCCAGTCGATGCGGGCCTCGGCGGCCTTGATCTTCCTGGCGTAGGTGACGCCGTCCTCGCTCTGCGGCGTTTCCCGGGCCGCGCCGCGCTCGATGGCCCCCAGGGCGACGGGCAGCATCCGCGCGCCGACCGCGGCCAGCTTGTCGTGCAGGGTTCCGGCGGTGTCCAGGGCGTCGATCCGCACCGTCTCGCCCATCAGCACCGGGCCTTCGTCCAGGCCCTCGCTCATCCGCATCACCTGGACGCCAGTCACCGGGTCGCCGGCCATGATCGCCCGCTGGATCGGCGCGGCGCCCCGCCAGCGCGGCAGCAGGCTGGCGTGCAGGTTGAAACAGCCCAGGCGCGGGGCCTCCAGCACCTCGCGCACCAGGATCTGGCCGAAGGCCACGACCACGGCGGCGTCCAGGTCCAGGGCGCGGAAGGCCTCGATCTCCTCGGCGGTCTTCATCGAGGCCGGCGTGCGCACGGGCAGGCCCAGGCTTTCGGCGAAGGCGTGGACCGGCGAGGGCTTGAGGTCCTGGCCCCGGCCGCGCGGGGCGGGCGGCTGGGAATAGACGCAGGCGATCTCGTGGCCGGCGGCGACCAGTTCGGCCAGGCAGGCGACAGAGAAATCGGGGGTTCCGAGGAAGGCGAGGCGCATGGCGGACGTTTAGACGGCCCGGCCGTTCTTAGGAAGGTGGGGTCTCAGGAAGGCGGAGCCACAGAGTCGGAACCTCGACCGTAGAGCGCCGTTCTATGGGCGACCCTTTCCAGGAGGAATCGTCATGCGCTCCATCACCCTGTTCGCCGTCGCCGGCCTGGCCGCCCTGTCGCTGGCCGCCTGCTCCGACGAGCACGCCACCCAGATCAAGGAAGGCGCCAAGGCGGCCGGTTCCGAGATCAAGCAGGCGGCGACCGACATCAAGAACGATCCCGACGTCAAGCAAGCCGGCACGGCCCTGAAGGAAAGCACCGAGGAAGCCGCCGCCGACGCCAAGGTCGCGGCCGGCCAAGCGGTCGACAAGGCCCAGGAAGTCGGCGCCAAGGCCGGCCAGGAAACCAAGGAAGCCGCGGCCGACATCAACGCCGACGCCAAGAAGGCCGGCTCGAACGCCAAGAAGGAAGTCCACGAGGCGACGCGGTAGGACGGCAGGATTGGGGACACACACTCACGGCAAGGCTCGTGACCTTGCATCCTCGAACGTGGGGTGAGTGTGTGTCCCCTACGTTCGCGCCGCCTTAAGCCGCCCGCCGCGCCTTCTTGACCTTGCTGATCGCCCGGTCGCGCTTGAGGCGCGACAGGTGGTCGATGAACAGCACGCCCTTCAGGTGGTCCATCTCGTGCTGGATGCAGACCGCGAACAGCTCCTCCGCCTCTTCCTCGACCGCCTCGCCCTGGTAGTTCAGATAGCTGATCTTGACGCGAGCGGGACGCTCGACCGCGTCATAGACCTCGGGCACCGACAGGCAGCCTTCCTCGTACGAGAACAGCTCCTCGGACTCCCAGGTGATCTTCGGATTGACGAAGTGGCGGGGGGCCGGCTCCTCGCCCTCGCGGGCCAGGTCCATGACGATGACATTGACCAGTTCGCCGACCTGCACGGCCGCCAAGCCGATGCCGGGGGCGTCGTACATGGTCTCCAGCATGTCGTCCATCAGGGCGCGCAGCTCGTCCGTGACGGCGGGCACGTCCTTGGAGACCTGCTTGAGGATCGCCAGGTCGGCGGGGTTATCGACGGTGAGGATGCGACGGATGGCCATGATATCGCTCAGGTAAGCGCAGCGCCGTCCGGGGTCAAGGCGACGGAGGGACGCGGCGGGCGAGCTTCAGTGCGACATTGCGGAACGGAGAACCGGCCATATCAAAAACCCCATGACCATGGCCACCACGACGACCGAAGCCATTCGCCTGATCTTGTCCGCCAGCAGCCTGTTGAACTCGGCCGGGTCGACAGCGCGCTGGACCATGCCCTTCACGAGGGAGTCTCCTGCGATGACACCCTTGCGCCAAGCCTCGAACACCACCCTGCCCTGCGAAACAAGGAACCAGAGAAAAACCATTGCAAGCGCAATTGGCGGAATGAGCATGGCGATCATTCAACTGTCCTAAGGCGCAGCCTTAAGCCGCGCAATCGCAGGATCATCCGACGACTCCAGCGCCTCGCTCGCCGCCAGCTTGACCAGCGGCCGCACGGCGTTCTCCACCGGCGTCAGCTCGCCGATCTCCTTGCCCTCGTGGTCGACCGACAGGTCCTCGAAGCGGCGGGCCTGGGTCAGGACCTGGCTTTCCAGCGAGCCGACGAACTGGTTGTAGCGGCCGACCGCCGCCTCCAGCGCCTTGCCCACCGAACCGGCATGGGCCCCCATCACCGCGATGCGCTTGTAAAGCTCGCGGCCCACGGCGACGATGGCGGCGGCGTTCTTGGCCTGGTCCTCGGCCCGCCAGCCATAGGCAACAGCTTTGCAGAGGGCGAACAGGGTGGTGGGGGTGACCAGCAGCACCCGGCGATCCATGGCCTCGGTCATCAGGTCGGGCAGGCGGTCCAGGGCCGCGGCCAGGAAGCCGTCGCCGGGCACGAACATGGCCACGAAGTCCGGCGAGCCCTCGCTGGCGAACTGGTCCCAGTAGGCCTTGGCGGACAGCCCCTGCATGTGGGCGCGGACGCTGGCGGCGTGGCGGGCCAGGGCGCTTTCCTTCAGGTGATCCTCGGTGGCCTCCTGGGCCTCGAGGAAGGCGTTGAGCGAGCACTTGGCGTCGATCACGAAGACCCCGCCGCCCGGCATCTTGACCTTGACGTCGGGCCGCCGGCGGCCCTCGTCGCTGTCGACGCTGAACTGCTCCTCGAAGTCGAAGCGGGTGTTGAGGCCGGCGGCCTCGAGAACGTTACGGAGAGTCTGCTCGCCCCAGCGGCCCTGGACCCCCGCCCCACGCCGCAGGGCGGCCGACAGCTTGCGGGCCTCGAACTGGGTGGCGGTCGAGGCCTCCATCAGGGCGGCGATCTGGGCCTTGAGGCCGCCGGTCTCCTCGGCGCGGGCCTTCTCGACGGCGGTGACCTGGGCCTCGAACTTGGCCAGGGTCTCGGCCACGGGCTTGAGCTGGGCCTCCAGGCGCTGCTGGCTCAGCAGTTCGCGGCTCTTGAAGTTCTCCTCGGTGCGCTTGATCAGCGCCTCGGCCACGGTGTTGGCGGTCATGGTCGCCTGCTGGGCGGCCTGGGCGCGGATCAGCTCGCCCTGGGTGGCGGCCTGGTCCTCCAGCAGCCGGGCCCGCTCGTCGGCCTGGACCAGCCTGGCGTTCAGCTCCCAGGCCCGGGCCTCGGCCCGGCCGGCCCGGCCCATGGCCCAGACGGCGACCGCCGCGGCGGCGACGGCCACCAGCAGCAGGACGAAGGCGAGGATCAGGAACGGATCTGCGAAGTTCATGCTCCGTTCTTAGCCGGAGTCGGAGGATCGGGGAAGCATTGCTCCTCCCCCTGTGGGCAGGGCTATCGCATATGAGCAAAGAGCTCGAAGAAGAAGGCTTGCCGCCAGCAGGCGATCTTCATTTTGCGTGAGATGGACTTGGTGTCGGG
>NZ_JAVDWJ010000015.1:0-124665 GCF_031457295.1 Caulobacter sp. BE254 | reverse complement strand
CCAAATCAGCGCCTCCTCATTACGGAAACACTGTCAGAATCGATCAGCAAATCTCTGGCAACTCCCCAGCCGCATCAAATGCGATTCCCCTGCCCCACAGGGGGAGGATCTAATTAGAACCCATAAAGCCCCGCATACGCCGGATCCTTGGCCGCGATCTGCCGGGCGCAGTCGACCATGACCTTGGCCTGTTTCCAGGTCGCGTCGTCCTGCATCTTGCCGTCCAGCATGGCCACGCCCGTGCCGTCCGGCATGGCCTCCAGGATGCGTCGGGCGAAGGCCACCTCGTCGGGGGCCGGCGAGAACACCCGCTTGGCGATGACGATCTGGCTGGGGTGCAGGGTCCAGGCCCCGGCGCAGCCCATCAGGAAGGCGTTGCGGAACTGCTGCTCGCAGGCGACCGGGTCGTCGATGGCCCCGAACGGGCCGTAGAACGGCTTGATGCCGTGGGCGGCGCAGGCGTCGACCATCTTGGCGAAGGTGTAGTGCCACAGGTCCTGCTGGACGGAGGCGCGGAGTGAACCGTCGGCATGCGGGTCCTCGATGACCCGGTAACCGGGATGGCCGCCGCCGACCCGGGTGGTCTTCATGGCGCGGCTGGCGGCCAGGTCGGCCGGACCCAGCGAGATGCCCTGCATGCGCGGGCTGGCCCCGGCGATCTGCTCGACGTTCATGACCCCCTCGGCGGTCTCCAGGATCGCGTGCAGCAGGATCGGCCGGGTGACCCCGTGCTTGGCCTCCAGCGAGGCCAGCAGCTGGTCCATGTAGAAGATGTCCCACGGCCCCTCGACCTTGGGGACCATGATCACGTCGATGCGGTCGCCGGCCTTCTCGACCAGGGTCGCCACCTCGTCCAGGTGCCAGGGCGAGTTCAGGCAGTTGATCCGCACCCACAGGCCCACGCCCAGGGCCCGGAAGTCGACCTCGCGCGACATCGCCACCGCACCGGCCAGCGCCGCGCCCTTGGCGTCGGCGGGGATGGCGTCCTCCAGGTTGGCCAGGATCACGTCGACGGCCGGGGCGATCTCGGGAAGCTTGGCCCTGACCTTGTCCAGGTGCGGCGGCACGAAGTGGATCATCCGCTCGACCCGGGCCGGCGGCTCGCGCCAGGGCGTCGGCGCGCCGATCGCCAGGGGTTTGAAAAAGCCTCGGGGGGTCTTCATGGCGCTCGCATCCCTGGTCTCTGCTTATTTCGCAGTTGCGAGAAGACTGCGGCGGCGCGGCACGAGGGTCAAGGCTGACGCATGGGCAGGTAGGGCCGAGCGGACGCCTGAGAAATCCGTTATGGGTGGGAGGTCTGACATCAGGGCAGCAAGCTGTTCTTGTTGCGGATCGGGGGCGCGGGCGTGGCGACGAGATGGAATGAACTCTCCGGCACTTTCTACCGCATCTTGTTCGAAGCGGACCAACATCTGGTGCTCACCGGCGCGAAGAGCTCCGAAGGTCGATTCCACCACAGCGGCCTGCCGGCCCTGTATCTCTCCCCTCGGGCGGATTGGGCGGCCAAGGCGATCGACACCTATCGCCGTCCTGGTGATCCACGCCGCCTGGCGGTTCCCTTGCATGTCGAGCAGGCCAAGATCGTTGATCTGCGCAATGCCGACCATTGTGCGAACCTGTCGATCCAGCGACTCGACGCGGCCGTTCCGTGGCGGCCCCAACGCCAAAGAGGACAACGGGCGGATAGTTGGAGACCGGCTGATATCGTCAGGTCCAGCGATGCGGACGGGATGATCTATACCGCACGGTCAGCGCCCGACCGATGGCACCTGGTGCTATTTCGCTGGAACGTGTTGGGCGGGCCGGAAATCACCGTTGCTGGCCCCACCATAGCTGTCGCCGATATGGACTGAAGTCCGTTCGGGTCGAAAGCGGCTAGCGGAATCTGAACGACTTTGCGTCCTTCGAGTGAAGTCGATTGTCCAACTTCGCTCAAAAGAGCGATCTTGAAGCGACCGGCGGACACCTATCCCTTCGCCGGCGGCCCCTGAACCGGCGCCGGCGGCTCCTCGGGATCCTCGCGCGTCAGGTCCTCGGCCGCGTCGTTGCTGGACGAGAGCGCTGCGGCCTTGGCCTTGGCGCGGCGGCTGGCGCGGGGCTCCAGGCGGAGCGCGGCGCGGGCGTCGTCGCCCTCCTCGCCCAGCACGCCACGCAGGCGCAGGTCGCGCTGCGGATAGGGGATCTCGATGCCGGCCCCGCGCAGGGCGTCGTCGATGGCCCAGGTATAGGCCGCGAAGATCGCCGCCGGCCGGCGCACGGACTCGATCGTCGGCCAGACGACCAGCTCGAACTTCAGCGCCGAGTCGCCATAGCCGACCAGCCAGACCTGGCTCTTGCGCACGGCGTCGTCGGGCGAGGTGAACGGCACCGAATGGGCGGCCTTCAGCACCGCGGCCCGCACCTTTTCCTTGTCGGCCCCGAAGGCGGTGACGAACGGCACGCGGATGCGGCGGTTGGAATGGTGCAGGGTCCAGTTGATGACCTGGTCGTTGACCAGCACCGAGTTGGGCACGACGATGTCGGTGCTGTCGTTGGTGCGGATGCGGGTGGCGCGCGGCCCGATCTCGTGGACCACGCCCCGGGCGCCGTTCGACAGCTCGACGAAATCGCCCACCGCCACCAGCCGCTCGAACACCAGCGAGATGCCCGAGGCGAAGTCCTTGATCACCCCCTGCAGGCCCAGGCCGACGCCGACGCCAACGGCCCCGGCGAACACCGCCAGCGAGGTCAGGTCGATGCCCATGGTCGACAGGGCGGCCAGGAAGCCGATCACCACCAGGCCGTAGGTCGCCAGCTTCTCGACCACGTACAGCGAAGAGGCGTTGTCGACCGCCCGGGCCCGCAGGCGGCGCAGGCCGGCGGCGGCCAGGCGCGCCGCCAGCATCGCCGCCGCCACGATCACGATGGCCGCGCCCAGCCCGCCCAGGGTGATGGTGCTCTTGCCCATCTTGACCAGTTCGAGGGCGTCGAGGCGCTGCAGCGGATTGTCGGCCATGACGGCGAGTGTGGGGGCGCCGGGGCGCGCGGATCAAGGCCCCAAAGACCCTCTCCCAAAGGGAGAGGGAGGGGCCCATGCGCAGCATGGGAGGGTGAGGGGTTTAGACGTCAGACGGCGTGCCGGCAGGGCGTTTGGGCAAAACGGCGAGAGCGTAATCCCTCACCCTCCCACCGCTACGCGGCGGGCCCCTCCCTCTCCCGCCGGGAGAGGGTTCCTTTTTCGTCTACCGCCCCACCATCGCCAGGCCGGCCTCGCTGTAGCGCGCGCCCTCGACCGCGGTCTCGGGCACCGCGGCGGCGATCCGGGCCAGGTCGTCGGCCGACAGGACCACGTCGACCGCGCCGAGGTTCTCCTCCAGCCGGCTGATCTTGGTGGTGCCGGGGATCGGGGCGATGTGCTCGCCCTGGGCCAGGATCCAGGCCAGGGCCAGCTGGGCCGGGGTGATCCCCTTCTCGGCGGCGATCACGATCAGGGCCTCGACCAGCGACAGGTTCTTGGCCAGGGCCTCGCCCTGGAAGCGCGGCAGGCCCCGGCGGAAGTCGTTGTCGGCCAGCGGCGCGTCGGCCTTGATCGCCCCGGTCAGGAAGCCCCGGCCCAGCGGGCTGTAGGGCACCAGGCCGATGCCCAGTTCGCGGATCACCGGCAGGGTGGTCTGCTCCAGGTCGCGGAACCACAGCGAATATTCGCTCTGCAGGGCCGCCACCGGCTGCACCGCATGGGCCCTGCGGATGGTCTCGGGACCGGCCTCCGACAGGCCGAAGTGCTTGACCTTGCCCTCGGCGATCAGATCCTTGACCGTTCCGGCCACGTCCTCGATCGGCACGTTCGGGTCGACGCGGTGCTGGTAGAACAGGTCGATCACCTCGACGCCCAGCCGCTGGAGCGAGGCCTCGGCCACGGCCCGGATGTGCTCGGGCCGGCTGTCGGTGCCGCGCATGCGGGCGAAGCCCTCGGCGGTCCCTTCCGGCGCGATGTCGAAGCCGAACTTGGTGGCGATCACCAGCTTGTCGCGGAACGGCTTGAGGCCTTCGCCGACCAGCACCTCGTTGGTGTAGGGGCCGTAGACCTCGGCGGTGTCGAAGAACGTCACGCCCAGTTCGACCGCCCGGGCCAGCACCTTGAAGGCGTCGGCCTTGTCCAGGGCCGTGCCGTAGACCTGGCCCATGCCCATGCAGCCCAGGCCGATGGCCGAGACTTCCAGCCCGTCGCCGAGTTTGCGCGTCTTCATGGTGATATCCTCATGTCTGGAATTGCGATCGAAAGGCGCGGCCTTCCGACAGCGTGAAGATGGGCGCGGGGCCCGCCCAGGATAAGCGCTTGAAGTCTCAGCGGACTGCTGAGAAATACTCAGTAATGGACCAGCGCCCCTTGCCCGACCTCGCCGTCTTCGCCCTGGTGGCCCAGCATCGCAGCTTCCGCGCCGCCGCCCAGGTGCTGGGGGTCTCGGCCTCGGCCCTCAGCCACACGATGCGCAACCTGGAGGCCCGGCTGGACGTGCGGCTGCTGCACCGCACGACCCGCAGCGTCGCGCCCACCGAGGCCGGCGAACGGCTGCTGGCGCGGCTGGCCCCGGCCCTCGCCGACATCGACGCGGCCCTGTCCGAGGTGGCGGCGTTCCGCGACCGCCCCGCCGGGCGGCTGCGGATCAACATCGCCCGCTCGGCGGCGCGCTGGCTGGTGGGCCCGCGCATCGGCGGCTTCCTGGACGCCTATCCGGACGTGCGGGTCGAGATCGTCTGCGACGACGGCCTGTCCGACATCGTGGCCGGCGGCTTCGACTGCGGCGTGCGGCTGGGCGAGAGCCTGCAGGCCGACATGATCGCCGCCCCGTTGGGCCGCGAGCTCAGCCAGGCCCTGGTCTGCGCGCCGTCCTATGTCGAGGCCCGCGGCGCGCCCGACCGACCCGAGGACGTCCTGAACCACCGCTGCCTGCTGTTTCGGCGCGGCAGCGGCCAACCCTGGCCGTGGGAGTTCGAACGCCAGGGGCGCGAGGTGGTGGTCAATCCGCCCGGCGTGCTGGTCAGCGACGAGAACGAGGTCATCCGCCGCGCCTGCCTGGACGGCGCCGGCCTGGCCTTCCTGATCCGCGACCAGGTGGCCGACGACATCGCCGGCGGCCGACTGGTCTCGCTGCTCGACGACTGGTGCGAGCCGTTTCCCGGCTTCTTTCTCTACTATCCCAGCCGCCGCCAGCTCTCGCCGGCCCTGCGGGCGTTCATCGACTGGATGCGAGCCTAGAGGCGTCGTCGAACGGCGTCGCCAGAAACGCCGGCGTCGCCTCGGCCCGCGCGGTCAGCGCCGCCAGGCCGGGGCACGCCGACGCCTCGACGGATTCGGGCAGGGTCCGGGTCGCGAAGGTCCAGGCCACCGCGCTGGTCGCCCAGGCCTGCGAGCCTTCCAGCCACGCCGGCGGCAAGGCCAGTTCGGCTTCCAGCAGGCTCCAGGCCGCGCCGAGCTGCCGCCGCACCCTGTCGATCCAGGGGGCGTGATGCTTCTCTTCCGGGCGCAGGTTGAACTCGTAGACCAGCGACACGGTCTTCTCGCAGGCGGCCAGGGCCAGGCCCAGGATTCGTTGGGCGCGGGCGTGTTCGGCCAGGTCGTCCGGGCCAAGGCGCCGGCCGGCCAGCCGCTCCAGATGGGCGATGATCAGGGTCGAGTCCATCAGCGCCACGCCGTCGTCGGTGACCAGGGTCGGCGCCTTGACCACCGGATTGATCGCGGCGAAGGCGTCGTAGTGGCGAAACACCGACACCGGTTCATGCGCGAACGGCAGGTCCAGCAGCCGCAGGGTCACGGCCACCCGCCGCACATAGGGTGAATCCAGCATTCCGATCAGCCGCATCGCGCTCTCCTTCGCCTCTTGCGCAGGATGGCCGACCAACGGTTCGAAGGGCATGGCCATTCATCGGCGAAAGCGCGATAGTTCCGATGAATTCAAGGCGAGCACCCGCCCATGCCGCTTTCCGAAGGCCTCGACGCCAAGGACATCGCCATTATCGAGGCGCTGCAGGCCGACGGCCGCATCTCGCTGTCGGAGCTGGGACGGCGGATCGGCCTGTCGCAGCCGTCGATGTCGGAACGGGTCAGGCGGCTGGAGGAGCGCGGGATCATCACCGGCTACAGCGCGCGGATCGACCCGCTGGCCCTGGGCCTGGCGCTCAGCGCCATCATCCGCCTGAAGACCACCCACGAGCACATGCGCGCCTGCCTGGAGACGTTCGAACGCCTGCCCTATGTGGTCGAGGTCCATCGGGTGACGGGCGACGACTGCTTCGTGCTCAAGGCGCTGGTCCCAGCGGCCGGCGACCTGGCGACGATCGTCGACGCGATCGGCCGCTTCGGCCCCGTGACCACCTCGGTGGTGCTGCAGAGCCAGCCGCCCCGGCCGATCGGCAGGGCGTTGCTCCAGCGATAAGCCTATCCCGCTGGGAGAGGGTTTCTTTGGGCGAACCACGGGATGATCCGCCGCAGCGCCTCCTCGACCTCCGGCGTCGAGACGGCAAAGCTGAAGCGGATGAACCGCCGGCCGTCGACCGGGTCGAAGTCGACGCCGGGCGCGGTGGCCACGCCGGTGTCGCGCAGCAGGGCCTCGCAGAAGGCCAGGCTGTCGTCGGTCAGGTGGCCGATATCGGCATAGATGTAGAAGGCTCCATCGGGCGGGGCGATCGAGGCCAGGCCCAGGGCCGGCAAGGCGTCCAGCAGCAGGGCGCGGTTGGCGCGGTAGACGGCGACATGGCCCTCCAGCTCGTCCAGGCAATCCATGGCGACCAGGCCGGCGTGCTGGCTCAGCGACGGCGGGGTCAGGAACAGGTTGCCCATGAAGGCCCGGGCCCGCTGGACCTGCTCTGTCGGCACGACCACCCAGCCCAGCCGCCAGGCGGCCATGCTGAAATATTTGGAGAAGCTGTTGACGATCAGGGCGTCTGGCGCGAACGCCAGCATCGAGCGGGCCGGCTCGCCATAGCTGAGGCCGTGATAGATCTCGTCGGAGACGACGCGGATCCCCCGGTCGCGACAGACGCCGGCGATGGCCTCCAGCTCGGCCGCGGGGATGATAGTGCCGGTCGGGTTGGCCGGGCTGGCGATGATCACGCCGGCCGGGGCAGGGTCCAGCGCGGCCAGGTGGGCGGCGGTCAGCTGGAAGCGGCTCTCGGCCCCGCAGCCGATCTCGACCGGAACCAGGTTTAGGGCCTTCAAGGTATTGCGATAGGCCACGTAGCCCGGCCGGGCCAGGGCGACGCGGTCGCCCGGCTGGAAGTTCGAGGCCAGGGCCAGCACCAGGGCCGGCGAGGCGCCGCAGGTCAGGATGATCCGCTCGGGATCGACCGCGACCCCGTCCAGATCGGCGTAGCGCCGGGCGATGGCCGCCTTCAGCAACGGGCTTTCCCAATAGCCCATGCCGTCGGTGTCCAGCACATGATGCGCCGTGGCGATCGCCGCCTTGGGCGCGCCGGTCGAGGGCTGGCCGAACTCCATGTGGATGATCGACCGGCCCTGGGCCTTCATCTGGTGGGCCAGGCGGCTGATGGCGATGGCGTGGAAGGGTTCGATCTCGGAAGCGGGCATGCCGCGTAACTAGTCCGCGGCGGCGGGGGCGGCAACGGCCGTCGGATGCCGTCGCCAGACGAAACTTGGCCTTGGCTGGTTGTCGCCCACGCCGAACCGTCCTAGCCCTTGTCGCCGGGGAACGTCATGACGCCAATCAAATCGCCGATGGGCTTGGCCAAACTCGTGATCGCGGCGACGTGGGCCTTTTGCGCCATGAAGCTGCTTCTGATCGGAGCCATGGCGATCAATCTGCTCGCCCTGCTAGGTCGGGTTTCCGCGACCTTCCCCTATGAGCTCTTCGGGCGGATCGTGAAGCTGACGGTCGCGGGTAATCTGAGCGTTCAGGTCGTCGCCGGCGTCCTGTCGTTGGTCTGGATCTATCGCGTCAGCCGAAACGCCCAACGTCTCGCGCGCTACGGCCTGCCGATCTCGTCAGGCTGGGCGGTGGGCTGGTACTTCGTGCCGATCGGCGCGCTGTGGAAGCCCTTCGAGGCGATCGAACAGACCTGGCGGGCCAGCACCGCGCCCACGGCGTGGCGGTCGGTTCCGACGCCGGCCCTGCTGCGCTGGTGGTGGGCGCTGTGGCTCGCCGGCGGCGCGGCGGGTGGGCTGCTCGGCGTCCTGGGCAAGATCGGCGTAAAGGATCGGGCGTTCGCGAGCGCGGCGCTCATCGTGATCAGCGCCATTGTCGTGGGCCAATGCGTCCTGTTCAACCGCGTCGTGCGCCGGCTCACCGACCTGCAGACGTCCGCCGTCGACGTCGGCGTGTTCGACTAGGGTCTCGGCGGCGTTCGTCGCTCCTGACCGACGTTTGGTCGAAAAGTCCGGACCGATGTCGGGGCGCGCGTGTCCTGATCGTCCTCGCCTTGAACCCGCCGACCGGCGGTCCCGTGGAGGAAAGCCATGCCCAAGATCACCCCCTTCCTGTGGTTCGACACCCAGGCCGAGCAGGCCGCCAACTATTACGTCTCGCTGTTTCCCGACTCGCGGATCACGGAGATCACCCGCTACGGCTCGGGCGGTCCCGGCGCGCCGGGCGACGTGATGACCGTGGGTTTCGAGCTGAACGGCCAGGCCTACACCGCCCTGAACGGCGGGCCCCACTTCACCTTCACCGAGGCGGTGTCGTTCGTCGTCCACTGCGCCGACCAGGCCGAGGTCGACCGCTACTGGGACGCCCTGATCGCCGACGGCGGCCGGGAAAGCCAGTGCGGCTGGCTGAAGGACAAGTACGGCCTGTCCTGGCAGATCGTGCCCCAGGAACTGCTGGACCTGCTGTCCCACCCCGACAAGGCCGCCGTCGGCCGGATGTTCGGGGCCATGATGCAGATGGTCAAGCTGGACATGCCGAAGCTGAAGGCGGCGTTCGAGGGGGCTTAGGCCTGCCCCCGTGTGAGCGGGGCTATCGCCTATGGATTGGCTCTGAAAAAACCTGTCGTCCCGGACAAGCTCCGCGAAGCCGGGCGCCGATCCTGTTTTTGCCATAGGCGATAGCCCTGCCACCGGCCGCGCCGAGCGGACTTTCCGAAGGCCTGGGATGGCTGAGCGAGGCGGCTCACCTCAACGGCAAATGCAGCTCCGCGGCCGTACCGTGTTCCGGCGTGTCCAGGAAGAAGCGTTGGCAGTAGATCGGGAAATCGCGCATTTCCTCGCCGCTGGCCGGCAGCCAGTCGCGGTAGAGATAGAGGGCGGCGGGCTCCAGGTTGTGGGTGTCGCCCGTCACCCGCAGCACCGCGCAGCGCCCGCCGGGGATTTCGCCTTCCCGGACCCCCTCGCCGTCGATTTTCTGGTCGGCGGAAACGCCGACACAGAGGTCCATCCGATAGTCGGCGGGGTTGGCGGGCCGCCGCTCGGTGTACCAGATGTTGAAGGTCGAACTTGTCTTGGGCGTCAGTCCGGCCGCCTTGCGCCAGGCGATGAACCGCTCGCGGGTGACGTCGAAGGTCTGCGGGTCGCCCCGGTGCTCGAACATCGCCACGCGGGTCGGCCCCACCTGGCGGATCGTGACCTGGTCGGGGGTGAAGGTCTCTTGCATGATCTTGCTCCTGGCTGCGTTGAGCGGCGAAATGGCCGCAAGCCACGGCTCCCATTCGGGAGATTTCCGGAAACGCGACGGCGACTGCGCGAACCTCTGCCGAAAGGCGCGGGCGAAGGCGTCGGGCGACTCGAAGCCCGCATCCATGGCGATTTCGGTGACGCTCACCCCCTGCCCGTCGGCCAGCTGTTTCGAGGCTCGCTTCATGCGGGCCAACTGGACGTAGTGGTGCAGCGAGATTCCGAAGGTCGCCTTGAACTGCCGGTGGAAATGGAATTTCGAGAACGCCGCGACGCCGCTCACCGCCTCCAGATCCAGATCGCCATCCAGATGCCGGTCGATATGGTCCAGCACCCTCTGCATCCGGGCATGGTAGTGGTCGAGCGTCGCCGTCATCATTCTCATCCGCTGTGACGATCCTAGCTTGCCGCGCGCGGCTGTCGCGCGCTCGACCGATCTTGCGGTTTGGCGGGCGACGGCGCGACGCTGGTGAGATTGGTCCGCCAAGAGGTCGGAAGCGGACGCCGGCTCACCGGTAGCGGTAGAGCTTCACCCGCTGGATCTGGAACAGGTCGGGGGCGAGGCGAATGTGGCGGCCCTGATGGGTCTGGTCGCCGTTCAGAACCCGGCCGGGGACCCAGCGGCCCTGGGCGTCGAACACGCCCTCGACCGCGCGGTCGATGCCGGCCAGGGCGGGGCCGTTCCGGGCGCCCGCGAAGGTGACCACCAGCCCGCGGCCGGCGATCAGATACTCTTCCGGACCGATCTGGATGATCAGCCCCCCGTGGGCGGCGGTCTTCTGGTCGGCCTTGGGCGTCCACGGGTCGAGGAAGCCGACGGTGAACGTGTAATCGCCCAGCGTCTGGACGACCGGCTGGTCCTGCACCGTGCCGTCCTCCAGCACGCGCGGCTTGAAGCCCGCCATTCTCCCCTTGCCCTGGGCCGCCAGGATCGCCGGGGTCAGTTGCCGCAGCACGTCATAGGCCTGGGTCAGGGCGGCCTCGGCCTTGGGGTCGGCGTTCTCCACCTGGAACGGCGAGAAGCCCAACGCGTCCAGCTGGCCGATCGCATAGAAGGCGTTGGCCGGCGTCTCGGGCGCGCCGACATTGTTGGCCTCGGGGATGAACAGCGCGTTGTCCGGGCGCTTGTAGCGGCCGGCCAGGTCGCTGAAGTTGGGGAAATAGATGTCGGGCGAGATCAGGTCGATGCTGGGCGCGCCGGTCTTCCAGACGTCGATCAGGTGCGGCAGCGGCCCGCCGCTGGGATAGTCGCCCGGCGCCTTGCCCGTGCGGTTCAGGGCGACATTGACGTACATCGGCAGCGGATAGGCGGCCTTGCCGGCCCGGGCCACGGCCTCGGCGTAGCGGGCGTAGAACCAGGCGGTGAACACCTCCTGGCCGGCGTCGGCGTCGCCGAACACCTGGGCCCAGGTCCCGGAGGTCTTCGAGCCGTGAGCCTGCCACAGGGCCCGCAGTTCGGGCTCGATCGTCTCGCCGCCGTTCGCCAGGCGCGCGAGCAGTTCGGGCGGCACGGGCGCGGCCCAGGCGGCGTTGGCTGCAGGACCCCACTCGCGGGCGACCGGCAGCATGCCGATCTCGTTCTCGACCTGGACCATCAGCACCGTGCCCTGGGCGTCGACCACCTTCAGGTGGGCCAGCAGGGCGGCGTAGGCCCGGGCGTCGGCGTCGCGGGTCTCGGCCGAGAAGGCCGACAGGATCTCCTGGCTGACGCCATTCGCCGCCTTGGCCCGGGGGAAGCGGACGTCATCGCGCTTCACCCACGAGGGGACATAGGTCGACATGCTGTTCTTCCAGGCCCCGAACCACAGCAGCACCAGGCGCATGTCCTGGGCGCGGGCGTCCTTCAGCAGGCCGTCGACGCTGGCGAAGTCGTAGGCCCCCTCCTTCGGCTCGATCAGCTCCCACGAGACCGGCGCCAGCACGGTGTTGAGGTTCATGGCCTTCAGCTTGGGCCAGTACTTGGCCATATAGGCCTGGCTGGAGGCGCTGGAATTGCCCAGCTCGCCGCCCAGCACCAGCATCGGCTTGCCGTCGACCGCCAGCCGCCGGGCCGAACCCTGGGTCTCCAGGCGAGGCATGCCGGCGGCCGCGCCCTGGACCAGCAGCAGCGAAGCCGCCAGGGCCAGTCCGAGAGCCGCGGCGCCCTTCGAGCGCGGCCGGCGAACTCGGTTCTGGAGAGGTCCCTGGTCCATACGCTTCCCCGTCTCGGCTCGGCGTCCTGTCGCGCCGTGACCGGTGATAGCGCTAACACATCTTACAGGCGGCCTGAATAGGTCAGACCTCTAGGGTCGTCAGACCGTCAACGTCCTGAGCGGGACAAGGCCGGTCTCGGTTTCCAGCCGCAGGCGATAGACGCCGGGCCGCAGGAACAGGACGGCCGAAGCGGCCTCCGGCGCCAGCACCAGCTGGTCGGCCGGGATGGCCTGGTCGGGATCGACCGCGTGGACGGCCTGGAGAAGCACCGTCGCCGTTCGCGGTCCGGGCGCGGCGACCTCCACCCGGCGGCGCACACGGTCCGCCGCCAGCCAGCCCGGGCGACCGGCGACGTCGGCCAGGAGCGGATGGAACACCGCCAGGTCGGCCCCGGCCGACGCCGCCCCGAACCACCCGTCCGTCCCGCGCACCACGATCGAATCGACAGGCCTGAAACGCTCCAGCACCGCGGTCGTTGTTGGCGGGTCGGCGCCGTGAGGCCCGAACGAACCGGTGTAGGCCTGGGAGACGCAGAGCGGATCGATCCCCGACTTTTCCTTCAGCCGGGCGGCGAACCACCTGGATCCTCGATGATCGGGCGTCTTGCGCAGGTGGGAATAGCCGCAATGGACCAGGATCCGCGATCCCGGGTTCGGCGCCAGCACGTCGGCGATGAAGTTGTCGGCCTCGGCCGCATCGCGGCGCGCCATGGCGGCCTGCTGGCCCTCGCCGCTCACCCGTTGGTCCTCCCGCTGCTCGTAGGCGGCCAGCCGGTAGCCCAGGCCGGCCGCCTCGCGGACCGCCTCGGCATAGACCGGGTCGTGAAGGTAGAAGCCCAGGCTTGGATCCAGGGCGGCGCCGGCCTTGTAGGTCCGCACGGTCGGCGCGCCGGGCTCTCGGCTATTGAGGAAGTCCTCGGCGGCCAGGACGTCGAAGCCCAGCGGCCGCAGGGCGCGGAGCACCCGCGCCAGGAAACCGCGGTGGCGCGAGGCGACGTGGGCCTCGTTGAGCATGACCACCCGGCGGTCGCGCGCCGCCTCGACGATAGCGGCCAGCGCATCCTGGGCGGTCGCGTCGGCCGGCAGGGGCGTGGCGTCCTTCGGTCCCAGGCCAGCCGTGGCCAGGACCGTGGCCTCGTCGCCGATGAAGGAGGCCATTTGCTGCAGGCCCGGGTCCTTCGGCGCGGCCTGGAGGGCTCGCCAGACAGGCAGATACCGGCACTCCATAAACAGGCGGGTCTGGGGGCTCGCCTCCGCCGGCGCCGGCGGCGCCTGGGCCCCCGCCAGGCCGGGAAGCGCGCTCGCCGCCGCCAGGCCCGTCGCCACGCCCCTGCGCGTCATGTCCATCGAACCGCCTCCCCGACCTGGAACAACAGGTTCACCTCAAGATTGCAGACTTGCAAGCGCCCCGCGCGCCCCTACCGCACCGGGCAGGCCACCCACTGATAGGCCTGGGCCATCACCCCGCCGTCGGCGCGGATCAGCGTCACGCCGCTGGCCTCGCCGCCCGCGTCGGTGACGGTCGAGCAGCCGCCGGAACGGATCTGGGCCGAATAGCCGTGCTTGCGGTCGGCCTTGTAGGTCCCGTCCGGATTGACCCAGACCGAGGCGTAGGAAAACCGGATCGGCCCGCCGCCATAGACCCGCTCGCCGGGGCGGTAGAACCCGTCCAGCACCAGGGCCTCGGCCTTGGGGATCTTGCGGGCCCGCATCCAGCCGATCACGTCGGTGAAGCAGGCGTCGCCCAGCAGCTGTTCGCCGCGCTCGGCGCAGCCAGGGCGGTTGCCCATGACCACCGGCATCACCGCGCCATAGGCCTCGTAGGTGGCCACGGGCGGCGGGGCGGGCGGCGCGCCGCAGCCGGCCAGGGCCCGCTCGTGCACCCGGTCGCCGGCCTCGACCTCGAAGTCGACCGGGCTCGTCAGCCCGCAACCGGCCGGGGCGGCGAGGCTGGACTTGTCGAACCAGCGCTTGTCGGCCTTGAAGCCCCCCTTGCCCTTGCGCTTGAGCACATACTGCTCGGTCTCCTTGGCCGTCAGCACCACGCCGGGGGCGACCGGCCGCTTGGCGCCGATCACGTCCAGCTCCTTCAGCTCGGACCGGAACGCCAGTTCAGCGATCCCGGCCGCGAAGCAGACGCCGTCGCGCAGGGCGGCGTCGGGCGGGCAGTCCGGACGCGGCGCGGCCAGCTGTCGGGGCGCGCCCAGCACCTCGACCGTGGCCGTGGCCGGCCAGCGCTCGCCCGGCTCGTTCGGTCCGATCGGCGGCCGGCGCGGGCCGCCATAGCCGATCGGCGGGACCGGCCCGCCGCAGCTGACGGCCTGGACCTCGCGCGCCGCCAGCTGGCCGTCGCGCAGGTCGAGCCGATAGTCGACGCCGCGGCCGGTCGCGAAGCAGTCGCGCGGGACCCGCACCGACGAGCTGGGCAGGGTCACCGGAACGACCCGCGGCCCGCCGCCGGCCAGGGTCACGTCGTACAGGCGGTAGGCCTCGCCGATCGGGCCGGAGATCACCGTCCCCGCCCCGCCGCCGGCGCCCGGCGCGGTCAGCACCCGGCCCGTGGTCGCGCCCCGCGCCTTCATCCCGGCCAGCACCGCCTCCAGGCAGGCGCCGTCCGGCAGCTGGGCGGGGCGGGCGCAGCGGGGGCTGGGCGTGGCGACCGGCAGGACCGCGCCCAGCACGTCGCGCAGCTCGCCATAGGCCGGCTCCCGGATCAGCCGCATGTCGGAGGACTGGGCCATGGCTGCGCCCGAGCCCATTCCCGCAAAGCCGATCGCCAGAAGGAGGCCCAGGCCCCCGCGCGTGATGTCCGCCATCGCCACCCCCGTGGTTGTCCCGGCCAGGATCGCAACCTTGAGCGTGAAAGGCAATGCCGCCACCTGCCGCCATTCTGCTGACATCCGCTGTCAGCAGGCCCCCTAGCCTTCCCGCCCGCGCGGACCTACCTTCCCAATATGGCCCGATCTTCCGAGACCCCAGCCGGCGGCGTTTCCGACGTCTCCGCCAAGTTCATCCATGACGTCGCCCTGGACGCCGAGGTCGACGCCGCCGCGACGCCCATGCTGTGGACCCCGCACCGCCCGGCGCGGCCGGAGAAGTCCGAGGGCGGCAGGCGGTTCAAGCTGGTCAGCGACTACGAGCCGGCCGGCGACCAGCCGACCGCCATCGCCGAACTGGTCGCGGGTCTCGAAGGCCGGGAAAACGACCAGGTGCTGCTGGGCGTCACCGGCTCGGGCAAGACCTTCACCATGGCCAAGGTCATCGAGGCCACCCAGCGCCCGGCCCTGATCCTGGCCCCCAACAAGACCCTGGCCGCCCAGCTCTACAGCGAGATGAAGAGCTTCTTCCCCGACAACGCGGTCGAGTACTTCGTCAGCTATTACGACTACTACCAGCCGGAAGCCTACGTCCCGCGCACCGACACCTACATCGAGAAGGACAGCTCGATCAACGAGCAGATCGACCGCATGCGCCACTCGGCGACGCGGGCGATCCTCGAGCGCGACGACGTCATCGTGGTGGCCAGCGTCAGCTGCATCTACGGCATCGGCTCGGTCGAGACCTACACGGCCATGACCTTCACCCTGGAGGTCGGCCAGACCATCAACGAAAAGCAGATGATGGCCGACCTGGTCGCCCAGCAGTACAAGCGCAACGACGCCGCCTTCGAGCGCGGCACGTTCCGCCGCCGCGGCGACACCATCGAGATCTTCCCCGCCCACTACGAGGACCGCGCCTGGCGCGTCAGCCTGTTCGGCGACGAGGTCGAGGCGATCAGCGAGTTCGACCCGCTGACCGGCAAGAAGACCGGCGACCTGGAGAGCATCAAGGTCTACGCCAACAGCCACCACGTCACCCCGCGCCCCACCCTGCGCCAGGCCATCGTCAGCATCCGCGCCGAGCTCAAGGAGCGCCTGGCCTGGATGATCGAGAACGGCAAGCTGCTGGAGGCCCAGCGCCTGGAGCAGCGCACCACCTTCGACCTGGAGATGATCGAGACCACCGGCTCCTGCGCCGGCATCGAGAACTACAGCCGCTACCTGTCGGGCCGCCGGCCGGGCGAGCCGCCGCCGACCTTCTTCGAATACATCCCCGACAACGCCCTGCTGTTCACCGACGAGAGCCACCAGACGGTCCCGCAGATCGGCGCCATGTACAAGGGCGACCGCAACCGCAAATGGACCCTGGCCGAGTACGGCTTCCGCCTGCCCTCCGCCCTGGACAACCGCCCGCTCAAGTTCGAGGAGTGGGACGCCATGCGCCCGCAGTCGGTGCACGTCAGCGCCACCCCGGCCAAGTGGGAGCTGGAGCGGGCCGGCGGCGTGTTCGCCGAGCAGGTGATCCGCCCCACCGGCCTGATCGACCCGCCGGTCGAGGTCCGCCCGGTCTCCAAGGACGGGGCCAGCCAGGTCGACGACGTGGTCGACGAGATCCGCCAGACCAAGGCCAAGGGCTACCGCACCCTGGTCACCGTCCTGACCAAGAAGATGGCCGAGGACCTGACCGAATACCTGAACGAGCAGGGCATCGCCGTGCGCTACATGCACAGCGACGTCGACACCATGGAGCGGATCGAGATCATCCGCGACCTGCGCCTGGGCCAGTTCGACGTGCTGGTCGGCATCAACCTGCTGCGCGAGGGCTTGGACATCCCCGAATGCGGCCTGGTCGCCATCCTCGACGCCGACAAGGAAGGCTTCCTGCGCTCGGAGACCTCCCTGATCCAGACCATCGGCCGCGCCGCGCGCAACGTCGACGGCAAGGTCATCCTCTACGCCGACCGGGTGACCGGCAGCATGGAGCGGGCCATGGACGAGACCGCCCGCCGCCGCGAGAAGCAGCACGCCTACAACCTCGAGCACGGCATCACGCCCGAGAGCGTCAAGCGCGACATCAAGGACATCCTCAACAGCCCCTACGAGCGCGGCGACCGGGTGCTGGTGCCGATCGGCGGCATCGGCGAGGGCAAGGACGCCAAGCCGTTCAGCGGCGACAACTTCAAGGCCGCCCTCAAGGACCTGGAGGCCCGCATGCGCGAGGCCGCCGCCAACCTGGAGTTCGAGACCGCCGCGCGACTGCGCGACGAGATCAAGCGCATGAAGCTGATGGACCTGGAATTCGCCAACGAAGCCCTGACCGCCCCGGGCGAGGCGGTGGACAAGGCGATGCCCAAGCGGGTGCGGGCTGAGCTGCGGGCGGAGCAGGCGGAGGCGTTTCGGAAGGGGCGGTTGTAGGGAGCTCTCCCAGAGGGAGAGAGGGCCAATCGCGACATGACGGAGAGCGAGGGGGGGGGGGCGGCGGTCACAGGGCGCGCAGTTAATTTGAAATTGATGGATTGGCGTTGAACTCGGATCAGCTAAGCTGGAACGCTTTAGGGTAGAGGGGCATCGCCCAATCCATGGACGTTGAAATTTCCCCGTTCCTCAAGTGGGCCGGCGGAAAGCGCTGGTTGTGTAAGCGTTTTCCGGAGCTATTTCCTACAACGTACAATAGATACTTCGAGCCATTTTTGGGATCGGGTGCCGTATTCTTTCACCTAAAACCAGAAAGAGCGATTCTATCGGATAGAAATCCCGATCTAGTGAAGACGTACAACGCCATTAAGAACGATTGGGAAGCTGTTCACGATCTTCTATCCAATCACGCGCGCAGTCATAACGATAAATATTATTATGAGGTGCGTGCTACAAATCCTGAATCTGAAAACGAAACTGCCGCGCGATTTTTGTATCTCAACAGAACATGCTGGAATGGCCTGTATCGCGTAAACACAAAAGGTATATTTAACGTTCCCAGAGGCACCAAGGACAACGTTTTACTTCCGACAGACGATTTCCCCAGCTCACAGAAAGCCCTTAAGAGAGCATCTATTGCGTGTCGTGATTTCTCAAAAACTATTTCTCTGAGCAGAAAAGACGATTTTATTTTTATCGACCCACCTTACACGGTGGCCCACAACCTAAATGGCTTTGTGAAGTATAATGATAAGATATTTACCTGGAACGACCAAATTCGCCTCCGCGACAGCATCCTAGCTGCGGCTCAACGAGGGACAAAAATCCTTGTCACCAACGCGGACCATTCGTCCATACGCTCCCTCTATGAGGGAATCGGTGAGCATTTTCCACTTGACCGAGCCACGGTAATTTCCGGAGATGCATCGGGTCGGAGAGGCACAACGGAGCTCGCAATTGCTATCGGATACCAACCCAACAGGTCAGAACCGAAATCGACGCGAGATCGCCCAGGCCTGGCTCCGAAAAGCGGACAAGAATGTCGCTGACTATTTTCGCTTCTACGGCGCAATCCGGCGGTGCACCGCCGCTCACTGGTGGAGAGCTTTCACCGAGATAGCAATCACGCTCGTCTTTGCGCTCCTCCCGCTCTGGGTACCTCTATTCGCCTTTCCAATGTTTGGAAAAATAGATCTTAGCATTGGGAGCATAGTTGGAGAGCAGGTAAAAAACGGCGAGCTATACCTCATAGCAACGGGCCTACTCGCACCTATATATTATTTTTCATTTCCAACCGGACGCGTTGGGGCCACGGATAAAATACAACCATTTCCTTCGCAGCAGATAATATTGCTAATATTTCTCGCAACTATTTGCATTTCCGTTGTCGCGATCACAGCTACCAAAGTTCAAGCCGTTGGTCCAAACGGCATACCACAACGAATGATAAATTGGTCATGGTGGCTATTCACTTTTTGCTGCGCCGTATATCTTTTGACACTTACTGTAAAGAATAGCTTGGATGAAATTACGGAACGAGTTTTAGACGAAAACTCAAGGCGCGTTGATGAACTTTATCCAGCACCCAATCATGTAGCCCAAGGCGGCGCACCTGTTGATCCGGATGCGATGATCAACGAAATCATCAATCAGCATAAGGTCGGTTAGATGCAGGGCGTGATAAATTATGCAGATCCGTCCGACATCAGGTTTACATTTCCTTGCATCAAGGTGAAGCAACCGATTGGAGATTTGTACATTGGATCATTACCGTTCAAGGTCCTGTGCGCGATCGCAGACTTTGATGTTCGACGCGTCATGCAGGAAGACCGAGACGTCGAGAGGTATCTCGGAATTCAAAGGCAAATAAACCAGAAGCGCGTTAAGGAACTTGAGGAATATGTAAACTTTTCGGACGCTTCATTTCCGGGATCTATAATCATTGCGGTCGATGACAGGTGCGCGGCCTTCGATCAAACAGCGTCCACCATGACCTTGAGCAATGTTCGCGATAGCGACGACCCGGTCCTTGTCAGGCAGATTGCCCGAGTGATTGATGGCCAACATAGAATTGCCGGTCTGTACCAATGCAGACAGGAAAACTTTGATTGCCCAGTTACTATATTAGTTGGAATGGACATCGCCGATCAGGGACTCATGTTTGCGCGTGTAAACTTGAGCCAAACCCCGGTTAATAGAAGCTTAGTCTATGATCTATTTGAACTAACACAAAGTCGCAGCCCCCAAAAGCTTTGCCACGACATAACTGTTCGCCTGGATCGGGAGATTGAAGGTCCATTCTTTAAGCGCATAAAGCGCCTTGGCATAGCTACTCCCGGCCGAAATGCCGAACTTCTTTCTCAGGCAACAATAGTTAAAGGCATTATGCCTCATATATCCGATTTCCCTGATCGCGATCGTGATGCGTTGCTGCGTCGAAAGACACTTCCTCGCCCATCACATCGCGAGAAGGAGAGAATGATATTACGAGAATGGTTTTTAGACGAGCGGGATGAGGACATATACTCAGCTATTGATACGTATTTCGATGCAGTTCGCGAAAGATGGCCAAAAGCCTGGCAAGCTGATGGCCGCGGATATGTACTGCCCAGGACAAATGGCTACTTAGCATTGATGCGCTTCTTCCGAGATTCTTGGTTGTATTGGTCAACACCAGGAAAGCAGGTCTCAAAAGACCAGCACCTTCAGCTATTGCGTCGAGTTGCGTTGACTGACGACCAAATAACTACCGAGATGTTCCTCCCCGGAACTTCCGGCGAGGCAGCGCTATACAAGGCCCTTCGCGACAGCGTGGCCGCTTAAAGGCTCTACGTTGCCCTTTGCGTGGACGAGATGCGGCAGGGGCGATCTCTTAGGAAGAGGCGCGGCCGGCAGGCGGTCACGCAAAGGGTTTATGGCCGGGATCGCCTAGCAAGGTGGCTTTCGCCGCCACCTTCTCCCGCAAGGCGAGAGGGGATACCTAGGCGCCCATGATCGCCCTCGCCCACACCGACGCCGAGATCCTGGCCACCTTCGAGGTGATGGTCCAGCTCCGCCCCCAGCTCGTCCGCGACACTTATGTCGGCCGCGTCCGCCAGCTGATGGCCAGCGACGGGTTCCGGCTGGCCTATGTGGCGCAGGACGGCGTGGCGCGGGCCGTGGCGGGGTATCGGGTGCTGGACATGCTGTATTGCGGCCGGTTCCTCAGCGTCGACGACCTGGTGGCCGACGACCGGGTCCGGTCGAAGGGCCACGGCAAGGCGCTGCTGGACTGGCTGAAGGCCGAGGCCCGGCGCGAGGGCTGCGGCCACCTGGAGCTGATCTCCAACGTGGTCCGCGAGGCCGCCCACCGGTTCTATTTCCGCGAGGGCCTGGCGGTGGACGCCTTCCATTTCCGGGTGAAGCTGTAGGGGGGCGGGCGGCGACGCGGCCGAGGCGCTCCCCTTTAAACGGCTGCGGCGAAGCGCCACCTGCGTCGGCCACGCTTCCAGCGTCCTCACAGGCTTTTCCCATGCGCACCGCTCCGAACCCCGACTTCGACGAGATCCCCACCCGCACGGGAAAGGTGGTTGTGCCGGCCGCGCTGCGGGCCGATGTCGAGCAGTTCCACTACGCCCCCGCTCGCCGGGTCGGCGACTTCGTCTATCTGTCGGGCCTGGTGGCGATCAATCCCGAGCCCGGCGCGATGAGCGCCGAGGCGTTCCGCGACACGCTGCGCGAGGTGTTCCGGGGCATCGAGCGCTTGCTGGTCGCCTGCGACGCCGGCCTGGACGACGTGATCGAGCTGCAGATGTTCCACGTGTTCGGCAGCGGCCGGGTGGCCCTGAACAAAGCGGAACAGTTGGCGGCGACCGCCCAGGTCCGCGACGAATTCTTCCCGCCGCCCTACCCCGTCGCCGTCGAGCTGGCGGTGGCCGACCTGAATCCGGACGGCGGGCTGGTGGAAATCAAGGCCGTAGCGTTCGCGCCGCTGGTTTAGCGCCAGCAGCTCGGCCCAGGCCTTCCCGGCGGATTTCGGCGGCAGGGCTGTCGCCGGATCTTCCGAGAAAGGAAAAGAGGGGGATCACGCCCCTCGCCGCAACCGCTCGCGATAGGCCCCCGAGCTCGCCACATAGCCCTCGGCGTCGCCATAGGCCTGGAAGTCGCGGTAGCGCTCGTGGCCGCCCTTGACCTTCAGGGCGTGCTTGATCGGGCACCAGTACTGCTCGGTGCGGGCGGTGACCTCGCGGGCATAGGCGATCACCCCGTTGCCATAGCCGCAGAACACGCAGTTGAGCTTCTGCACCAGGTTCAGATAGCCCAGGGGAAAGAGGGACACACACTCTTTCTCGGCATCCGAGACCGCCGCCCACGCTTTGAGAAACCCCGGTTTCACCGTACCCTTAACGCCATGACCACGCGCTCCGTCATCCTGCCCGAGCCTCTCGAAGCCTTCGTCGAGGCCGAGGTCGCCTCAGGCGCCTATCCCAACGCCGACGCCGTGCTGGCGGCGGCGGTCGATCTGCTTCAGCGCGAGCAACGCCGCGAGGCCGCGAAGGTGGAACGCTTCAAGGCCTTGATCCAGGAAGGCCTCGACGACCTCGACGCCGGCCGCTTCGAGATCGTCGAGGACCTGGGCGCCTGGTTCGACCAGATCGAGGCCGAACTGGACGAGGCGTCGCGCGCCGCGTGAGGCGATCGCGGCTCACGGCCGGCGCCCGCCGCGACGTGGCGACCATCCTGGCGTGGAGCGAAACCCGGTTCGGCAAGCGTCAACGCCGCCTTTACCGCCTGCTGCTGGAACGCGCCTTCGCGGCGCTGCGCGAGGATCCCCATCGGCCCGGCGTCCGGACCGATCCCGATCTGCCGCCGGACCTGCGCCTCTATCCCATCCGTTTCAGCCGCGCCGACCTGCCGCCCGCCGAACGCGTGGGCCGCCCGCGCCATGTCGTGGCGTTCCGGCTTGAAGGCGATGGAGTGGTGATCCTGCGGGTGCTGGACGAGGCGATGGACGTGCCGGATCGGTTGGGATGACGGTTGAGAGGCGGCAAGGGGATGGCTTAAACCACCCCCATGATCACCCCCGCCCAGACCGACGCCGAGATCCTGGCCACCTTCGAGGTGATGGCCCAGCTCCGCCCCCATCTCGCCCGCGAGACCTATGTCGCCCGCATCCGCCAGTTGATGGCCAGCGACGGGTTCCGGTTGGCCTACGTGGCGCAGGACGGCGAGGCGCGGGCCGTGGCGGGGTATCGGGTGCTGGACATGCTGTATTGCGGCCGGTTCCTCAGCGTCGACGACCTGGTCGCCGACGACCGGGTCCGGTCGAAGGGCCACGGCAAGGCGCTGCTGGACTGGCTGAAGGCCGAGGCCCGGCGCGAGGGCTGCGGCCACCTGGAGCTGATCTCCAACGTGGTCCGCGAGGCCGCCCACCGGTTCTATTTCCGCGAGGGCCTGGCCGTGGACGCGTTCCATTTCCGGGTGAAGTTGTAGGGGGCGGAGCGCTCTTCCCCCTCTGGGGGAAGACGACCGCGGAGCGGTCCGTAGGGGGCAAGCGTCCGCCGCTCGGCCGATGTCCGACAGGACTTCGCGCGCGATCCATGCTAAGCGCGCGCCAACGAAATTCACCGAGAGTTCCATGGCCCTTAAAGTCGCCATCGTCGGCCTGCCCAATGTCGGCAAGTCCACCCTGTTCAACGCCCTGACCCAGACGGCCGCGGCCCAGGCGGCCAACTATCCGTTCTGCACCATCGAGCCCAACACCGGCGACGTGGCCGTGCCCGAGCCGCGCCTGGACGCCCTGGCCAAGATCGCCGGCTCGAAAGAGATCATCCCGGCCCGGATCACCTTCGTCGACATCGCCGGCCTGGTGCGCGGCGCGTCCAAGGGCGAGGGCCTGGGCAACCAGTTCCTGGCCAATATCCGCGACTGCGACGCCGTGGCCTTCGTCGCCCGCTGCTTCGAGGACGACGACATCACCCACGTCGAGGGCCGCATCGACCCGCTCAGCGATCTCGAGATCATCGAGATGGAGCTGATGCTGGCCGACCTGGAGAGCCTGGAAAAGCGCGTCCCGGCCATCGAGAAGAAGGCCAAGACCGGCGGCGACAAGGAAGCGGCCAACACCCTGCGCCTGATCAACCTGGCCCTGGCCCAGCTGCGCGAAGGCCGCCCGGCCCGCGCCGCCAAGGTCGACCCGGACGACGAGAAGGCCTGGCACATGCTGCAGCTGCTGACCTCGCTGCCGGCCCTCTATGTCTGCAACGTCGAGGAAGCCAGCGCCGACAAGGGCAACAGGTACAGCGACCTGGTGGCCGAGCGCGCCGCCAAGGACAACGCCAAGGCCGTGGTCATCTCGGCCCAGATCGAGAGCGAGATCGCCCTGCTCGACGCCGACGAGCGCGCCGAGTTCCTCGAGACCCTGGGCCTGGAGGAGCCGGGCCTGAACCGCCTGATCCGCGAGGCCTACAGCCTGCTGGGCCTGCAGACCTATTTCACGGTCGGCCCCAAGGAGGCCCGCGCCTGGACCATCCATGTCGGCGACACCGGCCCGCAGGCGGCCGGGGTGATCCACACCGACTTCGAGAAGGGCTACATCCGCGCCGAGACCATCGCCTTCGACGACTTCGTCAAGCTGGGCGGCGAAAGCGGCGCCAAGGAAGCCGGCAAGATGCGGGCCGAGGGCAAGGACTACGTCGTCAAGGACGGCGACGTGATGCACTTCCGGTTCAACGTCTAGAACCACAAGCGGCCGGGCTCGTCCCCGGCCGTTTTCGTATCTGGTCTTCCGTTCGAGCGCTGCCCATGACCGACACCGTCACCCTGACCTCCGCCCTCGACGGCTTCGAATTCACGGCCCTCCACGCCCAGCCCGAGGGCGCGCGCAAGGGCGGGGTCGTGGTGGTGCAGGAGATCTTCGGACTCGACTCGTACGTCCAGGCCGACGTGGCCCGCTGGTCGGCCCTGGGTTTCGAGGTGCTGGCGCCGTCGATCTTCGACCGCCGCGTTCCGGGCTATGTGGCCGAGCACGAGCCGGCGGCTTTCGCGGCCGGCGTCGGCCATGTGAAGGCGATCGGCCTGGAGCCGATGCTGTCGGACATCCAGGCCTGCATCGACCACCTGGCGCCGCGCGGCCCGGTGTTCGCTGTCGGCTACTGCCTGGGCGGCTCGCTGGTCTGGCTGGCGGCCGGCAAGCTGAAGGGCCTGGCGGCGGGGGCGGCCTATTACGGCAGCATGATCGCGGCCAATGCCGACCTGCCGCTGAACGCGCCGGTGGTCGTCCACCTGGGACGCAAGGACCCCCACATCCCCGCCGACACGGTGAAGGCCAGGCTGGCCGAAGCCCACCCGGACGTTCCGGTCCACATCTACGAAAACAGCGGCCACGGCTTCAACAACGACGGCCGTCCCGACTCCGACCTGGACGACGCTGAGCTGGCGCGCCGGCGCTCCCTGGCGCTGTTCCAAGCGAACGGAGCGACATGACCCGCGCCGTCGCGCGCCCTCTTTTCTTCTTCCCGAGTTGGAATACAACCTTACGGATTGGATAGCCTTGGGGGCAAACACATGAAATTCCCGATCGTCGGCGCTCTGGCCGCCATCGCCTTCAGTCTTGTCGCTGTCTCGGCCCAGGCCCAGTCCGGCGGCCCGCCGCCGCCGCAGGCCATACCCGGCAAGCTCCAGTACGACGCCAACCGCGTGGGCCGCGCCTATGACCAGTTGCGCGCGGCCTCGGTGCTCGGCGCGCCCCGGCGTTCGTCCGGCAACCCGTTGCAGGTCAAGGCGGCCATCGCCCTGGCCAGCGAACTCAAGGCGCCCTGCGACGTCACCGACGCGGCCGAACTGAAGAACGGCCACGCCAAAGCCCCGGATGGTTCGACGATCACCGTCCAGACCTACGAGATCGTCTGCAAGGATTCGCTGGGCTGGATCATCAGCAAGTCCAGCGACGGCACGTCGCGGCTCACCGACTGCCTGGCCCTGCAAACCGGCGCGCTCGCCGCCGGGAAGGCTTGGCCCAAGGGCTATCTGTGCGGCCTGCCCGAGAACGGCACGCCCTTCCTGGGCTTGCGCCCGATCGCCGCCAAGGTCGCGCCGAGCTGCGCCCTGGTCGATGGCGTCTATATGGGCGCCGGCGGCCAGCCGCCGATCCTGCGTTACGAGATCGCCTGCAAGGACGGCAAGGGCTTCGTGGTCGACGCCCCCGCGCCGGGTTCCAGCGCCGCCCTCCAGGCGATCAACTGCGACGAGGCCAAGGCCGCGGGCGCGGCCTGCACCCTGATCGACAAGAAGCGTGGCTGAGCCCGGTCGCGTCACCCTGACCACGACCGACGGCTCGCCCGTCGCCGCCTACCACGCCCCGCCCGGCGAGGCGCGGCGGGGCGGGCTGGTGATCCTGCACGCCATCTGGGGCGTCACGCCGCACATCCGCCAGCTCTCCGACACCCTGGCCGATCAGGGCTACGAGGTGATCGCCCCCAGCCTGCTGGACGACGCCGACACGCCCTTCCCTGCCGCCGACCTTGACCCGCCCAACCTGGACGCCCGCATGGCCCTAGGCCTGGCCAGCGGCTGGGGCGCGACGGCCCTGCCCCGGGTCCAGGCGGCGATCGACCGCTTGGCCGGCGGCAAGGTCTTCGCCATGGGCTTCTGCTTCGGCGGCACCACCGCCTGGCTGGCCGCGGCCCGCTGCACCGGTTTGACGGCCGTGTCCTGCTTCTATGGCGGCGACATAGTCGGCTACGCCGACGAACAGCCGAAGGTCCCGACCATCCTGCACTTCGGCCGGACCGACCCGCTGATCCCGATGAGCGACGTCGAGCGGATCACCGCCGCCCACCCGGACCTGCCGGTTTGGCTGTACGACGCCGGCCACGCCTTCGTCGCCCCCAGCGGCCATCACCCCGACAGCGCCGCCCTGGCCATGCTGCGGACGCTGCAACTGTTCCAGCGGGCGGGCGGTTCGCGGGGCGAGGCTTAGGCGATCGCTCTAGACGGTCGCCCGCCGGCGAAACCTTGGCTAGGATCGCGCCATGCGCCGCCTCGCCCCCCTGCTGTCCCTGAGCCTGCTGGCGGCGCACGGCGGCTCCGCCACCGCGGGCGAGACCGCCTGCTGGTTCGAGAACGGCGCGGTCGTCGCCCCGGCGGCGATCGGCGGGATCGCCGGCGACTATGTGATCGACCTGTCGGCGCCGCGCACCCTGCTGCACCTGGATGTCGCCCAGGGCGCCGGCTTCACCGCCACGGCCCTGTCCCTGCCTGTGCGTTTGGCGGGTCAAGCCGTCGAGGCCGCGCCGATCGCCGTCCAGAGCCTGGACTATCGCGCCGTCGGCTTCTCCACCCCGATCGTCGGGATGATCGGGGCCGACATCCTGGACCGCTACACCCTGACCCTGGACTTCTCGCCCTGCCGCCTGCGCCTGGAACCTCCCGGAACGTCGCTGGGCGAACGGAAGGGCGGCCTGCCCGTGACGATGGTCGCCGGGACGCCGACGATCCTCGCGGCGGCCTCGAATGGCCTCAGGGGCGTCTCCGGGCCGTTCGCCCTGGACACCGCTTCGGCCGGCGGGGTGCGGGCCCGCGGCGCCGCCGACGGACCGCGCCAGAAGCCGGCGGGAACCCTGAGCGGCCTGTCGCTGGCCGGGACCCTGCGCCAGGACCTGCCGGCCGTGGTGGCCGGCGACCTGCCCGACGGCGTGGTCGGGGCGATCGGCGTCCAGGTGCTGGCCGCCTACCGCCTGCGGCTGGATCCCAAGGCCCTGCGCCTGTGGCTGACGCCCGTGCCGGCCCCTCGCTAAACCAGCATAGAAAAAGGGCCCGGCGTCGCCGCCGGGCCCCCGATCTTCAAGCCGTAAGACGGGTCAGTGCGACTCGTTCTTCCAGACCTTGCGGTAGCTGGCGTAGAGCAGGCCCGCGAACAGCACCAGGTAGAGCAGCACGGCGAAACCGGTCTGCTTGCGCTCTTCCAGCTTGGGCTCGGCGGCCCACATCAGGAAGGCCGAGACGTCCTTGGCCTGCTGGTCCAGCGTCGACGGCGTGCCGTCGTCGAAGGTCACCTGGCCGGCCTTCAGCGGCGGGGCCATGGCGATGAAGCCGCCCGGGGGCACGTGCTTGTGGTCGCCCGACCAATAGGAGGTCAGGTCGCCCGCCATGTACTGGTTGTAGTGCTGGGTGGCGTCCATCTTCAGGCCGGGCGGCGGGGCCGCGTAGCCGGTGACGATGGAGTAGATGTGGGCCGGCCCCTCTTCGCGGGCCTTGGCCAGCAGCGACATGTCCGGCGGCAGGGCGCCGCCGTTGCTGGCGCGGGCCGCGGCCTCGTTCGGGAACGGCGCGGGGAAGCGGTCGGCCGGGGTGGCCGGACGCTTGATCGTGTCGCCGGTCTCGTTGTCGATGTCGGCGACCTCGTAGTCCTTGGCGATCGCCTTGACGTACGGGTTGTCGTTCGAGTTCGGGTACTTCTTGTCGTAGAACGGGGCGCCCTTGTCGCCGAGGTTGCGGAAGCTGACCAGGCTCATCGAGTGGCAGGCCGAGCAGACCTCGCGATAGACCTTGTAGCCGCGCTGCAGCTGGGCCTGGTCGAACTTGCCGAACGGGCCTTCGAACGACCAGTGGACGTCCTTGGCCGGCAGGGCGCCGTGCTGGGCCAGGGCCGGGCCGGCGACCGCCGTCAGGAGACCCGCGACCGCTGCGATGACGGAGAGTTTGCGCAGCATCGGGATCAGCCCTTCATTTCAGGCGCGGCGGTCGCTTCGGCCGGCGCGGCGGCCGGGTGCGACAGGGCGGGAGAAGCGATGGAGTCCGGCACCGGCAGGGTCTTTTCCGACAGCGGCAGGAACGGCATCACGAACACAAAGAAAGCGAAATAGTAGAGGGCGGCCACGCGGCTGAGCCACACGAAGCTGTTCAGGTCGGAACCGCCCAGGGGGAACGTGGTCAGGCCCGGGATCACCGGATCGTCCGGCAGCTTGGCGCCGCAGACGCCCAGGATGCAGCACGCCGCGACGAAGATGAAGAAGTGGATCCTCGCGGTCGGACGGTAGCGCATGGAGCGCACCTTCGAGCGGTCCAGCCACGGCAGGGCGAACAGGCAGGCGATGGCGCCGAACATGGCCAGCACGCCCATCAGCTTGTCCGGCACGGCGCGCAGGATCGCGTAGAACGGCAGGAAGTACCATTCCGGCACGATGTGCGACGGCGTCACCAGCGGGTTGGCCGGGATGTAGTTGTCGGCGTGGCCCAGGGCGTTGGGCATGAAGAACACGAAGAAGGCGAACAGGATCAGGAAGACGCTGACCGCGAACGCGTCCTTCACCGTCGCGTAGGGGGTGAAGGGCAGGACGTCGGCCTTCGACTTGGGCTCGACGCCGGTCGGGTTGTTCTGGCCCACCACGTGCAGCGCCCAGATGTGCAGGATCACCACGCCGGCGATCATGAAGGGCAGCAGGTAGTGCAGCGAGAAGAAGCGGTTCAGGGTGGGGTTGTCGACCGCGAAGCCGCCCCACAGCCAGGTGGTGATGCTCTCGCCGACCAGCGGCAAGGCCCCGAACAGGTTGGTGATCACGACCGCGCCGTGGAACGACATCTGGCCCCAGGGCAGGACGTAGCCCATGAAGGCGGTGGCCATCATCAGCAGGTAGATCACGCAGCCCAGCAGCCACAGCACTTCGCGCGGCGCCTTGTAGGAGCCGTAGTAGAGGCCGCGGAGCATGTGGATGTAGACGGCGATGAAGAACATCGACGCGCCGTTGGCGTGCATGTAGCGGATCAGCCAGCCGTAGTTCACATCGCGCATGATGTGCTCGACGCTGGCGAAGGCGTGGTCGGCGCTGGGGGTGTAGTGCATCACCAGGATGATGCCGGTGATCAGCTGCGAGGCCAGGCACAGCGACAGGATGGCCCCGAAGGTCCACCAGTAGTTCAGGTTACGCGGCGTGGGATAGTCGACGAAGCTGTCGTAGCCCAGGCGCACGATCGGCAGACGGGCGTCGAGCCAGCGCTCGATACCGGTCTTGGGTTCGTAGGTCGAATGTCCGCTCATCTCGCTTAACCGATCTTGACCTTGGTGTCGGACAGGAAGGCGTATTCCGGAACCACCAGGTTCTTGGGCGCGGGGCCCTTACGGATACGGCCCGAGGTGTCATAGACCGAGCCGTGGCACGGGCAGAACCAGCCGCCGTACTCGCCGCCGCCGAAGGTTGGGACGCAGCCGAGGTGGGTGCAGTTGCCGCCGACGATCAACCACTGGGACTTGCCCGGCTTAACCCGCGCCGAATCCTTTTCGGGATCCTTCATCGAGGCGCTGTCGTCCGCGACCGCCTTGGCGATCTCGGCCTTGGTGCGGTTGCGCACGAACAACGGCTTGCCGCGCCACTTGACGACGACCTGCTGGCCCTCGGGCACCTTGGTCACGTCGAACTCGATCGACGCCAGGGCCCGCGTGTCGGCGGCGGGGTTCATCTGGTCGATGAAAGGCCACGCGATCGCGGCCGCGCCGCCGGCGGCGACCGCCATCGTTGCGATGTAGATGAAATCCCGGCGGCTGGGGTCTTCCCCATGCGCCGGATCAGTTTTTGCGCCCACGGCGGTGTCGGCCACCCAAGTCACCCTTCGATGCCGCCGCGCCGCCAAAGACGGCCCGGCCTGGAGAAACGCCTGTCGGCGCATACTGTCTGGACCCGCGAGCGGGTCTTCGCCACAACAGGCAAAAGCGGATCGTCCTATCGGACGCGCGGACGAAGTCCGCAAGCCCTTTCGATTCGCAGCAAATGCCCCTGCTGGCTCTATGGTGGTTCGCTTAGAATGCGGCTCGCGCTTTTTCAACCCGGCATTCCTCAGAACGTGGGCGCGGCCATTCGCCTGGGCGCCTGCCTGGGGGTGGGGCTGGACGTCATAGAACCCTGCAGTTTCCCTTTGGACGACAAGAGCTTGAAGCGCGCGGCCCTCGACTACGGCCCGTTGACCCACATGGTCCGCCACGCGTCGTGGGAGGCGTTCCTCGCCGCGCCGGAGCGCCGCGAGGGCCGGCTGCTGCTGTTCACCACCAAGGCGACCGCGCCGTTCCACAAGTTCGACTTTCAGGCAGGCGACACCCTGTTGTTCGGCAACGAGAGCCACGGGGCGCCACCGGAGGTTCACGCGACGGCCTTCACGCGCCTGACGATCCCGCTGCGCCCGGAAGCGCGGTCGATGAACCTGGCGACGACGGCGGCCATGGCCCTGGGCGAAGCGCTGCGGCAGACGGACGGGTTTCCGGGGGACTAGCCCCTCCCCCCGTGGGGGAGGCGGCCGAAGGCCGGTGGGGGGAGTTTCAGGATCGTCGATCAAGGACACGGCCGATCATTCCCCCTCCGTCGACTACGTCGACACCTCCCCCACAGGGGGAGGATCTATGCCTCCTACGCGCTCCTGCGTATTTGCGCCGAGCTCGCCAAACGCCTAATCGGCTTGCCATGACGAACGCCCTGCCCCTCGACCAGAAGAAAGCCGCCGCTCGCGCCTGGTTCGAAAGCCTGCGCGACCAGATCTGCGCGGAATTCGAGCGCCTGGAGGACGAGGCCCCCGCCGCGCTGTACGCCGGCGAGCCCGGGCGGTTCGTGCGCAAGCCCTGGGACCGAGCGGCCGGCGGCGGCGGCGTCATGTCGATGATGCACGGCCGCCTGTTCGAGAAGGTCGGCGTCCACGTCTCGACCGTGTTCGGGACCTTCACGCCGGAAATGGCCAAGTCCATGCCGGGGGCCGACGAGGATCCCCGGTTCTTCGCCACCGGCGTCAGCCTGATCGCCCACATGCGCAGCCCGCGCGTGCCGGCCGTGCACATGAACACCCGCTTCATCGCCACCACCAAGAGCTGGTTCGGCGGCGGCGGCGACCTGACCCCCCTGCTCGGCTACCAGCGCCAGCAGGACTTCCCCGACGCCATCGACTTCCACGCCGCCTACCAGCGCGCCTGCGACGCCCACGACCCGGCCTGGCACGCCAAGTACAAGGCCTGGTGCGACGAGTATTTCTTCCTGCCGCACCGCAACGAGCCGCGCGGGATCGGCGGCATCTTCTACGACCATCACGACAGCGGCGACTGGGCGCGCGACTTCGCGTTCACGCAGGACGTCGGCAAGGCGTTCCTGGAGATCTACCCGACCCTGGTCCGCCGCCGGATGGGCGAGGCGTGGACGACCGAGGAACGCGAGCAGCAGTTGGTGCAGCGCGGCCGCTATGTGGAGTTCAACCTGCTCTACGACCGCGGCACGATGTTCGGCCTGAAGACCGGGGGCAATGTCGAGTCGATCCTCAGCTCGATGCCGCCCGAGGTGAAGTGGCCTTAGGGTCGGATTGGGGACAGGCGCATGCGCCTGTCCCCGCCCGCGATCAAGCCTTCGGGCACTTGGCCCCTGTATCAATCCAAGCCTGCACCAGCTCGCCGAACCGGACCTGAGTCCCCGGCGCGGGAACCCGGCCGTCGCCCGGGCTCCAGGCCCAGCCGACCAGGTGATCCTCCGCCATGTGGTGATGGATCTCGGCCAGCGAGCGGCCGCCGTTGCGGGCCGGGTCCTTGATCTGAGCGCAGATCGCGCCCAGCGACTTGCCCTGCCAGGCCATCTCGGCCGGAGCCAGGGCCCATTTCGGATCGCCAGGGATCGACTTGATGTCCTGGCCCCAGGTCTGGACGTTGGCCGGGCCGTGGCAGGCGGCGCACGGCAGGCCGACCGGTCCGTGGCCGCTCTGGCCGGCGACCATCGGCGGATTGTGCGGGTGGCGGTCGTCGCCCTGGGTCGGGGCGCGCTGAACCGGATGGCAGTTCATGCAGCGCGGGCTGTTGATCACCTTGCCGGCCTCGGTGAACAGGGCGACCGAGCGGGCGGCCGGATCCTTGATCGAGACGAAGTCGGCGGGGCTCTTGAGCGTCTCGGCCGGCGCGCTGGCGGCGGGCGCCGGCGCGGCTGCCCAGACGGACGGCATCAGGCCGACGACGGTCGCCACGCAGCCGGCGGTCAGCAGGACGGTGACGACTCTCATTTGTTGGGCCTCCGCGTTTCAGGCGGAACGGCCGGGTCGCGGCGAAGGTTGCCGGATTTCAGGCGTGCCGGGCCAGAAAGTCCGCGATCCAGGCGCCCACCCTCGCCCGGTCGTTGGCCTGGTCCAGGCTGGCGACGGCCGCGTCGGCCTGGGCGTCGGTGAAGCGGCCGCCGCGCCGGGCCTCGATCAGGGCCCGGGCATAGGCCGGGTCGAACTCGGGATGGAATTGCATCGAGATGGCCGGCCGGTCGTCATAGACCAGGATCCCGGCCGGGGTGAAGGCGCTGCCGGCCACGGCGCGGGCGCCCGGCGGCAGGGCGATCACCTGGTCCTGGTGCGAGGCCGGAACGGCGACCGTTTCGACGGCATCCATCCAGGGCTGCGGTTCGGCCACCTCATAGCTGTGCAGGCCCACGCCCCAACCCTTGTCGGACTTCACCACCTTGCCGCCGAACGCCTCGGCCATGACCTGATGACCGAAACAGACGCCGACCAGCGGCTGGCCGCGAACCTCCACGAGAAAGGCCTTCAGCGGCGCGATCCACGGCAGGTCGTCATAGACCCCGGCCGACGAGCCGGTGACGACATAGGCGTCGCACTCGGCCGGATCGGCGGGCAGCGCGCCGGCCTGGACGTCGTAGACGACGTAGTCGTGGCCGGGGCCCAGCAGGTCCTGGAACATCGCGGGGTAGCGGCCGAACGCCGGCTGCAAAGCTTCGGGCGGTTCGCCGGTCTCGAGCAGGCCGATCTTCATGGGCGAGGGTCTCTGGGCGTATTGGACGATGACCGCATTTGTGAGCGGGCGCGACCGAGTTCAAGGTGAAGTCGCGCACCCAAATCCCTCTCTCTTTGAGAGAGGGAAATCCTAGAACACCATCCCCTGGACCACGGCCTTCAGCCGCTCGATGATCGAGAACCGGTCCTCGATGAAGTCCTGGTCGATCCACCAGAGCTCGACCTCGCGCATCACCTGGCCGACCAGCGGGCCCTTGGGGACGCCGGCCTTCAGGACCTCTTCGCCGGTCAGGGGGAAGGCGGGTGGTGTCCAGCTCTCGCCCAGGGCCAGCAGGCCGCGCCATTGCGGGGTGGCGGCCGACCGTCCCGAGGCGGCCCAGGCCAGCTTGACCCGGTCGCTGAACGCCTTCAGGCCCAGGGCATAGACCACCCGCCGGATCTCGCGCGGGCTCATCCAGCTGACCAGGCGCGGCGACTGGCCGACCGCCTGGACCAGCCGCTCCTTCTGGGCGTTGGACAGCCGCAGGTCGTCGGCCACCTGCTCGGCGACTTTGGGATCTTCGGGCATCAGGGCGGCCAGGCGCAGCTCGGGATCGTTCTCGAACAGCTGCTCGTTCTCGATCGTGATCAGCCCCTCGAGCCGGGCCAGGGACTGCACGGCCGGCAGGATCGCGGACAGCACGCCGGTGGCCGCCATCAGCCGCAGGGCGGGACGCGGATCGTCGGCCGCCAGCAGCTTCAGCAGCTCCTTCTGGATGCGCTCGGCGGCCAGGGTCTCGATCCCGTCCTTCAGCGCCTGGCAGGCGGCCAGCGCCTCGTGGTCGGCCTCGCCTCGGCCGTACCAGGCGTGGAAGCGGAAGAACCGCGGGATGCGCAGATAGTCCTCGCGGATCCGGGTCATCGCGTCGCCGACGAACACCACCCGCCCCTGGCGCGCGTCGTTCAGGCCCTCGCCGGTCGGGTCGTAGAGCCGGCCCTGCAGGTCGGCATAGAGGGCGTTGAAGCGGAAGTCGCGGCGCTGGGCGTCCTCGCTCCAGTCCTGGGTGAACGCCACCACCGCCCGACGGCCGTCGGTCGAGACGTCGCGGCGCAGGGTGGTGATCTCGTAGGGTCGCCCGCCCGACAGGGCCGTGACCGTGCCGTGGTCGACGCCGGTGGGGATGGACCGCAGGCGCGCCCCCGCCAGCGCCTCGATCACCTCCTCCGGGGTCAGAATGGTGGCGATGTCGATATCGTCGATGGGCTTGCCCATCAGGGTGTTGCGCACGCAGCCGCCCACGAACCGCGCGCAGCCGGAGCCGCCCCGCGCCTCGAGCGCGGCGATCACGGCCTGGGTCTCCGGCAGCGTCATCCAGGGCGCCGCCCCCATCGTCTCGGTGTTCACCCAACGCCCCCAAGTCACGACACGCCCCACAGGCGGGGGCCGGCATTTCAAACGATTATTTCAAACCGGCAAGTCCGGATGGCCGGTGACGGAACGTCACGCGGCGGCCTCCTCGCCGTGCAGCCGCTCGTACAACGCCCGCAGCATGCCCGCCGTCGCGCCCCAGATGAACCGCTCGTTCCACGGCATGGCGTAGAAGAACCGTCGCTCGCCGTCCGGCAGGTCGCGGTGCTGGCGCTGGTGGTTGCCGGGGTCCATCAGGAAGGCGAACGGGGTCTCGAACACGTCGGCCACCTCGTCCGGGCTAGCCTCGAAGGTGGCGGCCGGATCGATGAAGCCGACCACCGGCGTGACATGGAAGCCGGTCACCGTGCGGTAGCCGTGCAGCAGGCCGGCCAGGGTCACGAATTTCGGGTCGAGATTGACCTCCTCCCGCGCCTCGCGCAGGGCGGTCTCCCACGGCGTCTCGCCGGGATCGCAGCGGCCGCCCGGAAAGGCGATCTGGCCGGTGTGGCTGCGCAGGGTGTCGGACCGGCGCGTCAGCAGCACGGTCATGCCCGCCTCGCGCTCGACCAGGCCGACCAGCACGGCGGCCGGCCGCAGGGCGTGGGGATTGTCGGGCAGGACATGGGGGTTGAGATCGAAGTCCGAGCGGGCCGCGTCCAGGCTGGGGTCGTAGGCGTCGATCGGATCCAGCTTGCTGGCGATCCAGGCCCGGCGCTCGTCGCGGGTCAGGGTCACGGCCGGTGCGCCCCGGCCGGGGCGATCGGGAACCAGGCGCCGTTCGAGACGACGCCCAGGCGCGGCCCCTCCGGCGTGTCGCGCTCGACGGCCAGCTCGGCCAGCTCGTAGAACACCGGCCGGGCGATCAGCGCCTCCAGGCCACGCCGCACGTGCAGATAGGGTCGGGGCTCGCCGGTCGCTGCGTCGGTCTCGACTCGGACGGCGTTGTCCGGCCCGGCCTCGACCACGTCGCCGACATTGGTCTCGAAGCGCAAGATATCGCCCACCCCATCCTTGCCTGGAAAAGCGTCCACGCGCGTGGCGATAAAAGGCGCGTCCTCGACCTGGATCTTCAGCTTCTCGACCGGCGTGACCAGGTGATAGCCGTCCGGATCCAGCCGCAGCACGGTCGAGAACAGCCGCACCAGCGCCTCGCGACCGATCGGCGTGCCCTCGTGGAACCAGACCCCGTCCTTGCGGATGCGGATGTCGATCTCGCCGCAATGCTCCGGATGCCACAGGTGGACCGGCGGCAGGCCGCGTTGACCCGCGCTCTTGGCCGCGGCTGTGACGCCGGCCAGGCCAGAAGGTGTGGGATCCGCGGTCATGGGGTTCAGGTAGGGCAAGCCGGCCGCCGGCTCAAGGCTCGCCGGCCCTCCCCCTGTGGGGGAGACGATCGCGCAGCGATCGGTGGGGGGCGTTTTACGATCGACGATCCGTGTTGTGGCCGCCTGCCGATCACTCCCCCACCGTCGATCTTCGATCGACACCTCCCCCACGGGGGGGAGGATCTTCAGGGAATCCCGATCGGCCCCACCAACCCGGCGTCCCCGCCCTCGACCAAAGCCTTGACCAGCACCCGGCGCTGGTCGGCCGGGCCGGGCATGGTCGCCCGGGCGGCGGGCTCGGCCGAAAAGCCGATGCGGCCGAAATAGGGGGCGTCGCCGACCAGCAGCACGGCAGGCCAGCCGGCCTTGGCGGCCGCTGCGCAGGCGGCCTCGACCAGGGCCTGGCCCAGGCCGTGCTTGCGCTCGTCGGCGTCGACGGCCAGGGGACCCAGGAAGGCGACGGCCTGGTCGCCCACCTTCACCGGCCACAGCCGCACGCTGCCGATCACCCTTCCATCATGCAGGGCCACGAACGAGCAGTCGTCCAGCTTGCGGTTGCCCTCGCGCAGGCGCTCGGACGACTTGGCGAACCGGCCGGGGCCGAAGGCGCGGTCGACCAGCACCTCGACGGCGCGAGCGTGCTCGGGCCGCTCGATCAGGATGGACGGCGGGACAGGCGAAGGGACGACGGCGGAAGACGACATGGGCGCTAAACGATCCGGAACACGAAAAGGGGACATAGCCCCGGATCGTGACGCGGCCGAGACGGCCGCCTCCGGGGCGTTAGACGCGGACTCCGGTCCGCGCGGCGCAGGTTCGTCGCAGGCGTCGCATGGCGGCGCTTCCTTCCGTTGGAGGGCGCGAAATAGGGCCTGGGGCGCATGGCGTCAATGAAATCAACGGTCGCATCAAACAAACTCGATTGCGGCGACGCTCGCCCGGAGACATGGTCCGCCGCGATGACCGACCTCCCCCCCGACCCCGACTCCGTCCCTTCGGCCCTCGAAGCGCCAAAGCAGGAGGGGGATACGTCCATGCGCGCCCTGCTGCGCCAGACCGACTTCCTGTTCTTCTGGACCGCCCGCTTCGTCGCCACCCTGGCCGTGCAGATCCAGGCGGTGACCATCGGCTGGCAGGTCTACACCCTGGCCCGCGAAACCGGCCATGACGAGGGCCAGGGCGCCTTCCTGCTGGGCATGGTGGGCCTGGCCCAGTTCATTCCGCTGTTCTTCCTGGCCCTGACCGCGGGCGAAACCGCCGACCGGCATGACCGCAAGGCGATCATGACCGCCGCGATCGGCGTCGACATCCTGTGCGCCGGCGGCCTGGGCCTGCTGGCCTGGTCCGGACACACGGCCCTGTGGCCGATCTTCGCCATCGCCGTGCTGTTCGGAGCCGGGCGCGCCTTCCTGTCGCCGGCCTCCAGCGCCATGGGCCCCATGCTGGTGCCGCGCCCGCTGCTGCCGCGCGCCATCGCCTGGAACTCGCTGTCCTGGCAGAGCGCCTCGATCATCGGCCCCGCCCTGGGCGGCCTGCTGTGCGCGATCTCGCCGGCCACGGCGTTCGGGGCCTCGGCCGGCCTGTTCCTGCTGGGCGGCCTGTGCCTGCTGGGCATCCGCCAGTCGACCAAGCCGGTGGTGCAGCCCGGCTCGCGCTGGACGCTGATCAAGGAGGGCCTGGTCTATACCTGGCGCAACAAGATCGTCTTCGGCTCGATCTCGCTGGACCTGTTCGCCGTGCTGCTGGGCGGGGCCACGGCCCTGCTGCCGGTGTTCGCCCGCGACGTGCTGCATGTCGGGGCCGAGGGCTTCGGCGTCCTGCGCGCCGCCCCGGCCGTGGGCGCGACCCTGGTGGCGGTCGTCCTGGCCAGCCATCAGATCCGCCGCCGCGCGGGCCTGCTGATGTTCGGCGCCGTGGCGGTGTTCGGCGCGGCGACGGTGGTGTTCGGCCTGTCGCAGTGGATGTGGCTGTCGGTGGCGGCCCTGGCGGTGCTGGGCGGGGCCGACATGGTCTCGGTCTATATCCGCCAGACCCTGGTGCAGCTGGTCACCCCTGACCCGATGCGCGGCCGGGTCGCCGCCGTCTCGGGCCTGTTCATCAGCGCCTCCAACGAGCTGGGCGAGTTCGAGAGCGGCGTCGCGGCGCGGTTCCTGGGCCCGGTCGGCGCGGCGATCTTCGGCGGCGTCGGGGCGCTGGTGGTGACCGGGGCGTGGGCCAGGATGTTCCCTGAACTGAGGAAGGCCGATCGGCTGGAATAGAGGGACGTGCGCGGGACGGGGACAGGCACATGCGCCTGTCTCCAGCCGTGGCTGTCCCCGGCCGTGGTCTCGACTATACCCCCGCCAACCGCGCCAACGCCTCGCCCGTCATCCGGCGCACGATCCACTCGTCCATCGCCGCCGCGCCCAGACTGTCGTAGAAGGCGATCGATGGGGCGTTCCAGTCGAGCACGGCCCATTCCAGGCGGCCCAGGTTCTCGTCGACGCAACGCCTGGCCAGGTTGGCCAGCAGCGCCTTGCCCGCGCCCGAGCCGCGCGCCTCGGGTTGGACGAACAGGTCCTCCAGATAGATCCCGTGCCGGCCGACGAAGGTCGAGAAGTTGTAGAACCACAGGGCGAACCCCACCGGCCGCCCGTCGATCTCGGCGATGTCGCAGAAGGCCTTGGGATTATCGCCGAACAGCGCCACCGTGATGTCGTCCCGCGTCGCCCGCACGTCGTCCAGCAGCTTCTCGTAGGCGGCCAGGTCGCGGATGAACCGCAGGATCAAATCGCCGTCGGCGGCGACGGCGGGACGAACCGAGACTTGGGTGGTGACGGGCATATGGCGGTCTCTTCGGACTATCTGGACTTCGTGCTGGAACAGCTGGCGCCGGTCGGGCCGCTGACCTCGCGCCGGATGTTCGGCGGAGTCGGGCTCTACGCCCAAGGCCTGTTCTTCGCCCTGGTCGACGACGACACCCTTTACCTGAAGGGCGACGAGACCCTGCGCGCCGATTTCGAGGCGGCGGGCAGCACCCAGTTCGCCCCGTTCGGCATGAGCCCGATGGCCTACTGGACCGCCCCGGCCGAGGCGTTGGACGACCCGGACCTGATGGTGGACTGGGCGCGCCGCTCGATCGCCGTGGCGGCGGCGCGCAAGGCGCGCAAACCTTAGCGCAGTGCGTCCTTCGAGGCTCGACTACGTCTCGCACCTCAGGATGAGGAAGGTGGATTGGCGCTGAATTCCTCATCCTGAGGTGCGCGCTCCTGAGCGCGCCTCGAAGGACGCAGGGAGCCTATCCGATCACCACCCCCGGCGGCGGGACGCTGTCCTCGGGCACGAAGAAGTCCGGCATCAGGGTGGCGGTGGGGTCCACGCGGTACCGGTCGAAGTCGCGCACGCCCTCGGCGTAGAGGAAACTATCGTCAATCACGAACTGGCCGGTGAACTCGCGCGAGGGCTTGAGGAACATGGCGTGGGCCGCGTCGGCCATGATCTCGACCGTGCGGCAGTGCTTGAGGCCCTCCTCGCCGGTCAGGGCGAACTGGATGGCGGCGGTGGCGATGGCGGTGCGGGGCCACAGGGCGTTGCAGGCCACGCCGTCGGACCGGAACTCCTCGGCCAGGCCCAGCATGCACAGGCTCATATTGTACTTGGCCATCGAATAGGCCACGTGCGGCGCGAACCAGCGGGGCTTGATGTCCAGCGGCGGCGACAGCGCCAGGATGTGCGGGTTGGCCGCCTTCTTCAGGTGCGGCAGGCAGATCTTCGAGGTCAGGAACGTGCCGCGCCCGTTGATCTGGTGCATCAGGTCGTAGCGCTTCATGTCGGTCGACAACGTGCCCGTGAGCGAGATCGCCGAGGCGTTGTTCACGCAGATGTCGATGCCGCCGAACGTCTCGACCGCCTTGTCGACCGCGGCCTGGACGCTGGCCTCCTCGCGCACGTCGACCACCAGCGGCAGGGCCTTGCCGCCGGCCGCTTCGATCTCTTCGGCGGCGGTGTAGATGGTGCCGGGCAGCTTGGGGTGCGGGTCGGCGGTCTTGGCGGCGACGACGATGTTGGCGCCGTCGCGGGCCGCGCGCAGGGCGATGGCCAGGCCGATGCCGCGCGAGGCGCCGGTGATGAACAGGGTCTTGCCAGCTAGGGACATCGATCAGGCTCCTGGAAATCCACCCACACTATAGGCCCGCCACGTTCAAGAGACCTTCGAGAAATCCGGCGCGCGGCGCTCGGCGAAGGCCATGAAGGCTTCGCGCGCCTCGGCGGTCTGCAGGCGCTGGCCGAACAGCTCGCCCTCCTTGTCCATCAGGGCCGAGATCGCCTCGGCGTCGCGCATCAGCGACTTGGTCGTCGTCAGGGCCCCCAGCGGACGCTTGGCCAGCTGGTCGGCGGCGGCGCGGGCCTTGGCGCGCAGGTCTTCCAGCGGCACGCAGGCGTTGGCGATCCCCCAGGCGGCGGCCGTCTCGCCGCTGACCGCCTCGCCCAGGGCGAACATGGCGTAGGCGCGGGCGTGGCCGATGCGGGCCGGCAGCAGCAGGCTGGAGGCGGCCTCGGGCACGAGCGCCAGGTTGACGAACGGCACGGTGAGCCTGGCGTCGGGGCTGGTGAACACCAGGTCGCAATGCAGCAGCATGGTCGTGCCCACGCCCACGGCCTGGCCCTGGACGGCGGCGATCAGCGGCCGGGTGGCCTTGGCCAGGTTCTTGAGGAACCGCATCACGTGGCGCTCGCCGGTAAAGGCGCCGGTGGCCTGGGCGGCGAAGTCCTGCAGGTCGTTGCCGGCGCTGAAGCTATCGCCGTCGGCCTGGAACACCACCACCCGCACGGCCGGGTCGGTCTCGGCCTTTTCCAGGTTGTCGGCCAGCACGCCGTACATGGCGTTGGAGAGGGCGTTCTTCTTGTCCGGACGGGCCAGGGTGAGGGTCATCACGCCGGCGTCGATCTCGACCTTAACCTGGTCGCTCATGAGGGGTCTCCTTTGGGGAACTTGGTTTGCAGGCTGGCCAGCCAGCGCGACACCACGGCGATCTCGTCGTCCGTGAAGCCGGCGGTCAGGTGGGCGTTGAGGCCTTCGACGCCGGCCTTGGCGTCCTCGCGGGCCTCGCGCCCCTTGTCGGTGAGATAGAGGCGCAGGGCGCGGCCGTCCCTGGGATCGGGCCGGCGCTCGACCAGCTCGGCGCGGACCATGCGGTCGACCAGGCCGGTCATGGCCGAGGGCGCCAGGTCCAGGGCCTCGGCGGCCTCGCCGATCAGGGCGCCGTCCTTCTGGCCCAGCACGAACAGGGCCCCGGACTGGGCGGCCGTCAGCCCGCCCTTGGCGGCCATCTTGGCCTCGACATAGCGCTGCACCCGGCGGTGGGCGACATTGAGCAGGAACACCAGGCGGCGGTCGGGAGGCGTGGTCATGGCGCCATAATTATAGTTCGCGCGCGAAATATCAAACGAATGTTTCGACCCTTCGCGAAAAACATTCAACCGATCGGTTGACTCTCGTCGGGTGACACTACACATTCAACCACATGGTTGAATTACTCACCCCCCAGCTGGACAGCGTCTTCCACGCCCTCGGCGACGGCACCCGCCGCCGGATGCTGCGCGAACTGGCCAACGGCGAGCGGACGGTGGGCCAGTTGGCCGAGCCGTTCTCGATCTCGCTGGCCGCGGCCTCCAAGCACATCAAGGCCCTGGAAAGCGCCGGCCTGATCCAGCGTGAGGTCCGCGGCCGCACGCACCTGTGCCGCCTGGATCCCGGCCCGCTGGCCACGGCCCACGAGTGGCTGAACTTCTACGAACACTTCTGGACCGGCCGTCTGGACGTGCTCGACCGGCTCCTTCGCGAGGAGGACGCCCGCAACACCCCGCCCCCGAAACAAGGAGACGACCAATGAGCGACCTCGCGACCCTTTCCGCCTATGGCGAAGTGATCGAGCCCCTGACCCTGAAGATCCAGCGCCTGCTGCCCGGTCCCGTCGACCGCGTCTGGGCCTATCTCACCCAGAGCGACCTGCGCCGCCAGTGGCTGGCGGCCGGCCAGATGGAGATGAAATCCGGCGCGCCGTTCGAGCTGGTCTGGCGCAACGACGAACTGAGCGACCCGCCCGGCACGCGGCCGGACGGCTTCGGGGCCGAGCATCGCCTGGAAAGCCGGATCCTGGCGCTGGAGCCCAACCGCAGGCTGGCCTTCACCTGGAACCAGGGCGAGGTCTCGTTCGAGCTGGAGCCGGCCGGCGACAAGGTGCTGCTGACCGTCATCCACCGCCGCCTGCCCGACCAAACCCAGCTGCTGAACGTCAGCGCCGGCTGGCACGCCCACCTCGACGTGCTGGTCACCCGGATCAGCGGCAAGCCGCAGACGGCCTCGTTCTGGGACGGCTGGAGCAAGCTCAAGGCCGAGTACGAAAAGCGGCTGTCGGCCTGAGATCAAACTGGGGACAGGCGCATGCGCCTGTCCCCGATCTAGTCCGCCGCCCGATACCAGTTCACCCCGTAGGCGTCGGCCTTGCGCGTCGCCAGACCGCGGCCGATCAGGCAGTTGAGATGGGCCAGGGCCTCGCCCGTAGCCATGCCCAGCAGGTCCGGGCCGATCGGCCGGGCGAACAGCGACCCGAACACGTCGACCGCCCGCTTGGGCTCGGCCAGCTTTCCGGCCAGCCGCCCCAGGCCGCGCTCGTGGCCCGAGATCAGGCCGTCGATGCGGGCGTGCAACCCCCGGAACGGGTCGTTGTGGGCCGGCAGGACCAGCACGGTGTCGGGCACGACAGCCTTCACCTTGGCCAACGAGGTCAGCCAGTCGCTCAGCGGATCGGCGTCCGGCTCGGTCGGGAACACCGAGACGTTGGACGAGATCCTGGGCAGCACCTGGTCGCCGGAGATCAGCACGCCCAGCGCCTCGCACCACAGGCAGGCGTGGTCGGGCGAGTGGCCCTGGCCGGTCACCACCCGCCAGTCGTGGTCGCCGATGCGGAACACCTCGCCGTCGCTCATCCGGCGATAGCTGTCGGGCAGTTGGTAGATCGCCTTGCCGAAGCCGCCGAACCGGGCCTTGTAGTTCTCGATCGCCTCCTCTTCCCAGCCGGCGGCGCGGAAGAACCGCACCCCGTCCTCCGGCGCCTCGCGGCAAGTATCGGCCACCAGCATCCGGCACTGGAAATATTCCAGCCGGGTCATCCACAGGCGGACGTCGAACTTGCGGGCGATCCAGCCGGCCAGGCCCACATGGTCCGGATGCAGATGGGTGACGATCACCCGGGTGACGGGTCGCCCCCCCAGGGCCCCGACGAAGGCCGCGCGCCAGGCCTGGGAGGTCTCCTTGGTCTGCAGGCCGGTGTCGACCACCGCCCAGCCCTCGCCGTCGGCGATCGCCCAGACATTGATGAAGCCCAGCGAGCCGCCCAGCGGCTGGCGCAGCCACAGCACCCCCGGCGCGACCTCGACGGCCTGGCCCGAGCCAGTCTCCGGCGCCGTCTCGAACGGATAGACCAGCCGCGGCCTGTGCGTTTTTTCGGCCGGTTGGGGCGCGTCTTCCTCGATCCCGTCGCGCATCTGCGTCCTCCGGTCGCGACCATCGTCATGATTGCGCCCCCGTCGGACGACATCTTGACCCTCGATGCAAGCGGGCCTTAAGTCCGCCGCGAGGAATTTACCCCAGGAGACGTACCCCATGAGGCCCATCGCGATCGGCTTGACGGCCGCCCTCGCGCTCGCCGCGCTCGTTCCCGCCACCGTGATCTCGGCGGCCAAGGACAAGGAAAAGCCGGCCGCCGTCGACGCCAAGGCCCGCGAGGCCGGCATGAAGGCCGCGCCCGACGTCGCCAAGGCCGCCGGGATCTCGTGCACGGTCACCGACGCCCGCCTGATCGGCAACGACAAGAAGACCAGCACCGACTATTACGAAGTCGCCTGCCAGCAAGGCCTGGGCTTCGCGCTGCTGGCCAAGAAGGACGCCGCGCCCCAGGCCTACAGCTGCCTGGAAACCGCCCAGCCCGGCGCCGACGGCAAGCCCAGCGCCCTGGCCTGCGTGCTGCCCGCCAACGCCGATCCCAAGACCGGCCTGGCGCCGTACCTCGCCAAGGCCAATACGGCCTGCGACATCCAGAACGCCCGCGCCATCGGGGCCGGCGCCAAGAACGCCTATTTCGAAGTCGCCTGTAAGGGCGGCGCCGGCTACATCGTTCAGACCTCGGCCCCGATCAATGTCGACCAGGAGGTCACGGTCAACAGCTGCCTGCTGTACGAGGAAGGCGGCAATGTCAGCTGCAAGCTGACCGACAAGGCCACCCAACTGGCCGTGGTCGACACCCTGAACGCGGCCTCGGGCAAGAACTGCGCGATCAAGGACAAGCGCTACATCCTCAGCACCAAGACCGACAACTATTTCGAAGTCGCCTGCCAGGACGGCAAGGGCTACGTGCTGCAGCAGGCCGCGGCCGGCGGCGCCCTGGTCAAGGCCATCGACTGCGCCCAGGCCGGCTTCGTCGGCGGCGGCTGCACCCTGAGCGACGCCGTGGCCGCCCAGACCGAGCAGGCCGGCCTCTACAGCAAGCTGGCGGCCAAGGCCGGCTTCGACTGCAAGGTCGAGAAGTACGGCATGCTGCCCAGCAACGATCCCCGCAAGGAGATCGTCGAGATGAAGTGCTCCAACCGTCCGGACGGCGGGATCGGCATCTTCACCGGCACCAGCAACACCGTCTACGACTGCGTGACCTCGGAAATGAACGGCTACCGCTGCAGCTTCACCAAGCCGGACGCCGCCTTCCCCCGCCTGACGGCCGACCTGAAGGGCCTGGGCAAGGGCAGCTGCACCGTCTCCGGTTCGCGCATCATCGGCCAGACCGCGACCCAGGGCTTCGTCGAGGTCGCCTGTTCGGACGGCCTGCCGGGCTGGGTGATGGCCTATCCGCTGAACCAGACCACGCCGAAGCCGGCCGAACTGCTCTCGTGCCTGCAGGCCAAGGGCGTGGGCGGCGGCTGCAAGCTGCCGACCAACCAGACCAAGAGCTGATCGGGTCTCAAGCCTGAAGCAGCAAGCCCGCCGGGAGCGATCCCGGCGGGCTTTTTGTTGTTGAAGCCAGGGGCCTCGAAGTTGTCATCCCGGAAGCCTCGCAGAGGCTGTCGAGGATCCGGGGGATTGGGCGAAGGCCTTGCGGCTCACCTGGGTCTCGGACAAGCGCTGCGCCCGCCCACCGTCAGGCGGGCCGCTTGCGCGCCTCGAGGCCGGGATGGCGACCTTATAGGTTAGCCGCGGCTTTCGGCTTCAGCGCCAGCAGCCCCACGAAGCTCAGCCCCGCCGCCACCGCCAGATAGAGCCCCACCGGAACCAGGCCGCCCCGGTTGGCCAGGGCCTGGGCGATCGTCGGCGCCAGGCCGCCGCCCAGGATGCCGCCGAGGTTGAAGGCCGCCGAGGCGCCGGTGTAGCGCACCCGGGCCGGGAACAGGTCGGGCAGGAAGGCGCCCAGCGGTCCATAGACAAAGCCCATGACCAGCAGGCCGATCGCCAGGAAGGCGCCGATGGTCGGCAGCGAGCCGGCCACCATCATCAGCGGCAGCAGGATCCCGACCCCGACCGTCATGGCGCAGCCGGCCATCAGCACCCGGCGCGGGCTGGCGGCGTCGGCCCAGTAGCCGGCCACGACGATGCCGGCCGCCATGAACAGGATGCCGATCAGCTGGGCGCTCAGCATGGCCGTGCGGCCGTAGCCCAGGTCCTTGGCGCCGTAGCCCAGCGCGAAAGCGGTCATCAGGTAGTAGACGGCGAAGCAGCAGACGGCCGCCAGGGTGCCGCAGAGGGTGGCCTTCCAGTGGTCGCGCAGCAGCTCGCCCAGGGGCACGGCCGGCGGCGCCTCGTGGGCGATGGCGGCGGCGAAGTCGGGGGTCTCGGTCAGCTTCAGCCGCACCCACAGTCCCACCCCGACCAGGGCCGCGCTGCCCAGGAACGGCAGGCGCCAGCCCCAGGCCTGGAACTGGTCCGGCGTCAGGACCAGGCCCAGGATCAGGAACAGGCCGTTGGCGGCGATGAAGCCGACCGGCGCGCCCAGCTGCGGGAACATGCCAAACCGCGCCCGCCAGCCCGGGGGCGCGTTCTCGACCGCCAGCAGGGCCGCCCCGCCCCACTCGCCGCCCAGGCCGAAGCCCTGGCCGAACCGCAGCAGGCACAGCAGGGCCGGCGCCAGCCAGCCGGCCGTGGCGTAGGTGGGCAGGAAGGCGATCGCCAGGGTCGAGCCGCCCATCAGCAGCAGCGAGGCCACCAGGGTCGACTTGCGTCCGATCCGGTCCCCGAAGTGGCCGAAGGCCACGGCGCCCAGCGGCCGGGCCAGGAACGCCACGCCCAGGCTGGCGAAGGCGGCCATCTGCTGCAGGCTGGCCGACTTGGACGGGAAGAACAGCTGGCCGAACACCAGCGAGGCGGCGGTGGCGTAGATATAGAAGTCGTAGAACTCCACCGCCGTGCCCACCAGGCTGGCGGCCAGCACGCGGCGGTTGGAATTGGTCGCGGTCGGTTGGTCGGTATTGGCCATGACGCCCTCGAAGAACTTGGCCATGGCTTGGCGGGCGGAAAGCGTCTCGTCAACCGGTAGAGAGAAGAATGACCCCGATCAGCAAGGTGGTCGGCCGCCGGCGAGCGATTTCGTCCCGCGGACCGTTGTCTGCGGACAGGATATTGCGCCGGCCAGACATCTCACTCTTCTAGCAAGCGCACCCGGTCCGCCAGGTCCGGCGCCGTCCGCGTGATCGCCCAAAAGCGCCGATCAGCGGTCACCACCTGGGTTTGCTCGCGGATCGCCAGGGCGAGATAGAGACAATCATAGACCGGATGACCCAGCCGCTGCGCCAGGGCGGCGGCCATGGTCAGGTCGTCCTCGATCGGGATCGAGGTCACTGGCGCGTTGAACAGTTCGGATAGCCGCTCCTCGGCCTCGCCGGCGCTGAGTTCGCCGCGCAGATTGCGCCGCCACAGGGCGTTGGCCGCCTCCAGCAGCCACAGGGACGGCGCGATCAGGTCCTGGTCGAGCAAGGCGTCGGCGGCGTCCTGGCCAGACTCGGCCAACACCCATTTCAACGCCACCGAGGCGTCGACCACCAGCGTCACCGGGCGTCGCGATCCAGTCGGATCAGATCGGCCGACTCCCCGACGATCCGGCCTTGGGTCTGTTCCCGCAGGGACGCGGCGCGCTCGCGAAAGGCGGCGCGTCCTGCCTTGAGGGCGGCTTCCAGGATCAGGCGATGCTCGGCCTCGGCGCTGCGGCCATGGGCGGCCGCCCGGCGCTTGAGCGCTTCGACGACGTCACGCGGAACGTCACGGACAAGGAGCTGGGCCATGCGGGGATGATATCATTTGATAGCGCGGCCGGCAATCGACCCATAGCCCTTCGTCGCTTTCATGCGTTAGAACCTCCGCCATGAAAGCCCTGCCCAACATCCTGACCTCCGCCCGCCTGGTCATCGCCCTGTTCATGTTCGTGGCCCTGGCCGCGGCGGCCGGCGGCGTGCCGTGGCTGAGCGACCAGCTGAGCGTGGACCAGCAGATGTCGCTGCAGCGCTGGGCGTTCTGGGCGTTCGTGGTGGCGGCGGTGACCGATTTCTTCGACGGCTGGCTGGCGCGCAAGCTGGACGCGGTCAGCATCTGGGGCGCGATCCTCGACCCGATCGGCGACAAGATCCTGGTCTGCGGCGCTCTGCTGGGCCTGATGGCCCTGGGCCCCAACCCGATGGTGATCCTGCCGGCCGGCCTGATCCTGTTCCGCGAATTCGCCGTCAGCGCCCTGCGCGAGGTTGGCGCCGGCAAGGGCGTGAAGCTCCCTGTCACCCTGCTGGCCAAGTGGAAGACCACCCTGCAGCTGGTGGCGATCGGGGCCGAGATGGTCCTGGCCTCGTGGTCCGCCTTCCACCTGCCGACCGATCCGACGGTGGTCAGCCCGGCCACAGTGGCCATCCACGCCCTGCTGTGGGTGGCGGCCGCCGTGACGCTGATCACCGGCGCTCAGTATTGGGAAGCGGCCCGCAAGGCGCTGGTTTAGGGGGTTCGGAGAGCCCCCTCCCCCTGTGGGGGAGGCGGCCGAAGGCCGGTGGGGGGAGTTTTCGGATCGAGGGATCGTGGGTGCGGCCACCTGCCGATCACTCCCCCCTCCGTCGGCTTCGCCGACACCTCCCCCACAGGGGGAGGATCTAGGGAGCCGTCATTCCGCCGCCAGCAGCGAGGCCGGCGGCTCGTCGTCCTCGATCGTCTCGGGGTCGCGCAGTAGCCATTCGGCGTCGGGCGCCTCGCGTCCGGCCCGGGTGCGTTCCGCCCGCATCATCAGGGCCAGCCAGCCGCTGCCCGCCGTCAGAAACACCATGATCGCCTCCGAAGCGCTCCGTCGTTGTTGAGAATGACTATCAACAACGACGGAGGCAAGGCGTCTTTCTGGAGTCAGTCGCTTCAGGCTGCTTCGGCCGCGGCGGCCTTGCGCTTGGCGGCCGTCGCGCCGCGCTTCTTGGTCGCCGCTTCCAGGGTGACCTGGCGACGCTTGGAGGCTTCCAGTTCCAGGACGGGCAGGACCTCTGTCGCGGCCAGGCGCTGGGCGGGCGTGCCCACGATGTCCAGGCGGCGGGCGTTGGCCAGAAGCGTGACCAGCTCCTGGTCGTTCAGCAGAGGAATCCGCTCGATCAGGGTCATGGTGCACTCCTCGGAAAACAAAAACTCCCGCGGTAGCGCGAGAATTAGCTTAACGTTCAAGGTGCCGCCTAGGGTCCAAAACTATTTGCGTTTTAAGTCGATTCACGAATTCACTTGCCGAGAGCCTCCATGCGGGTCATGGTGGATTATCGAAATTCGCTGACGTTCGGCCTGCTTTTCCATGCTCTCCTTAACGAGAGCGCCGGACGCGCCCACCGACCCCCAACGAAATTTGATCGTCGCGCGGAACGACTCCGCCGACGAATATTGACTGCAAGGACTACCACTATGGCTACCGGCACCGTGAAATGGTTCAACGGCACCAAGGGCTTCGGCTTCATCCAACCTGACGACGGCGGCGCTGACGTCTTCGTGCACATCTCGGCCGTTGAACGCGCCGGTCTGCGCGGCCTGGACGAAGGTCAGAAGATCACCTACGAACTCGAGCGCGACAACCGCTCGGGCAAGATGTCGGCGGGCCAACTGCAGGCTTAATCGCCTCACGCTCACGAGATTTGGAATGGGTCGGCGCCTGGCGCCGGCCCATTTTTCTTGCGCGCTCCCCTGGGGCGCGTAACAGGGTTCGAAGGTTTCGGCAGCGAGCCCCGTCAGCGCCATGCGTCCAGCCCGCCTCTTCGCCCTCGTCCTGGCCGCCCTGAGCCTGTGCGCCTGCGGGTCGCTGTCGCGCCCGGCCTTCCAGGCCAGCGACCTGGCCGGACCGCCGCCCAAGGGCCTGGCCGACATCCGCTTCAACGCCAGTGACAAGGACGCCGCCGTCCGGTTCGGCGACCCGGCCCGCAAGCGCGCCCTGGCCCAGCACACCTTCGACGTGCTGGCCCTGTCGGGCGGCGGCTCGAACGGGGCCTATGGGGCCGGGGTGCTGGTCGGCTGGACCAAGCGCGGCGAGCGGCCCGAGTTCGACATCGTCACCGGCGTCTCGACCGGCGCCCTGACGGCCCCGTTCGCCTTCCTCGGCCCCAGCTGGGACGATCGCCTGACGGAGGCCTATACCGGCAAGGCGGCCGGCCGGATCCTCAAGCCGCGCGGCCTGGGCGTGCTGTTCCATCCCAGCTTCTACAGCAGCGCGGCCCTGCGCCAGCTGGTCGACGGCTATGTCACCGACGACATGCTGCAGGCCATCGTCGCCGAGCACCGGCGCGGACGGCGCCTGCTGATCGCCACCACCAACCTCGACACCGAGGAGACGGTGATCTGGGACATGGGCGCGATCGCCAGCCGCGGCGACGAAGCCTCCAGGGAGCTATTCAAGCGGGTGCTGGTCGCCTCGACCAGCATCCCCGGCGTCTTCCCGCCCGCCCTGATCGAGGTCGAGGGCAAGGGCCGGGAGCTGTCGGAGATGCATGTCGACGGCGGGGTCACCATCCCGTTCTTCGTCGCCCCCGAGTCGCTGCTGCTGTGGACCGCCGCCAAGAACTCGGTCCGTCCGGGACGGATGTACGTGATCGTCAACGGCAAGGTCGACGGCAGTTTCGGCTTCACCAAGGGCGGGGCCCTGTCGATCGTCGGCCGCTCGTGGGACGCCATGAGCAAGGCCCTGATGCGCACCCACCTGGCGGCCAGCTACGGCTTCGCCCGGCGCAACGGCGGCCAGCTGTTCTACAGCGCCATCCCCGACAGCGCCGAAGCCGACACCTCGGGCCTGGATTTCGACGCCAAGAACCGCGAGGCCCTGTTCCGGCTGGGCCGCGAGCGGGCCGAGGCCGGCTGGGCCTGGGCCTTGCCGGACGACCCGAACGGACCGCTCGAACCCCCGCGCGACGTGCCGCCGGTCATCCCCGCCCCGCCGACGATCAGCGGTCGGTGAAGCTGGCCGGGGACAGGCGCATGCGCCTGTCCCCGGACGCGGCCCGACTCCAGGGTTGCGCCAACCCGACTCCCTCTCTAAACGGGCGGCTTAACCTGCAAGATGGTCGGCAGCGGGCGCGCGGATGTGCGCGACCGTGTCTCTGCGCGCGAGTTTTCCGATGCCCAAAAGAACAGACATCTCCTCGATCCTGATCATCGGCGCCGGGCCGATCGTCATTGGCCAGGCGTGCGAGTTCGACTATTCGGGCGTCCAGGCCTGCAAGGCGCTGCGCGCCGAGGGCTACCGGATCATCCTGGTCAATTCGAACCCGGCCACGATCATGACCGATCCGGACGTGGCCGACGCGACCTATATCGAGCCGATCACCCCCGACATGGTCGCCAAGATCATCGCCAAGGAGCGTCCCGACGCCCTGCTGCCGACCATGGGCGGCCAGACCGCGCTGAACACCGCCCTGGCGCTCGAGGCCAACGGCACCCTGGCCAAGTACGGCGTCGAGATGATCGGCGCCAAGGCCGAGGTGATCGACAAGGCCGAGGACCGCCAGAAGTTCCGCGACGCCATGGACAAGCTGGGCCTGGAAAGCCCCAAGTCCAAGGCCGCCCACACGCTGGAAGAGGCCCGCGACGGCCTGGAGTTCGTCGGCCTGCCGGCGATCATCCGCCCCAGCTTCACCCTGGCCGGCACCGGCGGCGGCATCGCTTATAACGTCGAGGAATTCGAGGAGATCGTCGCCCGGGGCCTGGACCTGTCGCCGACCACCGAGGTGCTGATCGAGGAAAGCGTCCTGGGCTGGAAGGAATACGAGATGGAGGTGGTCCGCGACACGGCGGACAACTGCATCATCGTCTGCTCGATCGAGAACATCGACCCGATGGGCGTCCACACCGGCGACTCGATCACCGTCGCCCCGGCCCTGACCCTGACCGACAAGGAATACCAGTGGATGCGCGCGGCGAGCATCGCCGTGCTGCGCGAGATCGGCGTCGAGACCGGCGGGTCGAACGTCCAGTTCGCGGTCAACCCGGCGGACGGCCGGATGGTGGTGATCGAGATGAACCCGCGGGTGTCGCGCTCGTCGGCCCTGGCGTCCAAGGCCACCGGCTTCCCGATCGCCAAGGTCGCCGCCCGCCTGGCGGTCGGCTACACCCTGGACGAGCTGAAGAACGACATCACCGGCGGCGCGACCCCGGCCTCGTTCGAGCCCAGCATCGACTACGTCGTCACCAAGATCCCGCGCTTCGCCTTCGAGAAGTATCCGGGCAGCGAGCCCCTGCTGACCACGGCCATGAAGTCGGTCGGCGAGGTGATGGCCATCGGCCGCACGTTCAAGGAAAGCGTCCAGAAGGCCCTGCGCGGCCTGGAGACGGGCCTCAACGGCTTCGACGAGGTCGAGATCCACGGCGCCGACGACCCCGACACCGGCCGCGCTGCCGTGGTCCGCGCCCTGGGCACGCCGACCCCGGACCGCCTGCGCGTCATCGCCCAGGCCTTCCGCCACGGCCTGACGGTCGAGGAGGTCAACGCCGCCTGCAGCTACGAGCCGTGGTTCCTGCGCCAGATCGCCGAACTGGTGCGCCAGGAGGGCTGGGTCCGGGCCGGCGGCCTGCCGACCGACGCCCAAGGGTTCCGCGCCCTGAAGGCCCAGGGCTTCTCCGACGCCCGCCTGGCCAAGCTGACGGGCGGGGCCGAGGGCGACGTCCGCAAGGCCCGCCAGGCCCTGGGCGTGCGCCCGGTGTTCAAGCGCATCGACAGCTGCGCCGGCGAATTCGCGGCCACCACGCCCTACATGTACTCCACCTACGAGACCGGCGCCCTGGGCCAGGTCCCCGAGTGCGAGAGCCTGCCGTCCGACCGCAAGAAGGCGGTGATCCTGGGCGGCGGTCCCAACCGCATCGGCCAGGGCATCGAGTTCGACTACTGCTGCTGCCACGCCGCCTTCGCCCTGGACCAGATCGGCGTCGAGTCGATCATGGTCAACTGCAACCCCGAGACCGTCTCGACCGACTACGACACCTCCGACCGCCTGTACTTCGAGCCCCTGACGGCCGAGGACGTGCTGGAGCTGCTGGCCGTCGAGCAATCGAGGGGCGAGCTGGCCGGCGTGATCGTCCAGTTCGGCGGCCAGACGCCGCTGAAGCTGGCCCAGGCGCTGCAGGACGCCGGCGTCCCGATCCTGGGCACCAGCCCCGACGCCATCGACCTGGCCGAGGACCGCGAACGCTTCCAGCAGCTGCTGAACGGCCTGGACATCGCCCAGCCCGAGAACGCCATCGCCCGCACCTGGGACGAGGCCCGGGCCGAAGGCGACAAGATCGGCTTCCCGTTCGTGATGCGCCCCTCCTACGTGCTGGGCGGCCGCGGCATGGAGATCATCCGCGACCACGAACACCTGGAACGCTACATCGCCAACACCGGCGAGATCTCGTTCGAGCACCCGATCCTGCTGGACCACTATCTGAGCCGCGCCACCGAGGTGGACGTCGACGCCCTGTGCGACGGCCAGGACGTGTTCGTGGCCGGGGTGCTGGAGCACATCGAGGAAGCCGGGGTCCACTCGGGCGACAGCGCCTGCTCGATGCCGCCCTTCTCGCTCAGCGCCGCCACCGTGGCGGAGCTGAAGCGCCAGACCGTGAAGATGGCCCTGGCCTTGAACGTCCGCGGCCTGATGAACGTGCAGTTCGCCATCGAGGAGCCGCACTCGGAAAACCCGCGCATCTACGTGCTGGAGGTCAATCCGCGCGCCTCGCGCACCGTGCCGTTCGTGGCCAAGACCATCGGCCAGCCCGTGGCCGCCATCGCCGCCAAGATCATGGCCGGCGAGACGCTGAAGAGCTTCGGCCTGACCGACAAGCCGTACGACCATATCGCGGTCAAGGAAGCGGTCTTCCCGTTCGCCCGCTTCGCCGGCGTCGACACGGTGCTGGGCCCCGAAATGCGTTCGACCGGCGAGGTCATGGGCCTGGACTGGATCCGCGAGGGCGAACAGGGCCTGGGCCCGGCCTTCGCCCGCGCCTTCGCCAAGAGCCAGCTGGGCGGCGGGGTGAACCTGCCGACCTCCGGGACCGCGTTTGTCTCGGTCAAGGAAAGCGACCGTCCGTGGATCGTCGAGCCGGTGAAGCTCTTGCAAGCCGCGGGCTTCAAGGTGCTGTCGACCGTCGGCACCCGCGGCTACCTGGCCGAGCAGGGCGTCGAGGTCGAGCTGGTCAAGAAGGTGCTGGAAGGCCGGCCGCACATCGTCGACGTGATGAAGAACGGCGGCGTGCAGCTGGTGTTCAACACCACCGAGGGCAAGCAGGCGCTGGAGGACAGCTTCGAGATCCGCCGCACGGCGCTGATGATGAAGGTGCCCTACTACACCACCTCGGCCGGCGCCCTGGCCGCCGCCCAGGCCATCTCCTCGGCCCCCGCCGAGGCGCTGGAGGTGCGGCCGCTGCAGAGCTACCAGTAGAAGTTATCCACAGGGTTGCTCTCTTATAGCTCGTCATCCCGGGCCTCGTGCCCGGGACCCCTGGTTCAGCTCGCACGTGAAGCGCCTTGGCGCGCCAGCGCGCCACTCATCCGCACCTGCGGCGGACAGAGGGGTCCCGGGCACGAGGCCCGGGATGACGGTGGCGAGGTGGGTCGAAGGTCGTCTATCCCCGCTCCCGCCGAATCAAACACCAGCTTAATCAACGCCCTACACAAAAACGCACGTTTCCGATCCCCACCTTCCAGGACGGCCGCACACTAGCGGCATGACCCAAGCTCAAGACATCCCCACCTGGTGCGCCGCCTTCCAGCTCAAGCTGATGGCCGCCCTCGACGCGGCCTGGAAGACCATCGAGGCCGCCACCGATCCCGCCGTCATCCGCCAGGCCCGCGACAAGGTGAAAGCCGTCGGCGAACTGGCCGCCATGGCCCGCAAGGTCGCCCTGATCGTGCCGACGCCACGCGGCAAGCCGCCGCTGGCCGAAACGGCCGCCGCGGGCCTGCACGCCGCCCAAGGCGTGGCGAACGTGAGCGCGATGATCATGGCCTCGCGGCCGGCGGCCGCCCCAGTGGCCGCCCCAGTGGCCGCCCAGGCCGAACACGCCCGCCGCGCGCTGGACAAGCTGAAGGGCGGCCGACGCGGGCGGCTGTGAGGATCATCCTCCCATCGTGGGAGGAAAGGCCTTTCCGGCCTAGCCCTGACGCCCTCCGCCGGCGGTGCGGGCGCGCCCTAAAGCCTTGGTGGAACGAAGCTTTCACAAAGCAGAGGTTCCGAGAGTCTGGGACGGGTGGATTGCTGACATCCGCCCTTTCGTGCATGCCCACTACATGGCGGAGGGGGTTCAGCTTCTTGGCCCGTGGTCTGTCGGCATGACCGGCTTCGGCGTCATTCGCCGCAATTCAAAGGGCCGCGAAGGATTGGAAGAGCAGCGCCAGAACGCCGGCGGCGACCAGAACCCCGAGGACAATCAGGATGATGCGAGTTGTGGTGTTGCTGTTACGCTCGTCCTGAGCCAGAGCCGCAGCCCTGGCTTGGCGCAGGACCTCATGGGCCTCAGCGGCGGCCTCCTGCTCGCGTAGTTTCAGCCGCTCGAACCCATCGACGTGCGCGAGCGCCAGGTCCAGCGTGGTGAAGGGCTCACCGTTGACGGCGTAGACGTTGAGGACGTCGTTGCGGGTCACGCCGTAGGTCTCGACCAGCCAGAGGCGATAGCGATCATTTTCCAAACAGGCTTCGCCGCCGTCAAACCGCTGGGGACGTATCTGGCTGCCCAATGCCGCGTCCTGAGCCGGGACGGGATTGAGCAGGGCAACGACGACTAGGCCGATCGGGCCGAGCAAGGCCGACAGGAGGACGCCGGTTGTTATCGACACCCCTTTGTTGGTCGCGATGAAGGCCCCGATCAGGCCGAAGACAAAAACATAGACGATTAGATATACGAACAAGATACCCATGGTGCCCCCTAGAGCAGGCCTCGACTCCCCACCGTCGTTCTTAACGTCACGACGGCGACCACGACACCATCAACATAACAGCACAGTGACCCGCCCTTCCAAAAGTCAGCACAGAGTTCGAAAACGGAACCGACGCTTCAGTCCCAATTGAGCCCCGTCCCGGCGAGGGCTAAGCCTTGCCCCATGACCGCCCCTCTCTACACCGACACCGAAATCGCCGACCTGGCCCGCCGCCTGCTGGACCACAGCCTGCCCAAGGCCCGGTGGACGCACGCCGCGCACATGGTCGCCACCCTGCGCCTGGTCCGCACGCGCAACGAGGGCCTGGAGCGCGACATGCCGGGCATCATCCAGACCTACAACGTCGCGGTCGGCGGGGTGAACGACGACCATCACGGCTATCACGAGACCATCACCCAGGCCTATCTGGCCGCCATCCGCGCCTTCGTCGCCGCCCTGCCGGCCGGGACCTCCGACGGCGAGGCCGCCGCGCGGCTGCTGGCCACGCCGATGGGCGACAAGGCCTGGCCGCTGAGCTTCTGGTCGCGCGAGCGGCTGTTCAGCGTCGCGGCCCGGCGCGGCTGGGTCGAGCCGGACCTGAAGCCGCTGGAGGCGCCGCCGCTCCACCGGGTGGACGCCTCGGCGTGACCGCCCTGGCGGCGCTGGTCCTGGGCGTCCTGAACCTGGCGACCTTCCTGGTCTTCGGCTGGGACAAGCTGGCCGCCGTCCGGGGCCGGTCGCGGATTCCCGAGCGCCTGCTGCTGGTCCTGGCCGCCCTGGGCGGCAGCGTCGGCGCCCTGGTCGCCCGGCCGGTGTTCCGCCACAAGACCCGCAAGCAGCCATTCGGCGCCTGGCTGACCCTGATCGTCTTCACGCAGGCCGCGGCCATCGTCGCCGGCCTGGCGGTCTGGTGGGCGCGTCACCACAGCCGATAAGGACAAGACCATCGAACCCATCGCCGTCCAGGGTGTTGAAGGTTTCCAACCCCGAGCACCCAAGGATCGGCGATGACGCGAACGGCCGCCCACCTCATCGCCGAGACCCTGGAAGCGGCCGGCGTCAAGCGCGTCTACGGCGTGGCCGGCGACTCCCTCAACGGCTTCACAGACGCCCTGAGGGCGCGCGGAAAGATCGACTGGGTCCATGTGCGCCACGAGGAGGCCGCGGCCTTCGCCGCCGGGGCCGAGGCCCAGCTGACCGGTCAGGTCGCCGTCTGCGCCGGCAGCTGCGGTCCCGGCAACCTGCACCTGATCAACGGCCTGTTCGACGCCCAGCGCAGCGGCGCGCCCGTGCTGGCCATCGCCGCCCATATCCCCAGCACCGAGATCGGCATCGATTACTTCCAGGCCACCCACCCCGAGAGCCTGTTCAAGGACTGCAGCCACTATGTCGAGCTGGTCTCCCAGCCGGAGAACCTGCCGCAGGTGCTGGAGCGGGCCCTGCGCGTGGCCATCGCCCGCAAGGGCGTGGCGGTGGTGGTGATCTCGGGCGACGTGGCGCTGCGGCCGCTGGACGCGGGGCCGCCGACCTGGATCGCTCCGTCCCCGCCCCGGCTGGTCCCGCCGGAGCGCGACGTCGCCGCCCTGGCCGCCGTTCTCAACGACTCCAAGCGCATCACCCTGCTGTGCGGCGTCGGCTGCGCCGGCGCACGAGACCAGGTTCTGGCCCTGGCCGAGGCCCTGAAGGCCCCGATCGTCCACGCCCTGCGCGGCAAGGAGTCGATCGAGCACGACAACCCCTACGACGTGGGCATGACCGGCTTCATCGGCTTCTCGTCGGGCTACGCGGCCATGAAGGCGTGCGACACCCTGGTGATCCTGGGCTCGGGCTTTCCCTACCGCCAGTTCTATCCGGACAAGGCCCGGGTGGTGCAGGTCGACGTCAGCCCCGAGGCCCTGGGCAACCGTTGCCGCATCGAGCTGGGCGTGCTGGGCGAGGTGGGCGAGACGCTGGACGCCCTGCTGCCCCGGCTGGCCGTCAAGACCGACCGCCGCTTCCTGGACAAGGCCCTCGCGCACTACGCCAAGGCCCGCGAGGGGCTGGACGCCCTGGCCGCGATCACGCCGGGCGCTACGCAGATCCATCCGCAGCAGGTGTCGCGGGTGGTCAGCGACCTGGCGGCCCAGGACGCGATCTTCACCTGCGACGTCGGCACGCCCACCGTGTGGGCCGCGCGCTACCTGAAACTGAACGGCCGCCGGCGGCTGCTGGGCTCGTTCAACCACGGCTCGATGGCCAACGCCATGCTGCAGGCGATCGGGGCCCAGGCGGCCTTTCCGGACCGGCAGGTGGTGTCGATGTCCGGCGACGGCGGCTTCTCGATGATGATGGGCGACTTCATCAGCCTGTCGCAGCTGGGCCTGCCGGTGAAGGTGATCGTGCTCAACAACGGCACGCTGGGCTTCGTGGAGATGGAGATGAAGGCCGGCGGGTTCCTGGACACCGCCGTCGACCTGGTCAATCCCGACTTCGCCGCCATGGCCCAGGCCATGGGCGTGAAGGCCTTCCGTGTGGAGCGCCCGCAGGCCCTGGAGGCCGCGATCGCCGCGGCCTTCGCCCATCCCGGCCCGGCCCTGGTCGATGTGGTCAGCGCCCGCCAGGAACTGGTCATGCCGCCTCGGATCGCCGCCCGCGAGGCCGGAAACTTCGGCGTCTTCGCCTTGAAGGCGGTGCTGGACGGCCGGGCGGGCGAGCTGATCGACCTGGCCAAGGTCAACCTGCTGCGGTGACGGCTTTCCCCTGACGGATATGGCCCTTGACGGATGCGGCCTTCGCCGTGCCCCCTGCGCCCCTGCTTCGGGGAGCCGCCATGATCATCGTCCATCATCTGAACAACTCGCGTAGCCAGCGGGTGCTGTGGCTGCTGGAGGAGCTGGGCGTCCCCTACGAGGTCAGGCGCTACGAACGCGATCCCCAGACCATGCTGGCGCCGCCCGAACTGCTGGCCGTCCATCCGCTGGGCAAGTCGCCAATTATTACAGATGATGGGGTCACCGACGGCGACAGGACCATCGCCGAGACCGGGGCGATCGTCGAATATCTGGTCGAGACCTATGGCCAGGGCCGGCTGGTCCCGGCCGCCGGGACGCCCGAGCGGCTGCGCTGGACCTACTGGCTGCACTATGCCGAGGGCTCGGCCATGTCGCCCCTGCTGCTGAAGCTGGTGTTCACCGCCCTGCCCGACCGCGCGCCGGGCCTGCTGAAGGGCCTGGTCAGGACCATCGCCGCCAAGGCCCAGAGCGGCTTCGTCGACCCGCAGCTGAAGAGCCATATCGACTATTGGGAGGCCGAGCTGGCCAAGGCCGAATGGTTCGCCGGGCCGGACTTCACCGCCGCCGACATCATGATGAGCTTCCCGCTCGAGGCCGGCGCCGCCCGGGCCGGGGCGGCCTCCCGGCCGCACGTGAAGGCGTTCCTGGACCGCATCCACGCCCGCCCGGCCTACCGCCAGGCCCTGGAGCGCGGGGGACCCTACGATTACGCGGGCTGACGGGCCTTGCCGGCCATGGGGGACATGCCCATCTGGATGCCTCCAACCGCACCAGACAACGCAAAAGGAACAAGAACCCCGCGAGCGCGCTTGATCCGGGCCGCCGTCCCGGTCAAGCTTCACTTTACGGGCGGGTACTTGCTTATCGCTAACGCGGCGCCTATCCTCTCAGCCCCCGGTCGTCGCGCCAACGTCCGGGAGTCTTCCTCCCTTTGGGCGAACCGAGCTAAAATCCGCAATGGAAAAAGTGCCGATGACCGCCGGGGGTTACCAGACCCTCGACGAAGAACTGAAGCGTTTGAAGACCATCGAACGGCCGGCGGTGATCGCCGCGATTTCCGAGGCGCGCCAGCATGGCGACCTGTCGGAAAACGCCGAGTACCATGCGGCCAAGGAACGCCAGGGCTGGATCGAAGGCCGCATCGCCGAGATTGAGGACAAGATCGCGCGGGCCCAGGTCATCGACGTCTCGAAACTGTCGGGCACCCAGGTGAAGTTCGGCGCGACGGTCAGCGTCGTCGACGAGGACACCGAGGAAGAGGCTCGCTACCAGATCGTCGGCGACCACGAGGCCGACGTGAAGTCGGGCCGCATCTCGCTGAGCTCGCCGCTGTCGCGCGCCATGATCGGCAAGGAAGTCGGCGAGGTGGTCGAGGTCTATACGCCCGGCGGCGTGAAGGCCTACGAGATCCTCAAGGTCGAATGGGTCTAGCTTAAGCCCCATTCCAGGGACATTGCAGACGACGCGCCGGCCGCTCCAGCTTGCCGGCGCGTCGTCTTGCTATGGCCGGGATCACCGACGTGGTTGAAAAGAAGACATCGGCGGCGACGGAGCCCAAGGTCGCCAAGGCCCGCAAGGCCTCGGCCAAGGCCGCCGCCGCCGCGCCGAAGGCCGCCAAGCCCGAGCCGCGCGTCGCGGCCCGTCCCAAGTCGCGCCCCGGGGCCGTCGAGACGCCCGCGCCCGAGCCGACGCCTCCCCCCGTCCCCGAGCTTCCCGCCCGAGACCCGCCCCCCCGCGAACCCATCGTCATCTGGGCGATCTCGGACGGCCGGGCCGGCATCGAGGCCCAGGCCGTGGGCCTGGCCGAGGCCGTGGCCCGCCAGGTCCCGGCGACGATCGTCGTCAAGCGCGTGGGCTGGAGCGGCCGGACCGGCCGCCTGCCCTGGTGGGCCAACTGGCTGCCGCGCCGCTGGCTGACGCCCGAGAGCCAGATCCAGCCCCCCTGGCCCGACCTGTGGATCGCCGCCGGCCGCGCCACCCTGCCCCTGTCGATCCGCGCCAGGCGCTGGTCGGGCGGCAAGACCTATGTCGTGCAGATCCAGGACCCGCGCGTCCCGGCCCACATGTTCGACCTGGTGATCCCGCCCAAGCACGACCGGCTGTCGGGCGACAACGTCCTGCCGATCACCGGCTCGCCGCACCGGGTGACGGCCGCGCGGCTCGAGAGCGAGTACGAGGCGTTCAAGGACCGGATCGACGCCCTGCCCCGGCCGCGCGTGGCGGTGCTGCTGGGCGGCAAGTCGCGGGCCTTCGACCTGTCGGCCGTGCGGGCCGCCGAGATGGCCCACCAGATCCAGCTGCCGCTGGAGCAGGAGGGCGGCAGCCTGCTGATGACCTTCTCGCGGCGCACGCCCGAGCCGGCCAAGGCCCTGCTGGCCGCCCGCCTGCGCCACCTGCCGGGGATCATCTGGGACGGGACCGGGCCCAACCCCTATTTCGCCTTCCTGGCGGCGGCCGACTACATCCTGGTCACCGAGGACTCCACCAACATGGCCACCGAGGCGGCCTCGACGGGCAAGCCGGTGTTCATCCTGAAGATGGACGGGACGAGCCTGAAGTTTCGCCTGTTCCACCAGGAGCTGGAGGGCATGGGCGCGGCCCGGCCCTATGGCGGCGCCTTCCATGGCTGGACCTACGAACCGGTCGACGAGACCGGCCGGGCGGCGGCCGAGGTGGTGGCGCGGATGGACGGGCGAGGCCGGATAGACTTGCCGAAGGCGTCCTGACCTTGAACATGGAGATCGCCAAGTCCATCTGGATACGGCGGGCCAAGCGCCAGCGTGCCGATCCCGCACGCTCAAGCCTCCGCCCCAGGTCGCTCGGTGAGCGAAATCGACACGCTCAAGCTGAATCCGGGCCGCAACCTCGACGTTTACGGAACGGGGCCATCTCCTCCGCGTTACCGGTCACGAACGCCGCAACCTTGGCCGAGCCATCGCCCCGAAGGACATCGATCCCATCGTGAGCCTCTCGCGCGCCAGTTTCACCGAGGTGCTCTATCGGGTGGAGCAGCAGCGACGGGCCCTCGTGTCGGACGCGCTACTGCCGCGCGACCTGAACCTGACCCAATGGATCGCCCTGAACGCCCTGGCCAAGGCGGGCGCGTCCACCATGACCGAACTGGCCCTGGCCTGCGCGATGGACCGCACCTCGCTGACCCGGACGATCGACAGCCTGGTGGCGCGCGGCCTAGTGGACCGCTCCACCCCGCCCAGGGACCGCCGCACCGTGCTGGTCGAGGCCTCGCCCGCCGGTCGCCGCTTGGCGGACGATGTCATGGCGCAGCTCGGCGCCCTGGAAGATCAATGGCTTGAGATCTTCGACCCGGCCACGCTGGACCGGCTGGTCGACGACCTCGAAAGGCTGCTGGCCCGGCTCTCGCCGCCGGCCAGGCGAACGGCTCTGGGGAAATAGCCGCGCCCTTTGCCCGCCGGCCTAAGGCGGCGGATCGATCGCCAGCGTCTCCAGCGTCCGTCCTTCCTCGTCGAGGATGCACAGGCTCCATGAGCGTCCTTCGGCGAACACCTCCGGATAGTCGCGCACCAGGGCGGCCGACAGCCGCGCGGCCTCCTTGCGGGCCGACGCCCGGTCTCTCAGCATCACGCCCTCGGGATCCGGAAAGCGCTCGGCGCCCCGGACCTCGAAATGAAAGCGGGGCATGTCCATGCCTCCTCTACGCCACAGATGCGCGTCTCCACGCAAACTGGGCGCCAGCCCAAGGAAGCAACGTCGGCCTTGGGCTTTCGGATGCAGTCGGGGCGAACGGCGTCTTCGACTTGCCCCTCCAGGTTCCGGACCGTTTGGCGCCGAGGCGCCGCCCTCGTCCTTCGACAGGCTCAGGATGAGGGCTACCGGCAAGGCGGCTCCGTAGAATTCCTCATCCTGAGCTTGTCGAAGGACGGGGAATTCGGCCCAAGACCGTCAACAGTCCACAGCCCCTAACCCACCATGTCCCAGGCCAGGGGTTCGCCGCGCTTCAGGGCGCGGGCGGCCGGGCGGCCCAGCACGGCCTCGTAGTCGGCCGGCGGCAGACCATTGCCGGGGCGGACCGAGCGGACATTGGCCTTGGTCAGGATCTCGCCGACCGCGACGTCGGCGGTGACGTAGAGCGAGCGGCGGAACTGGCGATTGCCGCCTTCGCTGCCCAGCAGGTCGTAGTTCACCCGGCCCAGGGCCTTCCAGGCGTTGCGGGTGTCGTCGCACAGGGCGCGGAACTCGGCCGGCTCCAGGCTGAAGGCCGCGTCCGGGCCGCCGTCGGCGCGCGCCAGGGTGAAGTGCTTTTCCACCGCGCAGGCGCCCAGCGACACCGCCGCCACCGAGGCCGCCGTGCCCGGCGTGTGGTCCGACAGGCCGATCGGGCAGCCGAACCGAGCGGCCATGTCGACCACGGTGCGGACATTGGCGTCCTCGAAGCTGGCCGGATAGCTGGACACGCAGTGCAGCAGCAGCACCCCCGCCGCCCCGGCTTCCAGAGCGGTGTCGAGGGCGGTCTGCATCTCGGCCAGGTTGGCCATGCCGGTCGAGATGATCAGCGGCCTGCCCTGGCGAGCGGCGTAGCGGATCAGCGGCAGGTCGACGGCCTCGAACGAGGCGATCTTGTAGGCGGGGGCGTCCAGGCCCGCCAGCAGGTCGACGGCGGTCTCGTCGAACGGGCTGGAGAAGATCGTCACGCCGCGCTTGGCGGCGCGCTCGAAGATCGGCGCGTGCCATTCGTAGGGGGTCTGGGCCTCCTGGTAGAGCTCGTGCAGGCTGCGCCCGTCCCACAGGCCGCCGTGGATCCTGAACTCGGGCCGGTCGACGTCCAGCGTGATGGTGTCGGCGGTGTAGGTCTGCAGCTTGATGGCGTCGCAGCCGGTGTCTGCGGCGGCGTCGACCATCTCCAGGGCGCGGTCCAAGCTGCCGTTGTGGTTGCCCGACAGTTCGCAGATCAGATAGGGCGGATGGTCGGCGCCGATCCGGCGGCCGGCGATCTCGATGAAGGGGGCGGTCATGGGCGAGGGCTCTATGGGTGTTGCCGCCACATTAACCTTGAAATCGTGGACGAGGCGTTGATCGCGTGGACCTTGGTCCTCCCCCTGTGGGGGAGGCGATCGCGCAGCGATCGGTGGGGGGAGTTTCAGGGCGGCCGACACCCCGCCAATCCCCCCTCCGGCCCTTCGGGCCACCTCCCCCACAGGGCAGGGGTATCGCATATGGATTCGTCCTATCGAGAGCCCGCGTTGGATCGAGGCAAGCTCTACCAAAAGGCGAACAAAACGAATCCAAACAGACTCACGAGCCTGCCTTTTTGGTCTCGATTGGACGCACGGCTCAGGCCGTCCACCTTTCGTTCTTCATATGCGATAGCCCTGCCCCACAGGGGGAGGATCATCATACCCGCCCGGAGTCGCGCCAACGCGGAATCGGCCCTATATCTGCGCCATGTCGACTCCCGAACCCCGCCACACCCGCTGCCTGATCATCGGATCGGGTCCCGCCGGCTACACCGCCGCCATCTACGCCGCCCGCGCGCTGCTGAAGCCCGTGCTGATCGCCGGCATCCAGCCGGGCGGCCAGCTGACGATCACCACCGACGTCGAGAACTATCCCGGCTTCGCCGACGTGATCCAGGGCCCGTGGCTGATGGACCAGATGAAGGCCCAGGCCGAGCATGTGGGCACCGAGTTCGTCAGCGACATCGTGCTGAGCGCCGACCTTTCCAAGCGTCCGTTCCACATCACCACCGACAGCGGCCAGGACTGGTTCGCCGAGACCCTGATCATCGCCACCGGCGCCCAGGCCAAGTGGCTGGGCCTGGAGAGCGAAGCCAAGTTCCAGGGCTTCGGCGTCAGCGCCTGCGCCACCTGCGACGGCTTCTTCTATCGCAACAAGGAAGTGGTCGTGGTCGGCGGCGGCAACACCGCCGTCGAGGAGGCCCTGTTCCTGACCAGCTTCGCCAGCAAGGTGACCCTGGTGCACCGCAAGGACGAGCTGCGGGCCGAGATGATCCTGCAGGAGCGCCTGCTGGCCCATCCCAAGATCGAGGTGATCTGGGACAGCGCCATCGACGAGGTGCTGGGCGACAGCAACCCGATGGGCGTGACCGGCGTGCGGCTGAAGAACGTCAAGACCGGCCAGACGCAGGTCGTCAACTGCGACGGCGTGTTCATCGCCATCGGCCACGCCCCGTCGTCCGAGCTGTTCAAGGACCAGCTGGAAACCCACGCCGGCGGCTATCTGAGCGTCAAGCCGGGCACGACCTCGACCGCCGTGGCCGGCGTCTACGCGGCCGGCGACGTCACCGACGACGTCTACCGCCAGGCCGTGACCGCGGCCGGCATGGGCTGCATGGCCGCCCTGGAGGCCGTGCGTTTCCTGGCCGAGGAAGACCACAAGAAGGCCCACCACCCGATCAGCCACCACGAGGCCGAGAAGATCGGGGTCTGGTGATGCTGATCCGCCCATGTTGATCAGGGAAGCCACGAGCGAGGATCGCGCCGAGATACACGCCGTGGTGGCCGCGGCCTTCGGCCAGCCTGACGAAGCCGACCTCGTCGACGCCCTGCGCGCCGACGGCGACGCCCTGGTGGAACTGGTCGCCGAGGAGAACGGCTTCATTATCGGCCACCTGCTGTTCAGCCCGCTGATCACCGACACCGGCCGACGCTTCGCCGCCCTGGCCCCGCTGTCGGTGCCGCCCCCTCATCAGGGAGACGGAGTGGGCGCGGCGCTGATGCAGGTCGGCCATGAGCTGTGCCGCAAGGCCGGGATCGAGGCCGTGATCGTGCTGGGCCATCCCGACTACTATCCGCGCGTCGGCTATTCGGCGGAGGCCGCGCGAACCGTGACGGCGCCGTTCTCGGGACCGTCGTTCATGGGGTTGGCGTTGGTTCGCGGAGCCCTGGATACGCCGGTGACGGTGACCTACGCCAAGGCCTTCGGACTCTAACTCGCTCAGTTCAGCCGATTGACCAAACTCGGCGGCCGCGGCTTGGGCTTGGGCGGTTCCGGCGGAGGCGGCGGGGCGGCCTCGACGGGCTTGACCGTGGTGTCGACCGGCGGCGCTTCCAGCACGCCCAGGGCCTTGTTGATCTTGTCGATCTCTTCCGGCGTCGGCAGGCGGCGGCCGCCGCGCATGGCCGCGGCCGGATCGCCGGTCATCGGCGGCAGGATCTCGACCACGCCCTCGGGGCTGACGATCTTGGCCGCCTCGCCGGTGGCCACGGGGACCAGGCTCTCGGTTCCCGCCGCCACCGCGGCCAGCGAACCTGGCGGGGCGGCCTCCAGGGTGCGCGGGTCGGCGCCCATCAGGATGTCGGCCGAGACCGTCTCGTCGCCCGAATAGCGGCCGCGGAAGGCCGCCTGCGTGCCCGAGGGCCCGGTCCAGCGATAGAAGACGTGCGTGCCCACGGTGCGCAGCTTGACCAGGGTCGGCGCCCAGTACGGATAGACGTAGCTGGCGTGGTAGTGGGTCGCGGTTCCCACGTCCTTCATCACGTAGCCGGCCAGGGCCTGCTTGGCGATGATCTCGGCGTTGGTCCAGACCACCGGGCTGATCGTCCGCAGCAGCGAGCCGTCGCAGGTGAAGCTGAACTGGCAGCCCGTCCCCCGCGCCGCGCCCTCGTAGACGACGCCGCAGATCGACTTGGGATAGCCGGGGTGGCGCACCCGGTTGATCACGGTCTGGGCCACCGCCCGCTGGCCCTCGATCGGCTCGAAGCCGGCCTCGAAATAGACCGCCTGGGTCAGGCAGCGCAGGGCCTTGTCGCGCTCGGTGGCGGCGCCGGTCAGCATGAACGGCCGCGACGGCTCCACGGCCAGGGGCGAGGCGGGCTTGAAGCCGTTGATGATCCGCGCCTCGTCGAAGTCCGCATCGCGGTCGCCCAGGCGCGGGATCACGTGCAGGTCCAGCTTCTCCCAGCCCCGCACCCGGCCCCAGTAGTCCTTGTGCGGCCGGGGATCGTGGCGGCGGGCCAGGGCCAGCATCGCCGGATCCATGTCGGCCGCGTAGCGCGCCAGGCCGGCGTCCGACAGCGATCCGGCGACGGTGGTCAGGCCGGCCGCGCGGCCGGAGCCGGCGGGACCGCGCCCGACCGCGCACGCGGAAAGGCCGCCGAGGACGACCAGCGCCCCGACGGCCTTGATCACCGACTGTCGATCTAGTTCGGGCACGAAGGCTCCAGGGCGATCACTTTCCGCCGAGCGTGGAACGGATCATCCAGGCGTGCTTCTCGTGGGCGGCCAGGCGCTGGGTGTAGAGGTCGGCGGTGGCCTCGTCGCCGGCTTGGTCGGCGGCGGTGAAGGCGCCGCGCAAGGTGGCGATCACCGTCTCGTTGTCGGCCAGCAGTTCCTGGAACATGCCTTCCCATTCCTTCTCGGCGTCGCCGTCCTTGATGCTGGAAAGGTTGCCGAACGCGCCATAGCCCATCGGCGCCAGTTCGCCTAGCGCGCGGATGCGCTCGGCGATGGCGTCCAGCGCCGTCCACTGCTCGGTGTACTGGCCTTCCAGCAGCACGTGCAGGGCCTGGAAGTTGGGGCCGCGCACGTTCCAGTGATAGCCGTGGGTCTTCAGATACAGCGCATAGCTGTCCGCCAGAACCTTGTTCAGGCCGGCCACGATGTCGGCGCGTTGCTTCGCGGTGAAGCCGGTGTTCAGGTTCGCAGCCATCATGATCTCCCGTGTTGCGCGTCCTAGGTAAGCGTGTCCATGCTCCAGGCAAGCCGTTATCCGCCTGGACTCCCATGAAGATTGAAGATCCCCACGCAAAAGTTGGTGGGCGCGTTTGGCCTGACACGATAAGCGCGTGGCTCATCCCGGGGATCCCGCCGCCGGCCTGGCGCGCGGCCCTGGTGACGGCGGCGGCGATCCTGGCGGCGGTGGGGCTGAGGATCGCCCTGCTGGGCCTGACCGCCGGCGTCGGCGCGACCCAGACCTTCTTTCCCGCCATGATCCTGGTCACCCTCTATGCCGGCTGGCGGTGGGGTCTGGCCCCGATCGCGGCGGGCCTGGCGTTCGCCGGCTGGCTGCTCGGCGCCTTCCGGGGCGAGACCGTGACCCGCAGCCAGATCGCCACCCTGGTGCTGTTCTTGGTCTCGTCGCTGATCACCACCGCGGTGGCCGCGGGCCTGCGCTCCAGCATGGTCAAGCTGGCCGAGGCCCGCCGCCGGCAGTCCGAGGCCGAGGCCCGGCTGCAGGTCACCCAGACCTCGGCCGGGGTCGGCCCGTGGGAGTGGGACGTCCAGAACAACGTTCTGGACCTGTCGCCCACCGCCCGCCGCAACCTGGGCCTGCCGCTCGAAGGCCCGGTCGAGCTGGACGGCCTGATCGAGGTCGTCCACCCCGACGACCGCGCCCTGGTCCGGGGCAAGCTGCGCGAGGCCTTGAAGGGCGGCCATTACGAGGTCGAATACCGGCTGGCCGACCATCCCGACGGCGAGCGCTGGATCCACGGCCGCGGCGAGGTGCTCCGCGACGAGGCCGGCCGCGCCCTGCGCGTCCTCGGCGTCAATTTCGAGGTCACCGAGCGCCGCCGCGCCGAGGAGAGCCTGCGCGAGAGCGAGGCCCGTTTCCGCGCCCTGGCCGACAGCGCCCCGGCCCTGATGTGGATCAGCGGCGACGACGGCCTGCGGGTGTTCGTCAACGCCGCCTATGTCGAGTTCGCCGGCGTGACCTATGAGGAGGCCCTGGTGCTGGACTGGCGCTCGCGCCTGCACGCCGACGACCTGCCGGCCATCCTCAAGGCCCAGATCGCCGGCGAGGCCTCGCGCAAGCCGTTCAGCCTGCAGGGCCGCTATCGCCGGGCCGACGGCCAGATCCGCTGGCTCAAGTCGTTCTCGCAGCCGCGCCTGGGGCCGGGCGGCGAGTTCATCGGCTTCATCGGCATCGCCTTCGACGTCACCGAAGCCAAGGAGGCCGAGGCCAAGCTGACGGGCCTGAACGAACTGCTGGCCGACCGCGTGCAAGAGGCCCTGGCCGAGCGCGACGCCGCCCAGGCCGCCCTGACCCAGTCCCAGAAGCTGGAGGCGATCGGCCAGCTGACCGGCGGGGTGGCCCACGACTTCAACAACCTGCTGACCGTGATCATCGGCGCCCTGGACGTGCTGCAGCGCAACCCCGTGGACGACAAGCGGCGCGAGCGCATGCTGGAAGCGGCGCAGTCGGCGGCCCGGCGCGGCGAGAAGCTGACCCAGCACCTGCTGGCCTTCGCCCGTCGCCAGCCGCTGAACCCCGAGATCTGCCGGATCGACGCGATGATCACCGACAGCGAGAGCCTGCTGCGCCGGGCGGTCGGGGAAGGCGTCGACCTGGCCCTGGACCTGCAGGCCGGCGGCCGCACCACCCTGACCGACTCCGGCCAGTTCGAGGCCGCCCTGCTGAACCTGGTGGTCAACGCCCGCGACGCCACCCCGCCCGGCGGGCGGATCACCATCGCCTCGCAAGGCGTCGACCTGGCCGAGCCCCGGGGCGAGCTGCCGGCCGGCCGCTATCTGCGCGTGGCCGTGCGCGACACCGGCGCGGGCATGGACGCCCAGACCCTGGAGCGGGCCTTCGAGCCCTTCTACACCACCAAGCCGGTCGGCAAGGGCACGGGCCTGGGCCTGTCGCAGGTCTACGGCTTCGTGCGCCAGAGCGACGGCGAGGTCAGCATCGAGTCCGAGCTGGGCGTCGGCACGACTGTGGCCATGATGCTGCCGGTGCGCGAGGCCTTCTCGCCGGTCGAGGTGCGGGCCGTCCAGCCGCCCGCCACCCGCGCCACCTCGCACGTGCTGCTGGTCGAGGACGACGCCGAGGTGGGCGACCTGATCGCCGCGATGATCGACGAGCTGGGCCACATGGTCAGCCGCGCCGCCAGCGCCGACGAGGCCCTGGCCATCGCCCGCACCGACCCGACCCTGGCCCTGGTGATCACCGACGTGATCATGCCGGGCGGCAAGAGCGGGGTCGACCTGGCGGTGACCCTGTCGCACGAGCGGCCCGAGCTGCCCATCCTGCTCAGCTCCGGCTACACCGGCCAGGAACTGGTCCGCGCCCACGAGACGCCGTGGCCCCTGCTGCGCAAGCCCTACGCCCTGGACGCCCTGGCCCAGGCCATGGCGGATGCGTGGGACCGGCATGGGAGCAACGGGACCCACCACTAGAGCAGCGATAGGAGCGCGCCTTTGGAGAACGGCAAGGCTTCCCGGAGTGCATCGCCCTCCCGAAGGGCGGTTCTTCCAGCGCTCGCGCTCGCTGGCGCGGCGCCTGGATTTGCGTCGGCGGCGACCTCAAGCCCCGAAGGGCGAGAGGTCTTTGCTGGATATGATCAGGCCGCGCTTGACGCACAATTCGACCAGACCCTCCACGCGCCCAATCACCAACAGATCCTCGGGCGCTGGCGCACGAACAGCGATGATGCGCGGGCTCGTCTCGGAAATCCGCTGCGGCTGGCCTATGGGCCCAGCGCGACTCAACAGCTCGACGTCTATCGAGCCGCGGGCCCAGGCCTGGCTCCGATCATGCTCTTTGTTCACGGTGGAGAGTGGCGTCGGGGAAGCGCCCAGGCGAGCGCCTACGCCGCCGAAGCGTTCGTGAGGGCGGGCACCCACTTCATCGCCGTTGATTTCATGGATGTCGAGGCCGCGGGCGGATCGCTCGACGCGCTCCTGAAACAGCTCCAGGAGGCCGTGGCGTGGATTTTCAGGCATGCGGCCGATTTCGGCGGCGATGGGCGGCGGATCCATATCGCGGGCCACTCTTCCGGCGCCCACCTGGCCGCCTTGCTCATGCAAGTCGATTGGGCCGCGGAAGAGGGTCTTCCCGCCGACGTCCTCAAAGGCGGGGTCTGCTGCAGCGGACTATACGACCTGGACCCGGTCAGCCGTTCTGATCGGAGCCGGTACGTGCGGTTCACACAGGATGTGGTCGAGCGTCTCAGCCCCATCCGGCGCCCCGCCAGATTCCATCATCCTGTCGTGCTGGCGTACGCCTCGCTGGATTCGCCGGAGTTCCAGCGCCAGACGCTGGCCTTCGCCGCCGCTTGCAAAACGGCGGGGCGTACGGTCCGCGTCATCCGCTGCGAGGGGTACAACCACTTCGAGGCCATCGAGACTCTCGCCAATCCCTACAGTCCCTTGGGACGATCGGCTTTGAACCTGATCGCTCGACCCGAGGACTTCTGAGAAGCGCGCATGTCCTGGGGGGCCCGCCGCACACGGATTTTTCCACCGGCTCTTTGCAAGCCGCATCGGAAGGTCTATATGTGATCCATCCCTTTTGCTCAATTTAAGCATAAGGGGCGACGCCGAGGCGGGGAAACCCTCCGTTTCCGGCGTTTTTTGAGGCCCTTGAAATGCTCAGATTGAGCATAAGTGAGGTTCACATGGCTGATGGTTTCGTGGCGGACGGTTTCGCGCCCCTCGCCTTCACCCCCGACGTCGAAGCGGCGACCGCGTCGATGTGGGACAAGGTCAAGCACCATGTGACCCCGCTGGAATGGCGGGCGCACGCGCCGCTGATCGCCGAGATCAACCGGCTGAAGCGCGAGAAGAACGCCGTCATCCTGGCCCACAACTACATGACGCCCGAGATCTTCCACGGGGTGGGCGACTTCGTCGGCGACAGCCTGGCCCTGGCTCGCGAGGCGGCCAAGTGCGACGCGGCGGTGATCGTCCAGGCCGGCGTGCACTTCATGGCCGAGACCAGCAAGGTGCTGGCCCCGGAGAAGCGCGTGCTGATCCCCGACCTGCGGGCCGGCTGCAGCCTGGCCTCCTCGATCACCGGCGCCGACGTGCGGCTGATCAAGCAGCGCCACCCGGGGCTGCCGGTCGTCACCTACGTCAACACCACCGCCGACGTGAAGGCCGAGACCGACATCTGCTGCACCAGCGCCAACGCCGTGCAGGTGGTGGAGTGGGCGGCCCGCGAATGGGGCGTCGACAAGGTCATCCTGATCCCCGACGAGTTCCTGGCCCGCAACGTCGCCCGCCAGACCGAGGTCAAGATCATCGCCTGGGCTGGCCGCTGCGAGGTGCACGAGCGCTTTACCGCCCAGGACATCGCCGACATGCGCGCCGCCTATCCGGGCGCCGACATCCTGGCCCATCCCGAGTGCCCGGCCGAGATCCTGGAGGCCGCCGACTTCGCCGGCTCGACCGCGGCGATGAACGACTACGTGGCGCTGCGCAAGCCCAAGCAGGTGGTGCTGATCACCGAGTGCTCGATGGCCTCCAACGTCCAGGCCGAAAGCCCGGGCACCCAGTTCGTCGGCCCCTGCAACCTGTGCCCGCACATGAAGCGGATCACCCTGCGGAACATCTACGACGCCCTGGTCCACGACCAGTACGAGGTGACGGTCGACCCCGGCGTCCAGATCCGCGCCAAGCTGGCCGTCCAGCGGATGATCGACCTGCCGCCGCCGCTGGTTCCGGCGCGATACGACCTGGTCAAGGCCAAGCACCATGTGGACGTGGAGTTGATTTAAGACCACCGCGTCGACGCCCTCGTCCTTCGACGAGCTCAGGATGAGGGCGACTGAGCCGCAATAGATATCCTCATGCCGAGCCTGTCGAAGCACGAGGATATCGGCCCCTGAGAGGAGCCGCTTCGTTGACCCACGACCGCATCACCTTCGACGGCCCCGTGATCCTCGGGGCGGGCCTGGCGGGCCTGACCGCCGCCCTGGCTTGCGCGCCGCGCAAGGCCCTGGTGCTGTCGCCGACGCCGCTGGCCACCGGCTGCTCCAGCGCCTGGGCCCAGGGCGGCATGGCCGCGGCCCTGTCGGACGAGGACGCCCCGGCCCTGCACGCCGCCGACACCATCGCGGCCGGCGCCGGACTCTGCGATCCGGCCGCCGTCGAACTGCTGGCCACCGAGGGCCCCGCCGCCGTCCGCGCCCTGGCCGCCTTGGGCGCGCCGTTCGACCGTAAGCCTGATGGCCAGTTCGTGCTCAGCCTCGAGGCCGCCCACGCCAAGGCCCGGGTCGCCCGGGTCGGCGGCGACGGGGCCGGAGCGGCGATCATGGCGGCGGTCATCGCCGCCGTCCGCGCCGCGCCCTCGATCGAGGTCCGCGAGAACGCCCGGGCCCGGCGGCTCCTTCAGGACGCGACCGGTCGCGTCGTCGGCCTGATCGCCGAGATCGACGGCGTTCTGGTCGAGATCGTCGCGCCCGCCGTGATCCTGGCCACCGGCGGGGTCGGCGGCCTCTACGCCGTCACCACCACCCCGGCCCAGGTGCGCGGCGAGGGCCTGGGCCTGGCCGCCCTGGCCGGGGCCGAGATCGCCGATCCGGAGTTCGTGCAGTTCCACCCGACGGCCATCGACATCGGCCGCGATCCCGCCCCGCTGGCCACCGAGGCCCTGCGCGGCGAAGGGGCGATCCTGCGCAATACGCCCCAAGGAGGATTGGCTAGCCGGGCGTTCATGGCCGACTACCATCCGGCCAAGGAACTGGCCCCGCGCGACGTGGTGGCCCGGGCCATCCACGCCGAGCGGGCGGCGGGTCGCGGCGCCGTCCTGGACGCCATGGCGGCGGTGGGCGAGCACTTCCCGCACGAGTTCCCGGCCGTGTTCGCCGCCTGCATGAGCGCCGGGATCGACCCGCGCGTCCAGCCGATCCCGGTGACGCCGGCCGTGCACTACCACATGGGCGGGGTGGCCACGGACCTGGACGGCCGCACCAGCCTGCCGGGCCTGCTGGCGGCCGGCGAGTGCGCCAGCACGGGGGTGCACGGCGCCAACCGCCTGGCCTCCAACAGCCTGCTGGAGGCGGCGGTGTTCGGCGCGAGGGCGGGCCGGATCGCCCGCGAGATGGCCCACGGCGGCGCGCCCCTGCCCGCCGCGCCGACGCCCGACCTGCCCGACAGCGCCCTCCAGACCCTGCGCCAGGCGATGAGCCGCGACGCCGGAGTGATCCGCGACGCCGACGGCCTCTCGCGCCTGATCGCCGGCCTCGACGCCCTGGAGGCGGTCCACGGCGCCGCGCCCACCCTGGTCGCCGCCCAGCTGATCGCCCGCGCCGCCCTGGCCCGCCAGGAAAGCCGAGGCGGCCATTTCCGCGCCGACTTCCCCGCCACGGCCCTGCCGGAGCGGACTTTCGTCACCCTGGACGCCTCCAACACCGGCTTGCGCTACGCGGCGGAATAGAGGCACATAACGGGAACGGAGGCTCGGCCATGACGGCGACGAACGCGGGTTTCGAGGAACGTGGCGACACCGAGTTCCTGTTCGACTTCGACCAGTTCGAGCGGATGGATCAGGCCGGCGTCTTCGACGGCGTTCAGGGTCACGTCGAGCTGATCGAGGGGAAAATCATTCAGATGGCGCCGGCTTCGACCGGTCATGGTGAGATTTCGGGAGACATCTTCTATGCCCTCAAATCCGCCTCCATCGCGGCTGGCGTCGACAAACTTCATCGCTTCATCGTCCATGCCACGCTGAAGATCGGCAAGCGCAGCGCACCCGAACCGGACGTGCTCGTCCTAAGGGCCGGCGAAGGCGAAAAGTACGCCCAGGCCGAACAAGCCATGCTGGTGGTGGAGGTCTCGATCTCGACACGCGAGAACGATCTGACCGTGAAGAGCCGTCTCTACGCCAAGGGCGGTGTTCCAGAGTATTGGGTGGTCGAACCGGAAACCCGCAAGCTGAACATCTTCCGCGAACCGCGGCCCGACGGGAGTTGGGCCTCGACCACCGTCCTCGAAGGCGAAGGCGCCGCCGTCTCGCCCCTGTTCGCCCCGCAGATCAGCATTCCGCTGACGGAGTTGTTTTGATTACGCCCCTCCCAGACCTCCTGATCCGCCCGATCATCGACTTGGCCCTGGCCGAGGACTTGGGCCGGGCCGGCGACGTCACCGCCCAGGCCTGTATCGATCCGGACGCCCGCCTTTCGGTGGTCTGGGCCGCGCGGCAGGACGGCCGGGTGGCGGGCCTGTCCTGCGCCCGCCTGGCCCTGGCCGCCCTGGACCCGACGGCCCAGTTCGAGGTGGCGACGCCGGACGGCGCCGACGCCGCGCCCGGCGCGATCCTGGCCCGGGCCGAGGGTAACGCCCGCGCCGTGCTGGCCGCCGAGCGCACCGGCTTGAACCTGCTGGGCAAGCTGTCGGGGATCGCCACCCTGACCCGCGCCTATGTCCGGCTGGTCGAGGGCACGGGCGCCACCATCGTCGACACCCGCAAGACGACGCCTGGCCTGCGGGCCCTGGAGAAGTACGCCGTGCGCTGCGGCGGCGGGATCAACCACCGCTTCGGCCTGGACGACGCCATCCTGATCAAGGACAACCACGTCGCCGCCTGCGGCGGGGTCGGCGAGGCCGTCCGCCGGGCCCGCGCCTTCGCCGGCCACCTGGTCAAGGTCGAGGTCGAGGTCGACGGCCTGGACCAGCTGGAGGACGCCCTGAGGCACGGTCCCGACGTGGTCATGCTCGACAATTTCAGCCTCGACGACCTGAAGACCGCCGTCGCCCTGGCCAAGGGCCGGGCGGTGCTGGAGGCTTCCGGCGGCGTCAACCTGACCACGGTGCGGGCCATCGCCGAGACCGGGGTCGACGTGATCAGCGTCGGCGCCCTGACCCACTCGGCCCTGGTCCTGGACATCGGCCTGGACGCGGTGTGACAGCTCTTCCACGCCTGGCTTGGGCGATGCGGCAAGACGTCCCGTCCCTGTAACGGCAGCGCTTTCTTAACGCTGATCAGTCATAGGGTGCGGGTCCCGGCGCGACGCCGGCGGCCGGAGCGTGTCGGGTCTTGCAGCCAAGTCAGTACATCAATCTCGACAAGGCGCGGGCGTTGATCGTCGACGACAATCCCCAGTCGCTCGACATTCTGGTGGGCGTGCTGACCAGCTTCGGGCTGCGCAACATCGTGCGCAAGGCCAGCGGCCCCGAGGCCCAGGACGAGTTGAAATACCACACCTATGACCTGGTCCTGACCAATGGCAGCCTGCCGGAACTGGACGGCTACGACCTGACCCGCTGGCTGCGCCGCGAGGCCGACGAGGCCAACCGCATGACGCCGGTGATCATCGTCACGTCCCACACCCGCCGCAGCCTGGTCGAGAAGGCCCGCGACTGCGGCGCCAACTTCATCGTCACCAAGCCGGTGTCGCCGGCCATCATGCTTGAGCGCATTCTCTGGGTGGCCAAAGGCGATCGGCTGTTCATCGAATGCGAAACCTATGCCGGCCCCGACCGCCGCTGGCGCAACCAGGGTCCGCCGGTGGAGTTCCCGGACGGCCGGCGCCGCGACGATAAGTCCATTGAGCTGGGCGAGGCCGGGGGCCACAACATGTCCCAGGATGAGCTGGACGCCCTCATCAAGCCGATGAGGTCGATCGCATGAGCGAGGTCAAGAAGAGCCGCATGAAGCCCCGCCTGGGTCAGCTGATGACCCAGAAGGGCGGCATGTACGTGGCCGAGGCGCTCAAGCGGGCCGACGCCACCCTGGAGACCCTGCGCGAGCCGTCGTTGAGCGGGATCGACGACTACATCGCCGCGCTGGACGCCCTGCTGGCCGCCGACCTGGACGACGCCGCCCGGACCGAGGCGCTCTACGCCCGGTCCGGCGACATCGTCAGCCTCAGCGGCGCCGAGCGCAGCAAGGCCGTCCAGGTCGCCGCCCGCTCGTTGTGCGACCTGCTCGACGAGGCCGACGGCCTGACGCCCTCGGCCCTGGCCGGGATCAAGGTGCACGTGGCCTCGATCAAGCTGCTGCACCGCGCGCCCGACAACCCCACGCTCCAGGGCCCCATCCTGCAGGGCCTGGCCAGCGTGCTGGAAAAGCAGCGCGCCGAGCGCACGGCGCAAGGCTAGCGCCCAGCCGGGGACATGCACTTGTGCGTGTCCCCAACTTTGCGAGCGAACCTTGGGGATTCTGAGGGAGACTCTGGGGATACGCGCAAGCGCATGTCCCCGGCCGCTAACGCTTCCCGCGCAGCCACGGCGCCAGGCGGTCCTGCAGCGGCTGGTCGACATAGGTGTGGAACAGGAAGGCCGCGCCCATGGCGATCGGGAACGAGGCCAGCCACATCAGCCACTGCCAGCCGATGCCGATCGGCACGGTCTCGATCAGCTTGTGCACCGCGCTCCAATAGATCACGCCCACGAAGATGTGGGTGATGAACAGGGCGAACGACAGCTTGGCCCCCTCCTCGATCCAGGCCTGGGGATGGCGCACCGGCAGCCGGCCCGCGCCCAGCACGATGGCGGCGATGGCGGCCAGGCATGGCAGGTCGAAGATCAGCTCGTCGGGCAAGGCGTAGCGGTCCAGCGGCTGCATGGCCGCCAGCACCAGGCAGCCGCCGACCAGCAGGACCTTGGCGGACCGCTCCGACGGCCAATCCATCTCGACGGCCCGCGCCAGGCAGACGCCCAGGATGAACAGCGGCAGGGCCCGCACGACGCCGAAGCGGAACTGCAGGTCCGACAGGGCGTGGTCGAACACGGTCCGGGCGATCACCTCGCAGACGGCGAAGGCCAGGACGCCGATCAGCGGCAGCACCCACGGATGTCGCACCTTGTCGACCGCCCGCCACAGCCAGGGGAACACCGCGTAGCAGACGATCAGGGCCGACAGCGACCAGCTGGGCAGGTTCCAGCCGTCGCTGTTGAAGCCCCAGGCGTGGACCAGCAGGGCCTGGACCGGAAGCTGATCCCAGGCGAAGCGCGAGGGCTTGTGGGCGTCGGTGCCCAGGGTGTTCAGCACCAGCACCAGCACGGCCATCATGGCCAGCACGATCAGGTGCCCCGGCCAGACCCTTCCGACCCGGCGCATCCAGAAGCGGCCATGGCTGATCCGCCCGGTCAGGGTCGAGGCGCCATAGGCCCGGCCCAGCACGTAGCCGGACAGCATCAGGAAGAAGTCGGTCGCCAGAAAGCCGCGCGAGAACACCTGGCCGAAGCGCTCGATGCGCATCGGGCCCTCGGCCCCGAAATGGTAGACGACGATCAGCAGCGAGGCCAGCAGCCGCAGCAGGTCCAGCGCGCCGCCGCGCGTGGCCGCCCGGCCCGGACGCGGCGCGACTGGCGCGGCCTCGGCGGCGTGCGGCGACGGGGGAGGAAGGGCGGAAGCGTTCACGATCCTTCCGCCTTAACAAAGCCCGGCCCGACGGGAAAGCACGCGGGGCGCGCATCGGCGCGGCCGCACGACGCGAGCGCCGAACTGTCGCCGAATGGCGACAGCCGGCGCCGGATATTGCATCCGGCCGGCGGAGGCCTATCTGTAACTTCAACAGTGTCTAATTGGATCAAGACCCATGACCGCCCGCCTGCCCGTCCTGTTCCTCGGCCACGGCTCGCCGATGAACGCCATCGAGGACAACGCCTGGAGCCGCGCCTGGGCGGCGCTGGGGGCCGAGCTGCCGCGTCCGAAGGCCGTGCTGATGATCAGCGCCCACTGGGAGACGCGGGGGGCCAGCGCGGTCGGCGCGTCGGACCGTCCGGAGACCATCCACGACTTCGGCGGCTTCCCGCAGGCGCTGTTCGACGTGCGCTACGACGCGCCCGGCGATCCGGCCCTGGCGGCGCGCGTGGCCGAGCTGCTGTCGCCCGACCTTGTCGTGCAGCATCCGACCCGGGGCCTGGACCACGGGGCCTGGGGCGTGCTGCGGCCGATGTATCCGGAGGCCGACGTGCCGGTGGTGCAGCTGAGCCTGGACCGCGGCCGCCCCGACCGCTGGCACTACGAGGCCGGCCGCCGCTTGGCCGCCCTGCGCGACGAGGGCGTGCTGATCATCGGCAGCGGCGACATCGTCCACAACCTGCGCGCCGTGAACTTCCGCACCGGCGAGACCCCCGACTGGGCGCCGCGCTTCAACGAGACGGCCAAGGCCCTGATCGCCGCCGGCGACCACGATCCGCTGATCGACTGGCGCAACCTGGGCCCCGACGCCGACGCCGCGATCAACAGCGCCGAGCACTACCTGCCCCTGCTCTACGTGCTGGGCGCGCAGGAACCGGGCGAGCCGGTCTCGTTCTTCACCGACGACGTGTTCGCGGCGATCTCGATGACCAGCGTGCGGGTGGGGTGAGGCGTTTATCCACGACCTCTCAAATCCCGCCGTCATTCCGGGCCTTGTGCCCGGAACCCCTGGTTCAGCTGACGGTGAAGCGCTTTGGCGCGCTGGCGCGCCACACCCCCTCACCTACGGCGGACAGAGGGGTTCCGGGCACAAGGCCCGGAATGACGGCTGAAAGGGGCAAAGCGGTCACGCCGAGCGCGCATCCTTTCATCACCTCACCTGTTTCTCCCCGCATGACCTACCAACTGCATTACTGGCCCACGATCCAGGGACGCGGCGAGTTCGTGCGCCTGGCGCTGGAGGAGGCCGGGGCGGCCTATGTCGACGTGGCCCGCGGCGAGGAGGAAGACGGCGGCGGCGAGCAGGCCCTGATGGCCGACATGGCCGGCCAGGACCGCCCGCCCTTCGCCCCGCCCTACCTGGTCGACGGCGACCTGGTGATCGGCCAGACGGCCAACATCCTGCTGCACCTGGGCCTGCGCCACGGCCTGGCGCCGCGCGACGAGGGCGGGCGGCTGTGGGTCAACCAGCTGCAGCTGACCATCGCCGACCTGGTGGCCGAGGCCCATGACGTCCACCATCCGGTGGGCCTGGGCCTCTATTACGAGGACCAGAAGGCCGAGGCCGCCCGGCGGGCCCAGGAGTTCCGCGCCCAGCGGATGAAGAAGTTCCTCGGCTGGTTCGAGACCGTGCTCGAGCGGGCGCCGCAAAAAGCCAACGGAGGAGGCGGCTGGCTGACCGGCCAGGCCCTGACCTATGCCGACCTGTCGCTGTTCCAGGCGGTGGAGGGCCTGCGCTACGCCTTTCCGAACGCCATGAAGCGGCTGGAGCCGAAGCTTCCGCGGGTGATCGCCGTCCGCGACGCGGTGGCGGAACGCCCGAACATCGCGGCCTATCTGAGGTCGGAGCGGCGGCTCCCGTTCAGCACCGAAGGGATCTTCCGGCGCTATCCGGAGCTGGATCCATAGCCCCAATCCGTTGTCATCCCGGAAGCCTCGCAGAGGCTGTCCGGGACCCAGGGGACTGGGCGAATGCGGTGCGGTTCACCTGGGTCCCGGACAAGCGCTACGCGCTTTCCGGGATGACACCCAAAGTCAGGACAACCGCTAGCTCGACGGCATCCCGCGCGCCGCCACGTCCACGCGTCGCCAGGTCTGCGACTTGCACAGGAAGCCGCCGATCAGGCAGCCCTTGGCCTTCATGGTGGTGGCGTCGGGGAAGTCGGCCGTGCCGTTGAAGTTCATGTTGAGGTCGGGCACGAACACCTTGCCCTTCCAGCTGCCGTTCTTCTGCAGCTGGAAATCGCGCAGCAGCTGCAGGCCGACCAGTTCGGGCGTGCCGCCCTTCTTGGCGTCGGCCTTGGCGTCGTCATTGGCCCAGACCACGAAGCCGCAGGCCCGCCCGCCGCCGCAGGGCTTGATCTCGACATGGACGCTGTTCTTGGGATTGCGCCAGACGCCGTAGGTGAACGGCACGTCCTGCGCCGACGCCGGCGAGACGGTCACCAGGCCGGCGATCGCGGTCAACACGACGAGAAACGACTTCATCCAACGCATGCGTGAGGTCTCCGACACACAAGCGTTTTGAGGCAGGTTGGTGTTCGGATCAAGTCGGGCGAACCTAAACAGGTGGCGCGAAGCCCCTGCTAAAGGCAGACGATCTGCGACACGACGGCGTCGGCCCGGGTAAGCCGCTCCTCCGCGTCCACGGACCAATTCACCTTGATGGCCTCGTTGCATGGCAGGCCGTTCACCTGCCTGCCGGCGCTCTTGCCGCCCTTGTCCACGACGAACCGGTTCTTCCGGAGCCAAGCCGTCAGGTCGCGCTCGGGCGTGCCGGCTTGGAACCGGTCATGGAAGCGCACGGCCGACGCCGGCGCGTCCCAGCGGGCGTCCCGCAGAAGTCCCGGACGATGCTCGGACCCCAGGACCGCGATGATGATCGCGATCGTCTGCCAGTTGGCGACCAGCAGCGCCAGCACGGACACGCCGGCCAGTACTCCGGCGAACCGCAGGATGTCGGCCTTGTCCGATCGTTCTTCGCTCGCTTGCCCCATGGGCGAAGCATGACCGCATAGGGGTTCCTCCGCAACGGTCCCACATTCAGCTCCGAGGACCCCGCACCGCCTTGAAGGTCGATCCGCCCTACGCTTGGGCCAGCAGCGCCTCGCCCGCCTTGCGGGCCGCCGCCCAGCGCCCGTCCATGCCGCGGCCGTAGATCGCCTGGACGCGCGCCAGCACCTCCGGCGGGGCGGTTTCGGGACGACCGGCGTGGAAGGGCGGGTCGGGGGCGTACTCCACGGCCAGCTGGATGGCCTGGGCGGTCGCGTCGCCGGCGATCTCGGCCACGACGGTCAGGGCGAAGTCGATGCCCGCCGTCACCCCGCCGCCGGTGAAGACGTTTCCGTCCCGCGCCACCCGGGCCGGATCGGGCGTGGCGCCGAACAGGGCCAGTTGGTCGCGCCAGGCCCAGTGGCACGCCGCCCGCTTGCCCTTCAGCAGTCCGGCCGCGCCCAGCAGCAGCGAGCCGGTGCAGACCGAGGTCACGTAGCGCGCCCCCGCCGCCAGCCGGCGGACCTGGGCCAGATAGGGCGCGTCCACCATGGCCTGGGTCACGCCGAAGCCGCCGGGCACGCACAGCAGGTCGCAGCGCGCGATGTCGGCCAGGCGCGCCACCCGGGCGAACACCAGACCCTCGGCCTCGATCTCGCCGCCCGCTTCGCTGGCGATCACCACCTGGGCGCCGGGCAGGCGGCTGAGGATCTGGTGCGGTCCGGTGAAGTCCAGGTGGGTGACATCGGGGAACAGGGCGAACACGATGTGGAACGGCGGCGGTTTAGGCATCGGGAGACCTCCTGTTGACGCCGCAGCATCGCCCGCCTAGCGTCCGACCGAAATGACATAGTTCCCTCGAAATCCGCCAACATCTCCGCCGCCAAAAAGGACCGTCCGCATGACCCGCGATATCGGCTTCCTGATCTTCCCGCAGTTCCAGCTGCTGGACGCGGCGGGGCCGATCGCGGCCTTCGAGATCGCCGGGCGGCTGGTCCCCGGCGCCTACCGCCTGCACGTCCTGGCCCGCGACCCCGGCGCCGTGGCCAGTTCCTCGGGCGTGGCCATGACCGCCCAGGCCTTCGACACCGTCGCGCCGCTGGACACCCTGATCGTCTCGGGCGGTGAGGGCACGCGGTCGCCGGCGATCTGCGCGGCGACCCTGGACTTCGCCCGCGCGACCTTCCGCACCGCCCGGCGCACCGCCAGCGTCTGTTCGGGGGCCTATGTCCTGGCCGCCGCCGGCCTGCTGGACGGCCGCCGGGCGACCACCCACTGGCGGCGCTCGCAGGACTTCCAGCGCCGCTATCCGGCCGTGCGGCTGGAGCCGGACAGGATCTTCGTCCAGGACGGCCCGCTGTGGAGCTCGGCCGGCATCACCGCCGGCATCGACATGGCCCTGGCGATGATCGGCGCCGACCTGGGCGAGGAGGTCGCCCGCCGCACCGCCCAGCAACTGGTCGTCTACCACCGCCGCCCTGGCGGCCAGTCGCAGTTCTCGGCCCTGCTGGAGATGCAGGGCGGGCGGTTCGACGACCTGCTGGCCTGGGCGCGCGAGAACCTGGCCCTGCCCCTGACCGTGGACCAGCTGGCCGAGCGGGCGGCGATGAGCCCACGCAACTTCGCCCGGCTGTTCGCCGCCCAGACGGGCGCCACCCCGGCCAAGGCGATCGAGCGGCTGCGCGTCGAGGCCGCCCGCGCCCTGCTCGACAGCCAGCCGCTGCAGGTCGAGGACGTGGCCCTGGAGACCGGCTTCGGCGACCCGGAGCGCATGCGCCGCGCCTTCCTGCGGGCGTTCGGGCAACCGCCCCAGGCCCTGAGGCGTGCGGCCCGCGCCTCGCAACCGAATGTTGCAGCGGCGCCATAGCGCGCAACAAACGGCCAAGCTTCGACAACCTGAGATTTACGCGGCCGGCAAAGCCCCCTATCGCGACGCGGTCCGATCCCGGACCGGTACCTATTTTCGGGGGATTTCATGCGTCTGTTCATCACCACCGCCGTGGCCGCCCTGGCCATGGCCGGCGCCGCCGCGGCCCAGACCGCGCCCGCCGCCTCGGCCGCGCCCGCCAGCGGCCAGTACATCGCCGTGTCCGGCGGCCTGATCGGCAAGACCGACTACGACTACGGCTTCGCCAACGGCTGGTCGGTGGACGCCGACGTCAAGGCCGGCGCCCAGGGCGCCATCGCCTGGGGTACGTCGATCGGCGCCAACTGGCGCGGCGAGATCGCCCTGGGCTACCGCAGCCAAAAGGTCGACTCCGCCCTGACCTCCAATGTCGGCGTGTTCGTGGCCACCGACGGCAAGGTCAAGGCGCTGAGCATCGACCTGAACGGCTATTACGACTTCCCGGTCTCGGGTCCGGTGAAGCCCTATCTGGGCGCCGGCATCGGCGTGGCCCAAGTGAAGATCGACGACGGCCTGCTCGACGACAAGGGCGACGCCCTGACCCTGCAGGCCATGGCCGGCGCCAGCGTCGCGGTCTCGCCGCGCATCTCGCTGTTCGCCGAAGGCCGCTACCAGTACACCGGCTCGATCAAGGTCAAGACCACCAGCCCGTCGGGCGAGCGGAACGAGAAGCTGAACATGACGGCGCCCGGCGCCGTGGTCGGCGCGCGCTTCGCGTTCTAGGGCGCTTCGCTCCCGGAAGACGGGGACAGGCGCATGCGCCTGTCCCCGACCGCGCCCCGCCTGCTCAGCCCCGCCCTTCCGTCATCTTGGCCACCTGGGCCTTGAGGATCTCCAGCGTCTCGGTGTTGCAGCGCAGGATCTCGACCATCTCGGTCTCGCGCAGGGCGTCCAGCTTGTCGTGCAGGCGCATGATCTCCAGCTCGGCCCGCAGGTTGACGACATAGTCGTGCTCGGCGTTCAGCCGGTCCTTCGTGGCCTGGCGGTTCTGGCTCATCATGATCACCGGCGCCTGGATGGCGGCCACGGTCGACAGGATCAGGTTCAGGAAGATGAACGGGTAGGGGTCGAACGACAGGTGGAAGGGCTTCAAGCCCACGTTCAGCGCGATCCACAACGCCAGGCAGGCGCAGAAGCCGCCGATGAAGGCCCAGGAGCCGCCGATCGCCGCGACCCGGTCGGCCAGCCGGTCCCAGAAGCTTCGGTCGTCCACCAGCAGCGCCTTGTTGAGCCCAGTCGGAGCCTCGGCGGCGATCAGGTCGATGACGCTCCTCTGCACCGCCGTCAGCTCCGCGTAGGGCGTGGCCAGCAAATCGCGCGACAGCTGGTCGAGGCGTTGGTCGGGGGTCATGGGGCGCTGGTCCGTGAAGGTTTGTAAAAAGATGTGTCTTCCAGATGCATTGTGAAGTCTTGCACGATTGACGCTCAGCTTCACCGAGGCGAGGCTGCGGCGTCGGCTCGTCGACACAACAAAGAGTCTCAAGGGAGCCCCCCATGGCCCACAAGTTCCAGATCAAGAAGAACAAGGCGGGCGAGTTCGTCGCCTATTTCGTCTACAACAGCGAGACCATCTTCTGGACCGAGGGCTACGCCTCGAAGGCCTCGGCCAAGAACGCGATCGAGTCGATCATCAAGAACGGCCCCGGCGCCGAGATCGACGACCAGACGGACTAAGGGTCGAGTGCGCGGAGCCCCCTCCGGCTGAGGAGGCTTCGCGCACCGCCTGCTTGACCCCGCCGCCCTCCCCGGCGTCTGATCGCTGATAACAAACAAGGGGAGGAACGCCATGACCGCAGCCAACGGCCGCAGGGCCGTCTTCATCACCGGGGCCGCCAGCGGCATCGGCCTGGCCAGCGCCAGGCGCTTCGCCGCCGAGGGCTGGTTCGTCGGCCTGTCGGACATCGACACCACCGGGTTGAAGGCCGCCCTGGCCGCGGTCGGTCCCGGCAACGGCGCGACCTTCACGCTGGACGTGCGCGACCGCCCCGCCTGGACCGCCGCCCTGACCGAGTTCGCCAGTCTGACCGACGGCCGCCTGGACGTGCTGCTCAACAATGCCGGGGTGGCCCGGTTCGGGCCGTTCGACAGCCATCAGGACGCCGAGGTCGACCTGCAGTTGGACATCAACATCAAGGGCGTGATCAGCGGGGCCCGCGCCGCCCTGCCCTGGCTGAAGGCGACGCCGGGCTCACGGCTGATCAACATTTCGTCGTGTGCGGGCCTCTACGGCTCGCCCGGCCTGGCGGTCTATTCGGCCACCAAGTTCGCGGTGCGGGGCTTGTCGGAGGCGTTGGACGTCGAGTGGAAGCCGCATGGCGTCAGCGTCGCCTGCGTGATGCCGTGGTTCGTCGAGACGCCGATCCTCGACACCGGCGCGCCGGGCAGCAACCAGACCATGGCCGACACCCTGCGTGGCGACGGCCTGCCGGTCTATCCGGTGGAAGACGCCGCCGAGGTGATCTGGCGCGCCGTCCACGGGAAAGCGCTGCACTACTTCGTCGGCAAGCGGGCCCGGCAGCTGCGCTTCGCCAGCAGCCACCTGCCCGGCGCGGTCAGGAAGCAGCTCCGCTCGCGACCGATCCTCCAGCAGCCTTGACCGCGTCGCCCGACGGGGACGAGGTCTTGGTCGGGTGCATGGCGGGGGCGGACGCTGGCTCGGACACCGGACCCAGCGGGCCGCCCATGCCGCCGGCGACGCTGGCGGGCTTGTCGGGCGAGATCACCACGGCGCTGGCCAGCTGGATCGGGGCGGACTTGCCGTCGGCGGGCGGCGGCAGGCTGGCCAGGGTGATGACGGGCAGTTCGTCGTCCGTCGACGGGCGCGGCGTGCGGCTGAAGGCGTCCGGCGCGCCCGAGCGACCGCCGAAGCGGTAGAACACGTGCATGCCCACCTGGGCGACGCGCAGCAGGCGCGGTCCCCAGCCCGGCGCGACGCCGGTGGTGTGGAAGTGGGTGGCGGCCCCGACCTCGGTCATCACCGCGCCCGACAGCGCGCGGGTGGCGACCTTCTGGGCGCGCTTCCAGGCGCCGGGCTCGCGCGAGCGGCGCATCGAGCCGTCGCAGGCGAAGCTGAACTGGCAGCCGGTGTGGGTGTAGGCGCCCTGGAACACCACGCCGCAGATCGATTTGGGGAACGAAGGGTGGCGTACGCGGTTTAGAACCACTTGAGCCACGGCCGCCTGGCCGCTCGGGGTCTCGCCGCGGGCCTCGTAATAGACCGCCTCGGAAAGGCACTCGAGTTCACGCGAGCTTTCCAGGGCGTTGGTCAGGCGGAACGGCGCGACGGCCGGGTTGAACGGGCCGCCGAAGCTGGCGCGCAGCAACAGGGGCTGGCGCTCGGACTCGGGCTGCTGGCGCTGCTCGAGGCGCTCGACCAGCAGGGCGGACTGCCGGTCGCGCTGGGCGCCGCCGGCGACGGTGTAGGGATCGTGACGACGAGCGATGGCGAGGGCGCCGGCGTCCATCCGCGACGCGGCCTGATACAGCGCCGCGTCGGAGAAGTTCCCCTCGGCGCCGTCGGCCAGGCGAGAGACGCGAGCGTGCTGACTAGCGGCCTGGGCCATGCCCCCCGCAAGGTAAACGCCGCCGAGGGCCAGACCCGTGGCCGACCCAACCAATACGGCGCCGATCAGCGCGCGCGCGTCTGCGCACGTCTGCGACTTGATATTCAAAACTCGTGTCCTGCGCGGCGAGGGCGGTCCGCCCCCCGACAAAAACGCCTTCAAAGACCCGGAAAAAACACTGTCGGGCAGCTCTGAAAGCGGAGGTTCGGCCGGTTCACGATCGTGGCCGAAGTCCTGCTTATGACCGCCTTATGACGCATCCCGCCACGAGTCGCAAGCGCACGCGGCGCCGCAGCCTGAATTTTGGCCGCCCGCGCGACAGATGGAGTGGTTAATTGTTTGATTCTAAGCAAAAAACGCGACAGTCCCGAAAATCCGGTTCGCGACGAATATTCACCGTCCGGGATAGACTTGCGTCGGGCCGCTCTCAACGGAACCCCGGGCCCGCGGCGCCGTTACTCTAGCGCATAGGTGTAATTGTCCTGGAGGACATAATGACTGCTCTGCGCTGGGTTCCGCTGTGGGTTGCGACGGCGTTAAGCCTCTCGGCCTGCGGACACAACATGGAGCAGCGGGCGGCCAGCGGCGCGCTGGCCGGCGCGGTGGTGGCGGGCCCCGTCGGGGCCGTGGTGGGGGCCGGCGCCGGGGCCGTGGTCAACACCGTCTCGAAGTAGATCGGAACCCCGGATCCGGGGAGCCTTCCGTCCCCGACGCGAGCACTTCGCTGAACGTCGCGGGCCGAAGTACGCCCCTTGATGGCCCTAGGCGAGCGCCGGCCCGGCGCCCCTGAACAGGCGCCAGAGTTCGACCGCGATCTTGATCGTCAGCACGACGACCATCACGGCCGCGGTGAGGTGGAAGCTGAGGTCCAGCGCGGTCTGCAGGCCGGCGACGCCGTCAGCGTTCGAGCCGCTCGCCGCCTCGAGCTCCACCACGACCAGCCGCCCGGCCCGCCACAGGACCACGGCCAGCGCCAGGCCGGCCAGGCCACAGACGATCTCCAGCGCCGCCCGCGCCCGCACCCAGCCGGGGCGAAGCAGCCCGATCAGGCTCGACACCATCTGCACCCCCGCCCAGGCCAGGAGCGGCCAGTACAGCGCCGTCCAGATCGAGGCCGGCCGCAGGACCATGTCGCTGTCCGCCACGCGATGGAGCCACGGCGCCGGGACCAGCCCCGTCCACCACAGGACGAACAGCGCCGTCAGGATCATCTCCAGCAGGGCCTCGAAGCGTCTTTGCAGCGGGCTCTTGTGTAGAAAGCCCTTCTTGCGCGGGGCCAGGGTGTCGAGCCGCGGCAAGTCGGCGACCTTCCAGTCGGCGGCGCCGCCCAGCGGGATCCAGCCGCGCTCGATCCCGACCCCAAGCACTGTGGCGATCCCGATCATCGTGAAGCCGGTGGTCAGGAAGCTGGACAGGAACCGCGACAGGGCGCCGGCGGAGCCGCCGGGATCAGTGATCGTCGCGATGACGACCGGGATCGCCGAAACGACAGCCGCCACCACCAGCAGGGCCTTCACCCCGAAGACATAGAACGGATAGAGCTCGGGCCCGATCAGCGACCGGGGCGTCCCGAACCGGCCAGCCACGGCGATGGGATGGCCGAAGGCCTTGAGCACCGCCTCGCGCTCCTTGGCGTCCAGAGGCCGGCCCAGCTCGGCCTCCTTCTCCTCCATCCGGGTGAGCAGGATGTCGCGCAGTTCGGCGACGATGTCCTCGCGCTGGGCCTTGGGCAGCAGGGCCGCGACGGCGGCCAGGTAGCGGTCGAGCAGGTCCATGGTCCTGGCCTCCTTGGTCAGATCAGGTTTTGCAGGGTGTCGTTCATCGCCCGCCACTCGGCGGACAGGCGGGCCAGCACGGCCTCGCCCTGCGGCGACAGGCGGTAGAAGCGCTTCTTGCGCTTGTCTTCCTCGCGCCACTCGCTGGTCAGCAGGCCCTGGCTCTCCAGCCGGCGCAGCATCGGATAGAGGGCGCCTTCGTCGATCTCCAGCCCCACCTCGGCCAGGGCCTGGCGCAGGCTGTAGCCGTAGCGCTCGACCTTCAGCTGGGCCAGCACGGCCAGGATCAGCGTTCCGCGCCGAAGCTCCTGGCGGAGGGTTTCGAAAAGGTCGGCGTCGGTGGGCATGGTGTACGTCGCATGGTGTGCGCCACTTGGTGTGTGACATACACTGTGTGACACACAGGTACGTGACGAGTCAAGGTCACGGACCGGCGTTCGTCATGACGGACGCCCTCGAACCGTTTGCCGGAGAAGCCGCGCCCTTCTACGACGCCGCCAGGCGCCGCAGCCGCGGCGTTCTTGGCGCGTCCGCCGCCGCCTCCGCTTCGACCACGCGAACCGCGATCTCGACGGTGAAGCGACTGCCCTGGCCCGGCGTGCTGTCGACCGAGATCTCGCCCTGCATCAGGGCGACGATCTGCTGGCTGATGCTCAGGCCCAGGCCCGTGCCCTCGTTGCGGCCGGTCGCGTCGCCGGCCTGCTCGAACGGCCGGAAGATGCTGTCGACCTGGTCGAGCGGGATGCCGATGCCGGTGTCGTCGACGACGAAGCGCAGTCGCGCCGTCTCGCCCACGCGATCGACCAGGCTGACCCGCAGCCCGACCCGGCCGTCGGCCGTGAACTTGATCGCATTGCCCACCAGGTTGATCAGCACCTGCCGGACCCGCTTCTCGTCCGCCTCGACGCGGGGCGGCACGTCGGGGTCGAGGCTGGCGGCGAAGGCCAGGCCCTTGTCCTGGGCGGGCAGGCGGAACATCTCGCCCACCCCCGCCACGCAGTCATGCAGGTCGAACGGCGCGGCCAGCAGCTCGAACTTACCGGCCTCGATCTTGGCCACGTCCAGGATGTCGCTGATCACGGCCAGCAGGTGCTCGCCGCTGGCCTGCACCGTCTTGACCGCGGCGCGCTGCTTGGCGTCCAGCGCGGTGCGCTCCAGCCAGTAGGCATAGCCGATGATGGCGTTGAGCGGCGTGCGCAGCTCGTGGCTCATATTGCCGAGGAAGCGCGACTTGGCGCTGCTGGCGGCCTGGGCGGCGGCGTGGGCGTCGGCCAGTTGCCGCGCTTCCTCCGCTTGGCGACGCCGCCGCGCCTCGTAGTCCCCGCGCAGGTGCAGGAAGCGCCAGACCAGGAAACCCGCCGACAGCACCAGCCAGACGCCGAGGATGACCAGATAGAACTGCTCGGTCGAAAGGTACGATCCCTCGAAGGTCAGGTCGTCGACCGAGATCGCCAGATGGCCGGCCTTGGCGTCGCTGGTGGTGACGGCCACGGAACGGACCGCCTCGAGGTTCGGCGCGGCCTCGGCCGCCGAAAGACCGTGGCTGGCCACCCACCATTCCTCCGGCGCCAGCTGGCGCAGCGGCAGGCGCACTTCGTTGCGGCCCTGGACGACGGGGATGTCCATCGCCAGGGGCATCGGCTCGCCCTTCAGTTTCGCCCGCACGGCCGGCTCGGGCGAGGTCTTCAGGACCAGCCTCAAGCGGTCGCCCGGCCCCTGGTAGGAAAACCGCAGGACGATCGTCTGGAAGCGCGAGAAGTCCAGGCCGTCGGTCTGCCCCCCCACGTCCAGCTGCAGGCCGTAGCCGCAATAGGGATAGGACGCGCCCTGGCGGATGTCGCACGACCAGGACAGGGGCTTGCGCGGGTCGGGGGAGACGACGCTGCCCCCGCCGTGCTCGGCGTCGGAATAGCTGTAGGTCGCGAACCGGCCCGACTGCGAGGACAGGACCAGGGTCTGGCGGGTGATGGCGCTCTTGCCCAGCACCGCGGCGAACGACACGGCCACCAGCAGGAAGATCGCCGCTTCCAGGCGCAGATCGCCGTAGCCCAGCCAGGGCTTGCGGGCACCTTGGACGGCGACGCCGAGATCCGCTGGTTTCCGCAAGACGCCCTCCCCTTCCCCGCCCTCGCAAGGAAGCCCCCAAACCAAAGGGCAGCCTTAGGCGAAGTATCGTTTCCCCCAGGTTTAAGGATGGGCGGGTGCGACACTTTTGTTAGGACGGCGCCGGCCCTTCGAAATCACATAAAGATATCTTTATGTCCCTCTTGACGCTGGGCCGGAACGCGCGCCTTCTAGGCGGGTCGTGGTCTGCGGGCGTTCGCGCGTCCGGAGCTAAGAGGGAAGTCGGTGAGGGTCTCAAAAACCCGAATCCGGCGCTGCCCCCGCAACTGTGAGCGGCGAGCCGCTGTCCGATACGTGTCACTGACGCGCCGAGCTGGATCGGTGGCGTGTCGGGAAGGCCAGGACAGGGGCGCTGACCCGTGAGCCAGGAGACCTGCCCCGACAGATAACGTCCTCCGGCGGGGTGTCCGGTCTGGTCGCATGCAAGGCGTGACCGGACCTCCATGGCCCGTGCGCGCCCTCGCGCGCGTCCCGACCCGCCTCCGCCATCACACCGGCAGAGGCTTTTTCAAATGACCGTCACCGTCGCCACCTTGGGCTTTCCCCGCATCGGCCCGCGCCGCGAACTGAAGTTCGCGCTCGAGGACCACTGGGCCGGCAAGACCGACTCCCAGGCGCTGCTCGCCACGGCCGCCACCTTGCGCGCCGCGGCCTGGACCCGCCAGGCCGCCCTGGGCGTGGTCCATGTGCCCAGCAACGACTTCTCGCTCTACGACCACGTGCTCGACACCAGCGTCATGGTCGGGGCCATCCCGGCGATCTACGGCTGGAGCGGCGGTCCGATCGACACCGCCGGCTATTTCGCCATGGCGCGCGGCGCGCAAGGCGGCGCGACCGAGGCGGCCTGCGCCCACGGCCACGGGCATCACCAGGGGTCCGGCCTGCCGGCCCTGGAGATGACCAAGTGGTTCGACACCAACTATCATTACCTGGCCCCGGAGGTGTCGCGCGACCAGACCTTCGCCCTGACCTCCACCAAGCCTGTCGACGAGTTCCTGGAGGCCCGGGCGCTGGGCGTCCACACCCGTCCGGTGCTGCTGGGCCCGGTCACCTTCCTCAAGCTGGCCAAGACCAAGGACGAGAGCTTTTCGCCGCTGTCGCTGCTGCCCGCCCTGGCGCCGGTCTATGCCGAGATCCTGGCCCGGCTCCAGCAGGCCGGCGCCGACTGGGTGCAGATCGACGAGCCCTGCCTGGCGCTGGACCTGACCGACTTCGAACGCGGCGAGCTGCGCCGCGCCTATGGCGCCCTGACCCACGCCGCGCCCGGCCTGCGCCTGATGCTGACCAGCTATTTCGGGGCCTATGGCGACAACCTGGCCACGGCGGTGAACCTGCCGGTCGACGGCGTCCACGTCGACCTGGCGCGCGCGCCGGAGGAACTGGACGCGGTCCTGGCCCTGGCGCCCGAGAGCCTGGTGCTGTCGCTGGGGGTGATCGACGGCCGCAACGTCTGGCGGGCCGACCTGCCCGCCCTGCTCGACCGCCTGGACCCGATCGTCTCGCGGCGCGGCGGCGACCGGGTGATCCTGGCCCCGTCCTGCTCGCTGCTGCACGCGCCGATCGACCTGGAGCTGGAGACGGCGATCGACCCGGAGGTCCGCCAGTGGCTGGCGTTCGGCGTCCAGAAGATCGAGGAACTGGTGGTGCTGGCCACGGCGCTGAACCAGGGCCGCGACGCCGTCGCGCCCCAGCTGGCGGCCAGCCAGGCGGCGGCGCGGGCGCGGCGCGCCTCGCCCAGGATCCACGACGCGGCGGTGGCCGCGCGCCTGGCCGCCACCACGCCGGACATGGCCCGGCGCCGTTCGCCGTTCGGCCGTCGGCAGGCGGTGCAGATCGCCCGCCTGGACCTGCCGGCCTTCCCCACCACCACCATCGGCTCATTCCCCCAGACCGAGGCGGTGCGCCAGGCGCGCTCGGCCCACGGCAAGGGCCAGCTGAGCGACGTGGACTACACCGCCTTCCTACGCGCCGAGACCGCCCGCACCGTGGCCTGGCAGGCGGAGATCGGGCTGGACGTGCTGGTCCACGGCGAGTTCGAGCGCAACGACATGGTGCAGTATTTCGGCGAGCAGCTGTCGGGCTTCGCCTTCACCCGTCACGGCTGGGTGCAGTCCTACGGCTCGCGCTGCGTGCGGCCGCCGATCCTGTTCGGCGACGTCTCGCGCCCGGCCCCGATGACCGTGGACTGGTGGGCCTACGCCCAGTCCCTGACCGACCGGCCGATGAAGGGCATGCTGACCGGGCCGGTGACCATCCTGAACTGGTCGTTCGTGCGCGACGACGTGCCCCGGTCCCTGGCCTGCCGCCAGATCGCCCTGGCCATCCGCGACGAGGTGACCGACCTGGAGGCGGCCGGCGCCAAGGTGATCCAGATCGACGAGGCGGCCCTGCGCGAAGGCCTGCCGCTGCGCCGGGGCGACTGGGCGGCCTATCTGGACTGGGCGGTCGAGAGCTTCCGCCTGGCGGCCTCGGGCGTGGCCGACCACACCCAGATCCACACCCACATGTGCTATTCGGAGTTCAACGACATCATCGCCACCATCGGGGCGATGGACGCCGACGTCATCTCCATCGAGACGGCCCGCTCGAAGATGGAGCTGCTGGACGCCTTTGAGGCCTACGCTTATCCGGCCGAGATCGGCCCTGGCGTCTACGACATCCATTCGCCGCGCGTGCCCGCCGTCGAGGAGATGACCGACCTGCTGAAGGCCGCCCAGGCGCGGCTGTCGGCCGGTCAGCTGTGGGTCAATCCCGACTGCGGCCTGAAGACCCGCAAATGGCCCGAGACCCAGGCCGCCCTGGCCAACATGGTCGAGGCCGCGCGCATCGTCCGCCGGACCGTCGTCACGGCCTGACGCCGGCGGGGACCTCCGCTCGGCAGGCCCGGAACGGCTTGGCGAGCGGGGTCCGATCCGTCGCCGGGATTTCGACAAGCCCGGGCGGCGCTGGCATTCTGGCCCGATGACGGACCTCTTCCGACTTGCCGGCGCCGTGCGCAGAGACCCTGGGGTCGACGCCTGGTTCACCGCGCCCGAGCATGACCTGCGGCGCCTGGCCCAGCCGTGGTTCAACAGCCTGCGCGCATGCGGGCCCGACGTGCGCGAATTGCTGCACGACGGACATCCCGCCGCGTGCGTGGGCGACGCGGCGTTCGCCTATGTCGATGCGTTCAGCGCTTATGTGAACGTCGGTTTCTTCCACGGCGCGGCGCTGGCCGATCCGGCGGGCCTTCTGGAAGGCGCGGGCAAGCGCATGCGGCACGTGAAGCTCCGCTGGGGCCGGCCAGTGGACGCCGCCGCGCTGAACGCCCTGATCGTCGTGGCCTACCAGGACGTCCGCGCGCGGCTGCGATCCGAATAGATCAGTTCGGCATGCCGTCGAACTGCGGCAGGTCCAGCGGCCTGTTCCAGTCCAGCCGGCGCACGGTGAACATCTCCAGCTTGGGCGCGATCAGGTCCGGCCGATCCAGGCTGCCCAACTGGACGAAGACCGCGCCGGGAAAGCCGTCGAGATTGCTGGTGAAGACCCGCGACCCGCAGTCCGGACAGAAGTTTCGGTCCAGCCCGTTGCCGGAATTAGCGACATAGTGGAACGCCTTGGGCTGGCCGCTGAGCAGGTCGAAGTCGTCGGCCGGCACCGCGAAGAAGGTCGCCATCTCGCCGCCCGAGGCCCGCTTGCAGTCGTTGCAATGGCAGTTGGCGACGAATGTCGGGTCGGTGTCGAACGCGAACTTCAGGACGCCGCAGGCGCACTGGCCGGTATATTTCTTGGACATGTCTTCTCCTTTCGGTCTGGCGAGGAAGGCGAGACGTCACGCAAAGGGAACAGGGCACGCCGGCGATTTTCCATCGCCGCCGGCGTCAGGCAAGCGGAGTCAGCGATCGAACTTGGTCGACAGGATGATCGACGAGGTCGTGCGCTCGACCCCGGCGACGTGGCCGATCCGATCCAGCACCTCATCCATCTCGGCGACCGTGGCCGTGGCGGCGATGGCGATCATGTCGTAGTCGCCGCTGACCGAGTGCAGCAGCCGCACCTGCGGGATGGCGCGCAGGGCCGCCTCGACCGCCCGCGCCTCCTTGGGGCCGATCTTGATCATCACGTGGACGCGCACCGCGCCGTGGGCGTGGTCGGGCGCCAGGCGGGCCGTGTAGCCGACGATCACCCCGCAGCGTTCCAGCCGCTCGATCCGGCTCTGCACCGTGGTGCGCGACCGCCCGACCCGCCGGGCGAGGTCGGCGGTCGAGGCCCGGCCGTTATCCCGCAGGGCGGCGATCAGCTTCTCGTCGATGGCGTCTATCGTCATTATGTCGGTCAAATCCTGCGTTTCGCCGAAACCCTGCCGTCAAACCGACGATCCCGCCACTAGGATTCGACGAAACGGCGGGGATGATGTCCGCCCCTGGAGTTTGCGCTTTCGTGCTGGACCAAGTTCATCAAGAGGCCCTGGCCGCGATGGTCGGCCCCGGCGGCCTGATCCTCGATCCGGCCGACCGCGCCGCCTACGAGACCCCGGCCCGCTACGCCGGCGGGACGGCGGCGGCGGTCGTCCGGCCGGCCTCGACGGCGCAGGTCTCGGCCGTGGTCGGCTACTGCGTGCGCCAAGGCCTGAGGTTCGTGCCGCAGGGCGCCAATACCGGCCTGGCCGAGGGCTCGACGCCGGACGCCAGCGGGACGCACCTGGTGCTGTCGCTGGACCGCCTGGCCGCGCCACTGGAGATCGACGTCGCCGACCGCACGGCCACGGTCGGGGCCGGCGTGCGGCTGTCGACCCTGAACGCGGCGCTGGAGCCGCACGGCCTGTTCCTGCCCATCGACCTGGGTGCCGATCCCACCCTGGGCGGCATGGCGGCCACCAACACCGGCGGGGCGCGGTTCCTGCGCTATGGCGACATGCGGCGGCACGTCCTGGGGCTGGAGGTGGTGCTGGCCGACGCGGCGGGCACGACGCTGACCCTGTCGCACGGCCTGCGCAAGGACAACGCCGCCGTCGCCCTGCGCCAGCTGTTCGTCGGCGGTTGCGGCGCGTTCGGGATCATTACCCAGGTGACGGTCGAGGTTCACCACCGCCCCCGCCAGACCGCCGCCGCCCTGCTGGTCCCGCGCGACATCGAGGCGGTCCTGCCGCTGCTGCGGGCCTTCGAGGTCCAGGCGGGTTCGACCCTGACCGCCTTCGAGGGACTGTCGAAGGCGTCCATGGTCCGGGCCATCGACCACGTTCCGTCGCTGAGCAACCCGTTCGCCGGCGGCGTTCCCGACTACGCCGTGCTGGTCGAGCTGACCCGGACCTGGGCCCCGCGCGAGGGCGAGGCCTCGCTGGACGAAGTGCTGCAGCAGATCGCCGGCGACCTTCTGGAACAGGACGACGGCCCGCTGGTCGACGCCCTGTTCGGCCCGGTCGAGAAGATGTGGGCCCTACGCCATTCGCTGTCGGAAGGCCTGCGGGCCAGCGGGCCGGTCGTCGGCTTCGACCTCAGCTTCCGCCGTCGCGACCTGGCCCGCTTCCGCCGCGAGGCCGTGCTGATGCTGGAGGCCGACTTTCCCGACTACGCCCTGTGCGACTTCGGCCACGTGGCCGACGGCGGGGTGCACTTCAACCTGGTCGGTCCCGCCGACAAGGATCGCCGCGCGGCCCTGCGCGAGGCGGTGCTGACCCTGGCCGTCGACGGCTTCGGCGCCAGCTTCAGCGGCGAGCACGGCCTGGGCCGGGCGTTCCAGGACGCCTACGACCGCTTCACGCCTCGGCCGGTCCAGGACTACAGCGCGGCTGTGGCGGCGGTGTTCGGGACGGGATCGGCCAGCGTGAGGTTGGGACCGGCTTTGAGATCATGAGCTTTCCCCTTACCACCGCTCATCCCGGCGAATGCCGGGACCCAGATGGAATGGCTTTGAAGCGGGTTCCTCGAGCTCAGAGCTGATCCAGCCCCACGCACCGCCATGGGATCTGGATCCCGGCATTCGCCGGGATGAGCGGATCGAGAATAGATCTTCCAGGACTATCCGATGACCACCCTGCCCTCCGCCGTCGCCGAAGCCCGCGCCATCCTGCAGCGCTTGGGCGTCACCACCGCCGCCCTCGACGGTGGAACCTTGGCGGCCCGCTCGCCGGTGACCGGCGAGGTCCTGGCCACCATACCCGAGCACACCCCCGCCCAGGCCGGCGCCGCCATCGACGCCGCCCATGACGCCTATCTCGCCTGGCGCCAGGTCCCCGCCCCGCGGCGTGGCGAGCTGGTCCGCCTGCTGGGCGAGGAGCTGCGCGCCGCCAAGGCCGACCTGGCCGCCCTGGTCACCCTGGAGGCCGGCAAGGTGGTCTCCGAGGGCCTGGGCGAGGTGCAGGAGATGATCGACATCTGCGACTACGCCGTGGGCCTGTCGCGCCAGCTGTTCGGCCTAACCCTGGCCACCGAGCGCCCATCGCACCGGATGATGGAGACCTGGCATCCGCTGGGCGTGGTGGGGGTGATCAGCGCCTTCAACTTCCCGGTCGCGGTCTGGTCGTGGAACGCGGCCCTGGCCCTGGTCTGCGGCGACAGCGCGGTCTGGAAGCCGTCCGAGAAGACCCCGCTGGTCGCCCTGGCCACCCAGGCCCTGTTCGAGCGCGCCGCCGCCCGGTTTGGCCCGGATGCGCCTTCAGGCCTGTCGACCCTGCTGATCGGCGGCCGCGCGGTCGGCGAGGCCCTGGTCGACCATCCCAAGGTCCCGCTGGTCTCGGCCACCGGCTCGACGGCCATGGGCCGGACGGTGGGGCCCAGGCTGGCCGCCCGCTTCGCCCGCGCCCTGCTGGAGCTGGGCGGCAACAACGCCGCCATCGTCGCCCCGTCGGCCGACCTGGACTTGACCCTGCGCGGCGTGGCCTTCGCGGCCATGGGCACGGCCGGCCAGCGCTGCACCACCCTGCGCCGACTGTTCGTGCACGACAGCGTCTACGACGCCTTCGTCGGCCGGCTGAAGAGCGCCTATCCCTCGGTGCCGGTCGGCGACCCGCGCGCGGCGGGCGTGCTGGTCGGCCCGCTGATCGACAGGGCCGCGTTCGACGCCATGCAGTCGGCCCTGGACGCCGCGCGCGCCGCCGGCGGCCGGGTGGTCGGCGGCGACCGTGTCGACACCGCCGGGCCCGACGCCTTCTACGTCGCCCCGGCCCTGGTCGAGATCGACCACCAGGCCGAGATCGTGAAGGCCGAGACTTTCGCGCCGATCCTCTACGTGATGCGCTACGCCGACCTGGCCGACGCCATCGCCGCCCAGAACGACGTGGCCCAGGGCCTGTCGTCGTCGATCTTCACCCTGAACCTTCGCGAGGCCGAGCTGTTCCTGTCGGCCCAGGGCAGCGACTGCGGCATCGCCAACGTCAATATCGGCCCCTCGGGCGCCGAGATCGGCGGGGCGTTCGGCGGCGAGAAGGAAACCGGCGGCGGCCGCGAAGCCGGCTCCGACAGCTGGAAGGCCTACATGCGCCGCGCCACCAACACCGTGAACTACGGGACCACCCTGCCGCTGGCGCAGGGGGTCACGTTCGACGTCTGATCTTCCCCGTGCCGTTGCTCCACCAGAGTTGTCATCCCGGCCTCGGGTCGCGCAAGCGGCCCGCCTAACGGCGAGCGGGCGCAGCGCTTGTCCGGGACCCAGGGGCGGCTGCACCGCTTCGGCCCGGTCGCCTGGGTCCCGGACAGCCTCTGCGAGGCTTCCGGGATGACAACGATTTTTGGCCTTTGATTTAGAACCAGGACCGCCCCATGCCCCACCTTTCCACCCTCGTCGCCTCGGCCATCGGCCAGAAGGCCGCCGCCACGATCCTCGACGTGCTGGACATCGCCCCGCCCCTGGCGGCCGAAACGGACGGCCCGGTGTCGCGCGCGGTGTTCGCCATGGCGCTGAACGCGGTGCTGTTCCACGACATCATGGGCCGGGTGCCGCTGGGCGCGGCCTATGTGACCGAGCGCCGCGCGGCGGGCCACAAGGTGCTGTTCGACCACGGCGCCCTGCGCACGATCGATTTCGGTGACCGCGCCCCGACCGGCGCCCTGCCCGCCGGCCACCTGGCCTTCGCGCGGATCCTGGAGCCTCTGGGCTACGCGGTCGCCGACCTCTATCCGCTGGACCGGCTGAAGATGACCGGCCGCGCCTTCGCCCATCTGGACCATCCCGAGGCGATCCCGCAGTTCTTCGTCAGCGAACTGCATGTCGAGCGCTTCTCGCCGGCCTTCCAGGTGATCGCCCACGCGGTGTTCGACTCCACGGCCGACGTCCTGGGCGTCGAGGCCCAGCGGGCCCTGGCCGCCTTCGCCACCGAGGGGTCCTGCGACCTGGACGCCGCCCGCGCCGCCCTGCCCCAGGTGGTCGCCGCGTTCGAGCGCACCCACGGAGCCTTGCGGCTGGAGCACTACAAGGCCCTGCTGGCCGAGTCGGCCGAGGCCGCCTGGATCGCCACCGAGGGCCAGGCCTTCAACCACGCCACCGACCGGGTGCCCGACGTCGAGGCCGTGGCCGACGCCCAGAAGGCCCTGGGCCGGCCGGTCAAGGACGCCGTCGAGGTCTCCGCCTCCGGCCGCGTGCGCCAGACCGCCTTCAAGGCCCAGCCTGTGGAGCGGACCTTCGTCGTCGACGCCGCCGATGGCGCGGGCGAGGTGACCCTGACCGTGCCGGGCTCGTTCCACGAGTTCATCTCGCGCGACCACCATGTGGACGAGGCCGGCGTGGAGCGCCTGGACCTGCGCTTCGACAGTTCCAACGCCCAGGGGATCTTCAAGATGACCCGGACGGGCTGAACGCCGGCCGAGATCCTACGCCTCCAGCGCGCTCGCGATCGCCATGCGCAGCTGGTGGTCCGACACCGGCTTGAACAGCACGCCGGCGGGGTGGTCCTCGTAGATGCGGGCTATGGTCGACTGTTCGCGCGAGCCGGTGATGAAGATCACCTTCGAGCCGACCTCGGCGTGGATGGCCAGGGCCGCGTCGACGCCGTCCTTCTCGCCGCGCAGCCGCATGTCCATCAGCACCACCTCGGGCCGGTGCATCATGGCCAGGGCCAGGGCCTCGTCGGCGCTGGTGGCCGTGCCGCAGACGGCCAGGTCCATGTCCTCGACCTGCAGGCGCAGGCCCTCGGCGATCAGGAACTCGTCGTCGACGACCAGCACCGTGGACTTGTTGAGCGTCAAGGCGTTCATGCGGCCACCGGGCCGGCCAGGGGCGCGGCGACGCGGATCTCGCTGCGGGTCAGGCCCAGCTTGCTCTCGACCATGATCGTTCCCTGCATCTGCGCGACCAGCCCCTTGATGATCGTCGCGCCCAGCGCGACGTTCGAGCCATCCGGCCGGGGCGGTTCGCCCTCATAGCCCTTGCCGTTGTCGGCCACGACCAGCAGCAGTTCGCCGTCGCCGGCGCGGCTGAGCTTGACCGCGATCTCGCCGCCGCCGTCGGGAAAGGCGTGCTTGAGCGAGTTGGTGACCAGCTCGTTGACCAGCAGCCCCAGCGGAATGGCGAAGTCCAGGCCCACGTCCAGCGGGATGGCCTCGACCGACAAGGCCACGCCGCCGCCGGCCCCGCCGTCGACGATGTTGCTGGACAACTCGCCCAGGAAGGGGGCGACGTCGAAGGTCTTCAGGTCGCTGGAGCTCATCAGCTGCTGGTGCACCAGGCCCAGGGCGAAGATCCTGTCGCGCAGTCCGCGCAGCGCCTTGCGAGCGTCAGGATCGGTCATCTGGCGCGACTGCATAACCAGCAGGCCGTCGACCATCTGCAGGTTGTTCTTCACCCGGTGATAGACCTCGCGCAGCAGCAGGTCGCGCTGCGCCAGGGTGGCCTTCTGCTCCTCGACCACTCGCCCCAGCTCGGCGGTGCGTTCCTCGACCCGGCGTTCCAGCTCGGCGGCGGACGGCAGGGCGGCGAGCTTGGGCAGCAGCGGCCACAGCAGGGCCGCCGTGGCGATCGACAGGATGGCGGTGACCAGCTTGATCAGGCCCTCGATCCCGTAGGCCGGGACCCACAGGGTGAGGATGGCCATCAGGTGGGTCGTGCCGCAGGCCAGGATGAAGGCCACGAACAGGTACGCCACCCAGCCGTACCGGATGTCCGGGCGCATCCTGAGAAAGGCGGCGATCGCCAGCGGTATCGACAGATAGGCCAGGCCGATGACCACGTCGGATCCGGCGTGCAGGGCCACCAGTCCCGGGGACCAGCTCAGGCAGAAGCCGTGGGGCGTCAGCCCCGTCGGATTGAGCAGCCAGTCGAGCAGCGACATGTCCACGTTCCCCCCGCGCCGCCACGGCCGCATCGACGGCGCCGGAGTCGCCTCCCGCATGAAGGCAGAAAAACAACGGCTCAGGTAGCGCTTTCGAACATCATTCGAGGGCCGTGGCGGCGGCGCTTCGAAAACGGATGAAGGCCGGCTGGCTCCGCGGGGAGGAGCCAGCCGGCCTTCGGCGGGACGGTTCCGGGGAGGGGCGGAACCGCCCCGCGGGGCGTTCGCCGCCTAGAGCAAGCCGCACACGGCTTGCTCTAGATTTTTGTCTGCGCATCGCTTTGGCGGAAAACCGGCATCCACTTTTCCGCGCGATGCTCTAGCCGAACAGCTTGGCGGCGGTCTTGGCCACCAGTTCGCCCTGGTGGCGGGCGCCGGCCAGCTCCAGTTCGCTGGGCTGGCGCGAGCCGTCGGCGCCGGCGACGGTGGTGGCGCCATAGGGCGCGCCGCCGGTGATCTCCTCGATGGTCATCTGGCCCTGGTGGCTATAGGGCAGGCCGACGATGACCATGCCGAAGTGCAGCAGGTTGGTGATGATCGAGAACAGTGTGGTCTCGTTGCCGCCGTGCTGGGTGGCCGACGAGGTGAAGGCGCCGCCCACCTTACCGTTCAGGGCGCCGCGGGCCCACAGGCCGCCGGCCTGGTCGAGGAAGCTGGCCATCTGCGCGTTCATGCGGCCAAAACGGGTGCCGGCGCCGACGATGATGGCGTCGTAGTTTTCCAGGTCGCCGATCGTGGCGATCGGGGCGGCCTGGTCCAGCTTGAAGTGGGAGGCCTTGGCGACCGCTTCGGGAACGGTTTCGGGGACGCGCTTGACGTCGACCGTGGCGCCGGCGGCGCGGGCGCCCTCGGCGACGGCGTTGGCCATCGTCTCGATGTGGCCGTAGGCGGAATGGTAGAGCACGAGAACCTTGGGCATTTTAGTTTCCTTGATGGACGTCGGGAATGGGCTGGGGACAGGCGCATGCGCCTGTCCCCGTTTCGATTAGGCGGCGTCGACGAGCACCAGCTCGGCGTCCTCCAACGCTTTCACGCGGATGACGGCCTCGTCTTGAATGGCCGCGCCATCGCGGGCGCTCAAAGCCACGCCGTTGACCTCGACCTTGCCGGTCGAGGGCACCAGGTAGCCCTTGCGGTCGGCGCCGATGGCGTACTCGGTGGTTTCACCGGCCTTCAGCGTCGCGCCCAGCACCCGGGCGTCGGTGCGGATCGGCAGGGCGTCGGTGTCGCCGTCGAAGCCGCTGGCCAGGGCTACGAACTTGCCGCTGCGGTCGCCCTTGGGGAAGGGCTTGGCGCCCCAGGCCGGGCCTTCGCCGCGTTTGTTGGGGATGATCCAGATCTGGAAGATCTTGGTCGCGGTGTTTTCCAGATTGTACTCGGAGTGGCGGATGCCGGTGCCGGCGCTCATCACCTGGACGTCGCCGGCCTCGGTGCGGCCCTTGTTGCCCAGGCTGTCCTGGTGGGTGATCGCGCCTTCGCGGACATAGGTGATGATCTCCATGTCGGCGTGCGGATGGGGCGGGAAGCCCGTACCGGCCGCGATGGTGTCGTCGTTCCACACCCGCAGGGCGCCATGGTGGACGCGGCGCGGGTCGTGGTAGTCGGCGAACGAGAAATGGTGCTTGGCGTCCAGCCAACCGTGGTTGGCGCCGCCCAGGCTGTCGAAGGTTCGAACGTCGATCATCTCGGTCTCCTGAGGGCCTCTTGAAGGAGAAGGCCGGGGCGGCCGTCTCTGTTGAGGAGAAGATGGCCTCTTGCGCCGCGCTCCGAAATGGAAATGATCGAAACTTACTGTTTCGGAAATCGCACTCATGAAGCTCCCCGACTTCGAGGCCTGGGCGGTGTTCGCCAAGGTGGCCGAGACCGGCTCTTTCGTCGGGGCGGCCGAGCAGCTGGTCCTGTCCAAGGCCACCGTCTCCAAGGCCGTCTCGCGGCTGGAGACCCGGCTGGGCGCGGCGCTCTTCCACCGGACCTCGCGACGACTGTCCCTGACCGAAGCCGGCCGCGCCTCGCTGCACCGCGCCGCCCACATCCTGCAGGAGGGCGAGGCGCTGGAGGCCGAGGCCTCGGCCCAGTCGGCCACGCCGCGCGGCCTGGTGCGGATGGCCGCGCCGATGTCGTTCGGGATCGCCCACCTGGGACCGGCCCTGCCGGAGTTCTTCGCCCTCTATCCGGAAGTGGCGGTCGAGCTGTCGCTATCGGACCAGCTGGTCGACATCGTCGAGGAGGGATTCGACCTGGCCCTGCGGATCTCGGCCCTGGAGGATTCCAGCCTGCTGGCCCGACGGCTGTGCCCGGTGCGGGTGATGCTGGTCGGCTCGCCGGCCTATCTCGACAGGCACGGCCGGCCCGGCCATCCCAAGGACCTGACCGCCCACCGCGGCCTGTTCTACACCGGCGGCCGGTCGCGCGACGCCTGGCGGTTCGAGCACGCCGAGCACGGACAGTATGCGGTCAGCGTGCCCTCGCCCCTGCGGGTCAACAACGCCGACATCCTGCGCCCCTCGCTGCTGGCCGGCCTGGGCCTGGCCATGCAGCCGGACTTCCTGTGCTGGGAGGACGTCAAGAGCGGCCTGCTGGAGGAGGTGCTGCCCGACTGGGCGCCGCCGCCCATCGCCATGCACCTGGTCACCCCGCCCAGCACCATCCGGCCGGCGCGCGTGGAGGTGCTGATCGCCTTCCTGGCCAAGCGGATGGCCAAGGCGCCGTGGTTGGCGAGCTGAGCTCAAACTCGTTCGCACATTTCTTCTTGATCGTCATTCCGGGCCCTGTGCCCGGAACCCCTGGTTCAGCGCGCAGGTGCGTCGCCATGGCGCGCCAGCGCGCCACACCCCTGCCCTTGCGGCTGGCAGAGGGGTTCCGGGCACAAGGCCCGGAATGACGGCGCTATTTTGTGAAGGATGGAAGAGCAACCAAGGCCTTGGGCCAGGGTCTCCCTAAGCCATCTCGTGCTTGTCGCTCAGGCATTCGCCGATGGCGCGGGCGCAGCCCGGCAAGCCCAGGGCGCCAATGAACGACATGGCGACCGCGCAGACCAGCATCACGGGTTGGAAGAAACGCATGCGAAAATCTCCACAGGCCAGTTCGTTCGGAAGGCGAGTTTCAACCCAGATAAGGCTGAAGCTTGACGTTTGTTCCTGCGAACCTTGGGTCCACGTCGGAAAAGCTCAGCATGCGGCAGATATGTCTCACCCGTATGTCAGTCTCCCAACGCATAGGCGACGCGAACGGCTTCAATCCGGGCCAGTTTTTCTTCGAGCGGCGACCAGTCGTCGGCCTGCGCGATCGGCGCCCACAGGGCCTCGACCTCGTCGATCAGCATCTCCTCCGGCTCCAGGACCTTGAAAACGGAGCTTTCCAGGCGTTCGGGGCGATCGGGCTCGAACCCCGACAGCTGGCGGCGGAAGTCGAGGAAGGCTTCCTGGCCGTAGAGCTCGGCGCGCGGGCCCGCCAGGGCGCGGGCCTCCGACGCCTCGCCGCCGAACCAGTCAAAGAAGAACGGCTCCCAGCGCAGCGAGTCGCCCCCTGCGGCCAGCGCCCCGAAGGCGGCCTGCACCAGGGCGATGTCCGCCTCGGCCGAGCGGCTCTTCAGGCCCAGGCGGTCCAGCATCGCCGCGCGCAGGGCGTCGCGATACAGGTCCGAGAAGGTGTTCAGCGCCGCGATCAGGCCGGCGTCGTCGGTGACCAGGGCCAGGCAGCCGGCCAGCTGTTGCAGGTTCCAGAACACCGCCTCGGGCTGGCGGCCGAAGCTGTAGAGGCCCGAATGGTCGAAATAGGCGGCGGTGAAGTTCGGGTCGTTATGGGGCAGGAAGCGCCAGGGCCCGTAGTCGAAGCTCTCGCCCGTCACCACCATGTTGTCGGTGTTGAGCACCCCGTGCACGAAGCCGGCGGCCATCCAGCGGGCCAGCAGCCGGGCGCTGGCGGCGACCGCCTGCTCCAGCAGCACGCGGGGTCGGTCCGGCTGGTCGGCCACGGCGGGGAAATAGGTCTCCACCGCGTGGTCGACCAGGGCGACGATGTTGTCGGGCCGCTCCAGGAAGGCCTGGCGCTGGAAAGTCCCGAACCGGATGTGGCTGTGCGACAGGCGGGTCAGCACCGCCGAGCGGGTGGGGCTGGGCTCGTCGCCGCGCACCAGGGCCTCGCCGGTCTCGACCAGGGAGAAGGCGCGGGAGGTCGGAACGCCCAGGGCTTCCAGCATCGCGGCCGCCAGGATCTCGCGCACCCCGCCCTTCAGGGTCAGCCGCCCGTCGCCGGCCCGCGACCACGGCGTCTGGCCCGAGCCCTTGGTGGCCAGGTCCAGCAACCTGCCGCTTCCCTGCTCGCGCAGCTGGGCGAACAGGAAGCCGCGCCCGTCGCCCAGGTCGGGGTTGTAGCTGCGGAACTGGTGGCCGTGATAGCGCATGGCCAGCGGCCCGGGCTGGTTGTCCGGCAACGGCGCGAAGCGCGCGAAGTGAGCCAGCCATTCGGCGTCGGTCAGCCCCTCCAGTCCCACGCTCGCCGCCGCCCGGTCGTTGCGGAACCGCAGGATCGTTTCGGGGAAGTCGGCGGGCGCGACGGGATCGGCGAACTCCGCCCCCAAGCGCATGAAGACCGGATCGGGGCGATAGGCGGCGGAGACGGGCATGGCGGGGACATGAGCCGCCCGGCCGTCCCGCGCAAGCGCTCCGACTTCATTTGAAGGCTGGCGGAAGGTTGGGGATGCTCGCCGAACGCTGTCGCTTCCGCGCAACAGCCGTTCTCAAACCTTTAATCCATAAGGTTTCTCCTTGCCGAGACACCAGCGGAACCGTAACCCTTGCGTGTCAATTCGAACAATCGTTCGGGTCACGACCAAATCAAAAGGCCGGGGCGGTGCAAGCGCTCAGGCCATAAAACGAACCGAGGTAGGAAATGCGCTTTACTCAGGTGCTTTGCGGCACGGCGTCCGCCGTCGTGCTCGCCGGTCTGACCCCTCTGGCGGCTCAGGCCCAAACCGCCGCCCAGGACACCGAAATCCCCACCGTCGACAGCATCGTCGTCACCGCCCAGAAGCGCGAGCAGAACCTGCAGGACGTGCCCGTGGTGGTCACCGCCGTCGGCGCCAAGCTGCTGCAGGACACCGGCGTCAAGGACATCAAGGACCTGACGATCCTGACCCCCGGCCTGACCGTGACCTCGACCTCGTCGGAAGCCTCGACCACCGCCCGCATCCGCGGCGTCGGCACGGTCGGCGACAACCCCGGCCTGGAAAGCTCGGTCGGGGTGGTGATCGACGGCGTCTACCGCCCGCGCAACGGCGTCGGCTTCGGCGACCTGGGTCAGATGGAGCGCATCGAGGTCCTGAAGGGCCCGCAAGGCACCCTGTTCGGCAAGAGCACCTCGGCCGGCGTCATCAACATCGTCACCAAGGAACCTGAGTTCGGCTTCGGCGCCGAGGCCGAGGCGACGATCGGCAACTTCAACGCCCACGGCCTGGCCGCCTCGGTGACCGGTCCGCTGTTCGGCACCGAGACCCTGGCCGCCCGCCTGTACGTCGCCGCCCGCGAGCGCGACGGCTATAACGACGTGGTCACCGGCAAGGGCCCCAGCGACCGCGACGAGGACGCCGACCAGGGCTTCTACACCGTTCGCGCCCAGCTGCTGTTCGTGCCGGACGACAAGGCCACCTTCCGGCTGATCGGCGACTACAGCAAACGTGACGAGAACTGCTGCGGCGCCGTGCAGATCCGCACCGGCCCGACCGCCGGCATCCTGGGCCTGCTGAACGGCGGCCCGGCCCTGGCCACCACCGCCGATCCCTATGCCCGCGTCGCCTATTCCAACCGCGGCGCGCCGTCGTCGATCGAGGACAAGGGCGTGTCGCTGCAAGGCGTGATCGACACCGACTTCGGCGAGATCACCTCGATCTCGGCCATCCGCAACTGGCGCACCGACAACGGCCAGGACTCGGACTTCACCACCGCCGACCTGGCCTACCGCAACAAGGACGGCACCAACTATTCGGAGTTTACCACCTTCAGCCAGGAACTGCGCCTGGCGGGCCAGACCGACAAGTTCGACTGGCTGGTCGGCGCGTTCCTGGCGGACGAGCGCCTCGATAACGAAGCCAACTTCAAGTACGGCAACAATTACGAGCAGTATCTGGGCCGCTTGCTGTCGCGGTCGGCCGCCAACCCGGCCGGCGTCGCCAACTTCGTCGCCCTGCTGCTGAACCGCGCGCCCAACACCAGCTTCGTCGGCGGCCAGGGCCTGCACGACACCTACAAGCAGCGCGCCACCACCGTCGCCGGCTTCACCAACAACACCTGGCACGTGACCGACGCCTTCGACATCACCGCCGGCCTGCGCTACTCGATCGACAAGAAGAACCTGAACACCTACCAGACCACCAGCGACGGCGGCGTGGCCTGCGCCACCGCCCTGTCGCCGGCCGGCCAGGCCCGCATCGCCGGCATCGTCGGCCCGGCCAACGCCGGCACGGTGATCGGCAACCTCTGCCTGCCCTGGGCCAACCCGCTGTTCAACGGCCGCGGCACCACCCAGAAGCGCTCGGACAAGGAATGGAGCGGCACCGTCAAGGCGTCGTACCGCTTCTCGCCGGAAGTGTTCAGCTACGCCTCGTACGCCCGCGGCTACAAGGGCGGCGGCTTCAACCTGGACCGCACCCAGTCGTCCAACGGCCTGCCCTCGGGCGCGCCGGGCATCGTGCCGATCCTGGACACCTCGTTCCCGGCCGAATTCGTCGACAGCTACGAGATCGGCCTGAAGAACACCCTGTTCAACCGCACGATCCTGTTCAACGTCACCGGCTTCTACCAGAAGTTCACCGACTTCCAGCTGAACACCTTCCTGGGCACCTCGTTCGCGGTGCGCTCGGTGCCGGAAGTGACCTCCAAGGGCGTTGACGTCGACTTCCTGTGGTTCACCCCGGTGCACGGCCTGTCGATCCAGAGCGGCCTGAGCTACGCCAAGACCACCTATGGCGACGACAAGGTCCCGAACGATCCGACCAACGCCCTGGCCCTGCTGCCCGGTAGCCAGATGTCGCTGGCCCCGAAATGGTCCGGCTCGGCCTCGCTGACCTACGAACGTCCGGTCGGCGACGCCCTGAAGGCTCGCTTCAACGTCGGCGCCAAGTACTCGTCCGACTACAACACCGGTTCGGACCTGTTCCCGCCAAAGGTCCAGAAGGACTTCACCGTGGTCAACGCCCGTCTCGCCCTGGGCGCGCAGGACGACAAGTGGACGATCGAGCTGTGGGGCCAGAACCTGTTCAACGAAGAGTACGAACAGGTGGCCTTCAACGGCTTCCTGCAGGGCTCGTCGGGCCTGAGCGCCACCAACGCCACCTACGTGCCGGCCAACGACACGATCACCTACGACGCCTTCCTCGGCGCGCCGCGCACCTACGGCCTGACCCTGCGGGCCAAGTACTAGGCCAAGACCAGATCGGCGGCGGCCTCACGGCCGTCGCCGTCCAGACGGGAGGGCGATCCGGGCGACCGGGTCGCCCTTTTCGTTTGGCCGCTTTGGCCCTTAACCAAGCTTTCCTCGAATCCCGAAGCGCCTCACCCTGCGGTCAGGGGATTCGCTGCGGGAGGCCCATCGCATGAAGACCGTCCGGCTGCTCGGCGTCTGGGTCTGTCTGTTGCTGGGCCTGGCCATCGCCAACCTGGCCCTGCGAACGCCGCCGCCCTTGCCGGCCAACGCCCCGGCCGACCAGTTCTCGGCCGCCCGCGCCATGGCCGACGTCCGCGCCATCGGCCGCAAGCCCCATCCGATCGGCTCGAACGAGATCGTCCAGGTGCGCGACCACCTGCTGGGCCGGATCAATGGCCTGGGGCTGGAGGTGCTGGTGCGTCCCGGCGAGGGGGTGCGCGAGGCGGCCAGCTGGTCGCCACGCTCGGTCGCCGTCGGCGCGGTGCAGAACATCGTCGCCACCCTGCCCGGCGCCGACCGCGACGCCCCGGCCGTGCTGGTGATGAGCCACTACGACACCGTCCACAACTCGCCCGGCGCGGCCGACGACTCCGCCGGCGTCGCCGCGGCCCTGGAGATCGCCCGCGCCCTGAAGGCGGGCCCCACTCCCGCCCGCGACGTGATCTTCCTGTTCACCGACGGCGAGGAGCCGGGCCTGCTGGGCGCCGAGGCCTTCTTCGGCCGCGACCCGCTGCGCGAGCATGTGGGCGTGGTCGTCAATCTGGAGGCCCGGGGCGACGCCGGCCGCGCGGCCATGTTCCAGACCGGCCCCGACAGCGGCGACCTGATCCGCCTCTATGCCGGCGCCGCCCGCCAGCCGACCGCCAACTCGCTGGCCGCCGCCGTCTATGCGCGGATGCCCAACGACACCGACTTCACCCATGCCCTGCGCAAGGGCCTGCCCGGCCTGAACTTCGCCTTCATCGACGACCAGCTGGCCTATCACACGCCTCTGGCCACCCCCGAGCACCTGAACCAGGGCAGCCTGCAGAACCTGGGCGACCAGGCCCTGCCCGCCGTCCGGGCCCTGGCCATGGGCGCGGCCCTGCCGGCCCGGTCGCCGGACCTGATCTATTCCGATGTCCTGGCGCGCGGGCTGGTGGCCTATCCGGTCAATGTGGGCTGGGCGATCCTGGGGCTGGCGGGGGCGCTGATCCTGTTCACCGGCTGGCGCGCCCTGCGCGGCAAGGCCGTGACCTTCGTCGAAATCCTGCGCGGCATCGCCGGCTTCCTGCTGCTGGCCGCCGGCGCGGTCCTGGCCCTGCACCTGGCCGGCCGCCTGATCGGGATCGCCGACCAGCAGCGCTATTACGCGATGCTGGGCCAGTTCAACCTGCTGCTGCCGGGCGCCGGGGTGCTGCTGATCGGGGTGTGCCTGACCGTGCTGATCCTGCAGGCGCGCGGCGCCGGCGGCGTCTGGGGCCGGGTCTGGATCAGCCTGGCGGGCCTGGCGGCGGGCGGCGCCTGCAGCCTGGTCGGCGGCTTCGACCAGGTCGGCCTCGGCCTCGGTGTCGCGGTGGTCGTCCTGGCCTGGCTGGGCCTGGGCAAGGGCGTCGGCGTGTTCGGTGCCTGGCTTGGCGCGCTGCTGGTGGTGCTGGGTCTGGCGGTCGCGGTTCAGGCCCTGCTGCCCGGCGGCTCGGTGATGCTGGCCTGGCCGCTGCTGGCCGCCAGCCTGGCCGCCGCCCTGGTCATGGCCGTGGGCGGGACCCGCGACCGCCGGGTCGCCTGGCTCCTGACCCTGGCCGTCTGCGTCGTGGCCGTCGCCGTCGTCGCCCAGCTGGGCGCCTGGGGGGCCTGGACCTTCGCGGGCGTGGGGCTGGAGGAGCCGGCGGTGCTGGCGGCGTTCGCGATCCTGGCCGCCCCGGCCCTGCTGCCCCTGGCCTTCGACTTCGCCGCCTATCGCTGGGCCCCGGTCTTCGCCGGCCTGGCCGTGGCGGCGGGGGTCGGGCTGCTGGCCTATGCGGGCCTGGGCGACAGCGGGCCGACCCGGCCGCAGCTGGCCGAGGCCAGCCACCTGGCCGACCTGTCGACCGGCACGGCCTGGCGGGTCGCGCCCCAGCCGCGCCTGGACCCGTGGTCGCGGGTGGTGCTGTCGGACAACGACGCCAAGCCGGTGCGCCAGGCCTATCCGCCGCTCTACCGCAACCCGGTGTGGATGGCCCCGACCGCCGTCCTGCCGGTCGAGCGGCCGGTGCTGTCGATCGACCGGTCCGGCGACCGCCTGCTGGTTCGCGCCGTGCCCACGGCCGGGGCCGAGGTCCTGACCCTGCGCCTGCGGCCCAGCATCGCCCTGAGCCAGCCGCGCCTGAACGGCCGCCCGATCGCCCTGCCCACCCAGGCCGGCCAATGGACCAGCCTGTCCTACCACGCCCCCGACCCCAACGGCGTCACCCTCAGCTTCACCGCCCGCGAGGCCGGCAAGGTCGAGGTGGCCGTGGTCGAGATCCGCGACGGCTGGCCGCGCGGCGCCTCGGCCATCCCCGCCAAGCCGGCGGGACTGATGGGCGGCGGCTATTCGGACAAGACCATCGTGCTGGATCGCGGCGCGCTGGCCTGGCCGGCGTTCGTGGAGGGGGCGGAGGACGTGGAGTAGATCCTTCTCCCCTTGCGGGAGAAGGTGGCCTCCGAAGGAGGTCGGATGAGGGGTCTCTCAGAAACCAAACGGAAAAAGGGCCGCACGGCTTTCGCCGGTGCGACCCCTCATCCGTCAGTTTCGCTGACACCTTCTCCCACAAGGGGAGAAGGAAATCCCTACTCCGCCGCCTGCTTGGCCGAATAGCCCAGCACGGCCTTGGTCTCGAGGAATTCGCCGAACGCGTGGTCGCCCCATTCGCGGCCGTTGCCGCTCATCTTGTAGCCGCCGAACGGGGCCATCAGGTCGGGGCCGGCGCCGTTCAGGATCACCTGGCCCGCCCGCAACTTGGACGCCACGGCGCGGACTTCGGCCTGGTCATTGCCCGACACATAGGCCGCCAGGCCGTATTCGGTGTCGTTGCCGATCTCGACCGCCTGGTCGACGCCGTCATAGCCGAGGATGGCCAGCACCGGGCCGAAGATCTCCTCCTTGGCGATGGTCATGGTCGGGGTGACATTGGCGAACACCGTCGGCTTGACGTAGTAGCCGGTCTCCAGCCCCTCAGGCTTGCCCGGACCGCCGGCCACCAGGGTCGCGCCCTCGTCGACGCCCTTCTGAATCAGGCCCTGGATCTTGTTCCACTGCACTTCGGACACCACCGGGCCCAGCTTGGAATTGCCGTTCGGGTCGCCCACCGTGTGAGCCTCGGCCGCGGCCTTGGCGATGGCGATCACCTCGTCCATGCGCTTTTGCGGCACCAGCATGCGGGTCGGGGCGTTGCACGACTGGCCCGAGTTCATCATCACCGAGGCCACGCCGCCGCCGACCGCCTTCTGGAAGTCGGCGTCGTCGAGGATGATGTTGGGGCTCTTGCCGCCCAGCTCCTGATGTACGCGCTTGACGGTCGGGGCGGCGTTGCGGGCCACCTCGATGCCGGCCCGGGTCGAGCCGGTGAACGACACCATGTCCACCTCGGGATGCGAGGACAGCGCCGCGCCCACCGTCGGACCGTCGCCGTTGACCAGGTTGTAGACCCCGGCCGGCACGCCGGCGGCCGCCAGGATCTCGGTCCAGACCCAGGCCGAGAACGGGGCCACTTCCGAGGGCTTGAGCACCATGGTGCAGCCGGTGGCCAGGGCGGGCGCGACCTTGCAGGCGATCTGGTTGATCGGCCAGTTCCACGGCGTGATGAAGGCGCAGACCCCGATCGGCTCCTTGACCAGCCGCGTCGCGCCGCGATCCTCTTCGAACTTGTAGTCCTTCAGCACCTGGAGCGCGGTCTGGACGTGGGCGATGCCCATGGCCGCCTGCGCCCGCTGGGCCAGCCACGACGGGGCGCCCATCTCCTCGGTAATGGCCTTGGCCATGTCCTCGAAGCGCTTCTGGTATTCGGCGATGATCCGCTCGAGCAGGTCGACGCGCTCCTCGCGGCTGGTCTGGGAATAGCTGGCGAAGGCCTTGCGGGCGGCGCGGACGGCGATGTCGACATCCTCGGCCGTGCCCAGGGTCACCCGGCCGGCGACGGTCTCGGTGGCCGGATTGATCACGTCCACCGTCTGGGAGCCTTTCGGCTCGACCCACTGACCGTCGATGTAGAACTTCAGGTAGTCGCGCATGCCGTGCTCCTCCGTTCGGGGTCGTTCACGTCCGGCGGGACGGCGGCCCTCGTTCAAACATCCATTTTAATGATCGTTGATCACTGGGGAAGGCCTGATCGTTCACCCCTCACCACATCGGGTCGCATTCGGCCCCGTGCAACGCCTCGGCGATGCGCTGGCGGGTGCTGGGGGTGGTGTCGGCCGGCAGGGCGTCGGGCGCGAACCAGCCGGCCTCGTGGATCTCGCCTTGGGCGCTGGCCGCGCAGGGCTCCCAGGCGTGGACGCGATAGAGCAGCACGTGGTCGCCCGGATGGCGCGGCTCGTTGCTGTGCACCGAGACCAGGGTCGGCCGCCCCAGCACGCGCACGCCGGCCTCTTCCTGCATTTCCCGCGCCAGGGCCGTCTCGGCGGTCTCGCGCCGCTCGACCCCGCCGCCCGGCAGGTACCAGCCGTGGACATAGGTGTGCTGCACCAGCAGCACCCGTCCCTCGCCGTCGGTGACCACCCCGCGCACGCCCAGGGTCAGGCCGCGCCGCCAGCGGAACCAGGCATAGACCAGCGGACGGGTGAAGGGTTCGACATGGCGGCGCCAGAGCATGGGCCGAACCTAGGGCATTCTCGAGCGAAGGGGCGCCCGGCTCGGATGAAGAAAATACCCGGAAACAATTCCGAAGCTCTTCCGACCTGATGGCGTCAAGCCCCTCACACGTTCGCCTAACGCGTTATGGGCTGGGGCAGGTTCAGAAGCTCTACGGCCGAGTTGTAGTTGCGCTGCATCATGTTGAAGTCCTCGGCGCTGCGGCTCCGCTTGAGGTCGCGATAATTGCCGATCATCGAGGTCAGCTGGTCGGCCGCGATCTGGCGGGTCGGACCGATCTGGCCGCCCGTCTTGGCCTTCGCCTCGGCATAGGCCTTGCGCTGGTCGGCCAGGGTCGTCTCCAGCTGGGCGACGATCGCGTCGCCCTTGGCCAGGGTCGCCGGATCGCTGAGGTCCTCGGGCGACTGGAACAGGTCGACCAGGGACTCCGACTGCTGCAAGGCCAGCTTGCTGTTGTAGGCCAGCAGGTCGCCGCGCGCCTTGAGCGCTTTCAACTCCACGGCCAGGTGCTTGTTGCGCTCGGCCTTGAGCGCTTCGGAAAAGGCGTCCATGTCGGTCAGGGCGGTCTGGAACTCGGCCTTCATCAGCGGGTCTTCGCTCTTGCCGCGCGCCAGGCCGTCCTCGCGATAGGCCTTGCTGTCATAATAGACCTGCAGCGGGCGCAGGCGGGCCAGCACCTTGTCGAGATCGGCGATCAGGGTGTCGGCGGCCTGATCGACCGCCTTGGAACCGCCAGGCATGGCCCGGGCGCTCTTGAGGGCGTCCTGCGCCTGCTCGATCCAGCCGGCCGAGACGATGATGGTGTCCTGGGCCGATTGGCGCGAAATGTCGGCCTTGGCGTAGTCGTCGGCGGTCTCCACCAGGCCGTAGGTTCCGACCAGCTTGTTGAACCCTTCGGTATAGGCGCTGACCTTGGCCATGTCGGTCGGGTTCTTGGCGGTCGTCGCGATCCCGTCGGCCGACTTGCCGCCGGGAAGCTTGTCGCAGCCGCCCAGGATCAGGGCCGCCGCCACCGCCGTCGCCACGATCGAAACCGAAGCCGCGGCCCGGCCCTTGCCCTTGTTTTTCTTGATCACGCTGAAGCTCCCCTGACGACACGAAGCTAGACAACGTCGGACGCCGCGAAAGGCTCCCTGAGGTTGAGCACTTTTCCATCGGGCGAGCGGGCGAGCCTTGCCCCGCGCCCGCCGCCCCGCTAAAGCCGCTGCACGTCCATCCTCAAACCGGAACCACGCTCATGCTCGCGATCGGCGTCATCGCCATTTTCCTGGTGGTCATCCTCGGCCTGAACAAGTTCGAGTTCGGCCGTTTCGACTAAGACCGTGGAAACGCGCGGCGCGGCCCTGGTCACCGGCGCCGGCCGCCGGCTCGGTCGCGCCCTGGCCCTGGAGGCCGCGCGGGCCGGGTTCGACGTCGCCGTCCACTACCGCACGGCTCGGCCAAGCGCTGCGAACGACGCCCAGGCCGTCGCCGACGAGATCGCCGCCCTGGGCCGCCGCGCCGTCGTCCTCGACGCCGAGCTGGCGGACGAGGACCAGGCCGCCGGCCTGATCCCCCGCGCCGCCCAGGCCCTGGGCCCCGTGACCCTGCTGGTCAACAGCGCCTCGACCTTCGAGCACGACCGCCTGGCCACCGCCGACCGCGCCAGCTGGGACGCCCACCTGGACGCCAACCTGCGGGCCCCGGTCGTCCTGGCCCAGGCCTTCGCCGCCGCCTTGCCGGCCGAACGGCAGGGCCAGATCGTCAACATCGTCGACCAGCGCGTGCTGCGGCCCAACCCGCAGTTCTTCAGCTACAGCCTGTCCAAGGCCGGCCTGTGGTGGGTCACCCGGACCATGGCCCAGGAGCTGGCGCCGCGCATCCGCGTCAACGCCATCGGCCCTGGCCCGACCCTGGCCTCGACGCACCAGGCGCCCGGCGAGTTCGAGCGCGAGGCCGCCGGCACGCCGCTGGAACGGGCCGTTTCGCCGGACGACGTCGCCGCGGCCCTGCGCTACCTCATTGACGCCAGGGCGGTCACGGGCCAGATGATCGCGGTCGACGCGGGTCAGCATCTAGGCTGGCGCACGCCGGACATCATCGGTTCCTGAGAGTCGCCGTGGCCGCCCAACCCCTGACCAACGCTCCGAACACGGTTCCCCAGCCGACGCCGGCCCGGGTGATCGTCACCAAGGTGTTCGTGCGCGGCCTGAAGGTCGACGCCTGGATCGGGGTCTACGACCACGAACACGGCCGCCAGCAGCCCCTGGTCATCGACGTCGAGCTGGACGTCGCCGCCAGCCACTGCGAGGCCCTGGGCGACACGGTCAATTACGAGACCATCCTGCAGGCCGCCCAGGCCATCGCCGCGGAGGGCCATATCGACCTGGTCGAGACCTTCGCCGAGCGCCTGGCCCAGGCCTGCTTCGCCGACGGCCGCGTGACCCGCGCCCGGGTGCGGGTCGAAAAGCCCCTGGCCCTGGCCCCCCACGCCGCCGCGGCCGGGGTGGAAATCACCGCCGTCCGGGGGTGAGCCGCCGGCCATGAGCGAGCTTTCGCACCGCGCCCGCATTTCCCCCTTCCAGCCGGAGACCGTCTGGACGCTGGACGGCGCGGCGCTGGTCGAGCGCCGCGGCCCGCGCGAACAACGCTTCCCGCTGTCCAACCTCACGGTCTTCCGCCTGGCCAGGCCGCGCGCGGGCGGGCGCCGCCGCGTGCTGACCCTGGCGTTCGGCCGCCGCAAGACGATCCTGACCGCCCAGAGCTATGTCGGCCCCGGCCGGTTCGACGACCGGCTGGCCAGCTTCTCGCTGTTCGCCCGCGCCGTGGCGGCGGTCGCGGCGGATCTGGCGCCCTCGAGCGGGAAGGCAGGCCCGCGCTTCGAAGTGGCCGGCGTCATGGCCGCGCGCGAGGGGCTGACCTGGACGATGGGGCTGCTGGCCTTCGGCGCGGTGGTGATGCTGCTGTTCGCCTTCAGTCCCGGCATGCTGGCGATCTCCATCGAGATCGCCGCCCGCATGGTCTTCCTGCTGATCCTGCTCGGCGCGGCCCTGCCCTGGGTCGGACGCGGCCAGGGCCTGGACCCGCACGCCTTGCCGGACGACCTGCTGCCGAGCGGCTAGCGCTCCTCACCCGCATCGCGGGGGAGGTGGCGCGCTGCGAATACGCAGCGTGACGGAGGGGGCGTCGTGCGGCGGCCGGACGCCCCCTCCGTCCGCTTCGCGTCCACCTCCCCCGCGATGCGGGTGAGGAGAAGAACCCGACCTTACGCGACCTTCATTTGCATCCGCCGGCGATATTGACGACCATCGGCCCATGACCCAGGTCGACCCCGATCCCGCCGTCCCGCCCGCCCTGCAGGACGACAAGACCATGCCCGTGGTGGTCTATGCCCTCTACCTAGCCGCCCTGCTCTCGGCCGGCGCGACCGCCGTGGTCGGGGTGATCCTGGCCTATGTGAGCCAGGACGCCGCGCCCGAATGGCTGCGCAGCCACTACGTCTTCCAGATCCGCACCTTCTGGCTGTCGCTGCTGTTCAGCCTGATCGGCCTGGTGCTGACGCCGATCGGCGTCGGCTTCGTGATCCTGCCGGCGGTCGGCGTCTGGGTCGCGGTGCGATGCATCCTTGGCCTGTCCTGGCTGTTGAAGACCCAGCCCTATCCCACGCCCAGGAATTGGATGATCTGATGAGCGACGCCGCCCCAGCCGCCTCCGCCCCGCCCACCGACCGCGCCGAAGAGGACAAGGTCCTGCCGATCGTGGTCTACGCCCTGTACCTGCTGGGCTTCACCAACGGCCTGACCTTCCTGGCCGGACTGATCGTCGCCTATCTCAACCGCGAGACGGCCGGGCCGATCAACGCCAGCCACTACACCTTCGCGATCCGCACTTTCTGGCTGTCGATCTGGTGGTTCCTGATCGGCCTGGCGCTGTTCCTGGTCGGCCTGGCCCTGGCGGTGCTGCTGATCGGCATCCCGATGCTGGTGGTCGGCGGGACGATCATGGGCGCGATCGGCGTGTTCCTCGTGGTCCGCTGCGTCCTGGGGCTGGTTTACCTGCTGAAGGGCGAGGCCTATCCCCGGCCCCGCACCTGGCTGGTCTGACGCGGGCGTCCGGACACAAAAAATCCCGGAGCGCCGAAGCCCTCCGGGATCCTTGATTCAAACTGGAAGCGCCGTCAGGCCGCCACCAGCGCCCGCCGCACCAGCCGGGCATAGTCGTCCATCAGCGACAGCGACAGGTCGGCCGGCGTGAACTTGAACTCGCCGATCTCCGACACCGGGGTGACCTCCGCGGCGGTGCCGACGATGAAGCACTCGGTGAAGTCGGCCAGCTCGCGCTTCTCGATATGGCGCTCGACGACCTGGATCCCGCGTTCCTTGGCGATCTGGATCACCGTCTGGCGGGTGATGCCGTTCAGGATGCAGTCGGGCGTCGGAGTATGCAGCACCCCGTCCTTGACGAAGAACACGTTGGCCCCGGTCGCCTCGGCGATATAGCCGCGATAGTCGACCATCATCGCGTCGGCGTAGCCGTCCTTCTCGGCGGCGTGCTTGGAGATGGTGCAGATCATGTAGAGGCCGGCGGCCTTGGCGGCGGTCGGGATCGTGTTCGGGGCCGGACGGTCGTACCTGGCCCAGGTCAGGCGGATGCCCTTGGCCTTGGTCGCCGGGTCGAAATAGCTGGGCCATTCCCACACGGCGATGGCCACGTGGATCCGGGTCTGCTGGGCCGAGACGCCGATCATCTCGCTGCCGCGCCAGGCGATCGGCCGGACATAGCAGTCGGTCAGGCCGTTCTTGGCGGCGGTTTGCTTGCACGCCTCGTCGATCTGCTCCACCGTGTAGGGGATCTGGAAATCGAGGATTTCAGCCGATTTGAACAGGCGCTCGGTATGCTCGGTCAGCTTGAAGATCTCGCCGCCATACATCCGCTCGCCCTCGAACACCGACGAGGCGTAGTGAAGGCCGTGGGTCAATACGTGCACCTTCGCCTCGCGCCAGGCGACGAACTGGCCGTCCAGCCAGATCCAACCATCGCGATCGTCGAAGGGAACGAGAGACATCGGTCCAAGACCTCCTTATTTGGAACCCGGCTCTTAGACGCTCCGAGCCGGCGAAGGTCAAATAAAATGGACGCAAGCTGATGGCCGGACCGCTTTCATCGGGACCTCCAAGCGCCCCGATCGGGGGCATGTCCGGCGGTTCGACCGACCCGCGGCTGATCCTCGGCGAGGAGCAGTTGGACAGCGGGCTGGAGCTGCTGCTGCTGGCCGAGGCGGGCCTATGGGCGGCGGTCGACGCGGCCCTGGAGGGCGAGGGCCCAGGCCTGGGCCGCTCGCACTGGCGCGCCGCCTTCCTGCTGCGCCGCCGCCCGGGCATCGGGGTGCAGGACCTTTCCAGGCTGACCAGCCTGTCCAAGCAGGCGGCCAGCAAGACCCTGGCCGACCTGCAGCGCCTGAGCCTGGCCCAGAAGGCGGCCGGCGACCTGGACGCGCGCCGTCGGCCGGCCGAGCTGACTCCCGAGGGGATCGCCTTCGAATACCGGGTGGCCGAGCGCCTGCGCACCCTGCTGGGCCGCGCCTATCGCACCGGCGGCCTGGACGGGGTGGCGGGGGCGCGGCGGATCCTCGCGGCCCTGGCCGGACCGCGCCAGGGCGTCGGCCTCAATCGTCGGGACGGGCTATGACCCCAGAGGAACGCGCGGACCGCCACCTGCTGGTCGTCGACGACGACGACCGCATCCGCACCCTGCTCAAGGAATTCCTGACCCGCGCCGGCTTCCGGGTCAGCGCCGCGGCCGACGCCGCCCACGCCGACCGGCTGACCGGGTCGATGGACTTCGACCTGCTGGTGCTGGACGTGATGATGCCGGGCGAGGACGGCTTTTCGTTCACCAAGCGGCTGCGGGCCAAGGGCGGCGAGGCGGGCAAGACGCCGATCCTGATGCTGACCGCCCGCGACCAGACCCGCGACCGGATCGAGGGCCTGACCCACGGGGCCGACGACTACCTGGCCAAGCCGTTCGAGCCGCGCGAACTGCTGCTGCGCATCGAGTCGATCCTGCGCCGGTCGGCCCCCAAGCCGTCCGGCCCTCGCGCGCTGAGCCTGGGCGACTGCGCCTTCGAGCCCGAGCGCGGCGAGCTGACCCGCGACGGCGAACCGATCCGCCTGACCGAGGCCGAGGTCGCCCTGCTGCGCCGCCTGGCCCGGGCCGCCCACGCCCCGGTAGACCGCCTGGAACTGGCCCGCGACACCGTCGACGCCACCGGCCGCGCCGTCGATGTCCAGGTCACCCGCCTGCGCCGCAAGATCGAGCCGGACCCGAAGAATCCGAGGTACCTGCAGACGGTGCGCGGGATCGGCTACCGGCTGGCGCCGGATTGATGGCGGTTCGCTTTTCAAACTCCTCCCCCTGTGGGGGAGGCGGTCGCGAAGCGACCGGTGGGGGGATGTGTTCAGAGGTGGGAGCACTCCCCCCACCGGCGCATTCGCGCCACCTCCCCCACAGGGGGAGAACCTGATGATCCGCCTGCGCACCCGCCTGTTCATCCCCCGCCAGATCAAGCGGTGGCTGCCGACTTCGCTGTTCGGCCGCAGCCTGCTGATCATCGTCCTGCCGGTGGCGGTGATGCAGATCGCCGTCACCTGGGCGTTCTTCGACGCCCACTGGGAGACCGTCACCAGCCGCCTGTCCGAGGGCCTGGCCGGCGACGTCGCCTGGGCGGTGCAGACCTACAAGGACGATCCCTCGCCCGCCGCCCTGGACAAGATGGCCGAGCGGGCCGAGGAATCGATGTCGCTGTCGATCGCCCTGCAGAAGGGCCGCAAGCTGCCGACCGGCCAGCGGCCCTCGCTGTTCGCCTCGCTGGACCGCTCGCTGCGCACCGCCCTGGACGACCGGCTGGACGACCCGTTCTGGTTCGACACCACGCGCTATCCCGGCCACGTCGACATCCGCGTGCAGGTCAAGGAAGGGGTGCTGCGGATCATCGCCCCGCGCGACCGGGCCTTCGCCACCCAGGGCCATATCTTCATCCTGTGGATGGTGGTGGCGACCCTGCTGCTGACGGCGGTGGCGATCCTGTTCATCCGCAACCAGGTGCGGGCCATCGAGCGCCTGGCCGACGCCGCCGACGCCTTCGGGCGCGGCATCGACCAGGCCGCCTTCAAGCCGCACGGCGCGCGCGAGGTGCGCCAGGCGGCCACGGCCTTCCTGGCCATGAAGGCCCGCATCCAGCGCCATATCGAGCAGCGCACCGCCCTGCTGGCCAGCGTCAGCCACGACCTGCGCACGCCCCTGACCCGGCTGAAGCTGGAGATCGCCCTGGCCGAGCCCAGCCCACAGCTGGAGGCCATGGCCCGCGACCTCTCCGAAATGGAGCACATGATCGACGAATACCTGGCCTTCGCCCGCGGCGAAGGGGGCGAGGAGAGCCGCCAGGTGCTGCTGCGGCCGCTGATCGAGGGCGTCTGCGACGGCGCCCAGCGGGCCGGCGCCAGGGTCGAGCTGTCGATCGGCGACGACCTGACGGCCATCCTGCGGCCCAACGCCTTCAAGCGCGCCCTGGCCAATCTGATCGACAACGCCGCGGCCCATGGCGAAACCGTGCGGGTGTCGTCCACCGCCGCCCCGGCCGGCGGGGTGTGGATCTTCGTCGACGACGACGGCCCCGGCATCCCCGAAGACCGTCACGAGGAGGCCTTCCGCCCTTTCAACCGCCTGGACGAGTCGCGGAACCAGAACGAGAAGGGCGTCGGCCTGGGCCTGGCCATCGCCCGCGACATGGCGCGGGGCCTGGGGGGCGAGCTGACGCTGCAGAAGTCGCCGATGGGGGGGCTCAGGGCGGTGTTGCGGTTGCCGGGGTAGAGCGGCTGACGGGGAATCTGACGGGGACAGGTACATGTACCTGTCCCCGGCCGCACGCCCCCAGCCGCGCCTACCGCATCGCCGCTTCGATCAACCGCGGCCCCGGCTCGCGCATCGCCCTATCCATCGCCGCGTCGAACGCCTCCGCCGTCTGGACCCGCTCGGCCGGAACGCCCAGCCCGGTCGCCACCGACACCCAGTCGATCCTCGGATCGCCGAGGTCCAGCAGCCGCGACGCCGCCGGCCCTGGCTCGCCGCCGCCGGTGCGGCCCATCTCGATGCCGAGGATGCGGTAGGCGTGGTTGGCGAACACCACCACCGTCACGTCCAGCCGTTCGCGAGCGATCGTCCACAGGCCCTGGACCGTGTACATCCCCGCCCCGTCGCCGGTCAGGGCCAGGACCTTGCGGTCGGGACAGGCCACGGCGGCGCCGATGGCCAGCGGGATCCCCTGGCCGATCGCCCCGCCGGTCAGGGACAGCCAGTCGTGGGCGCGGGCGCTCCTGGTCTGGGTGAAGATCGGCAGGCCGGCGGTCACCGCGTCGTCGGAGATGATCGCGCCGGCGGGCATGTGACGGGCGATCGCCGCGCCCATCGCCCAGGCGTCCAGCTTGCCAGTCGGAGCGGCGGGCGGCGGGTAGGGCTCGACCGCTCCAGTCGCCGGGGCGCCCAGCAGCTCTGCAAGGGCCTCGAGCGCGGCGGCCGCATCGGTCCCCCGGTCGCCGAGCGCCAGGGTCGCGCAGCCGTCGGGGACCAGCACGCTGGGCCGGTCAGGATAGGCGAAGAAGGCCACGGGCTGCGTGGTGGCGACCAGCACCATCAGGTCGACGCCATCCAGGTCCTTCAGGGCCTGCTCGCCGAAATAGGGCAGCTTGTCGGGCCGGAAGCGGCCCTCGCCGCGCGCCTGGCGGGCGGTGAAGGTGTCGGTCAGCACCCGCACGCCGGTCGCCGCGACCCGTCCGGCCGCGGCGAGGGCCGCCTCGCCGCACGCGCCGCTTCCCAGCAGCAGCACGGGCTTGGCCGCCGCCTTCAGGGCCTTGGCTGCTTCAGCGACAGCGGCCGGGTCGGGCGCGCGGAAGCGGGGCCGCTCGATCACCGGCCCGGCGGCGTTGGTCTCGTTCCAGGCGCTGTCGGCCGGCAGGATCAGGCAGGCGCCGCCGCCTGGGGCGCCGAGGCTGGCGGCCACCGCCTCGGCGGCCAGCGGCCCGACCGCGTCGGCGCTGTCGGCCGACCGGACCCAGACGGAATTGGGCGCGGCCAGGGCGGCGATGTCGGAGTTCAGCGGCGCGTCGTATTGGCGATGGTCGACGGCGTGATCGCCGATGATGTTGACGATCGGCGTGAAGGCGCGGCGGGCGTTGTGCAGGTTGGCCGCGCCGTTGGCGTAGCCGGGCCCCAGGTGCAGCAGGGTGCAGGCCGGCGTCCCGGTCATCCGCCCGTAGCCGTCGGCCGCCCCCGTCGCCACGCCCTCGAACAGACACAGCACACTGCGCATGCGCGGCTCGCGGTCCAGGGCGGCGACGAACTGCATCTCGCTGGTGCCGGGATTGGCGAAGCAGGCGGTGACGCCGTTGTCGGCCAGGGTGGTGATCAGGGCGTCGGCGCCGTTCATGGTCTTCTCCGTACCGTTCGGACCAGCTTCTGACATTTCGTTGGCGACGCCAACGCTGGTTGCGGTTCGAGGGCGCCCAAGAAAAGATCCTCCCCCTGTGGGCAGGGCTATCGCATATGAAGAACGAAAGGTGGACGGCCTGAGCCGTGCGTCCAATCGAGACCAAAAAGGCAGGCTCGTGAGTCTGTTTGGATTCGTTTTGTTCGCCTTTTGGTAGAGCTTGCCTCGATCCAACGCGGGCTCTCGATAGGACGAATCCATATGCGATACCCCTGCCCCTGTGGGGGAGGTGTCGGCGAAGCCGACGGAGGGGGGAGTGGTCGGATAGCAGCCGGGTCCATGACCGCCCCTCAAAACTCCCCCCACCGGCCTTCGGCCGCCTCCCCCACAGGGGGAGGGTTTGGTTCAGCCGAACACCATCACCCCGTCGTCCGGCTCGTCCGCGAACAGGCGCGCCAGCTCGGCCGGCCGCCGCTCGCGCGCCAGGGCCTGGTTGATGTAGCCCTTGTCGGTCAGCTCGCCCGAGGCCGCGTCGGGCGCGCCGTCCAGGATCAGGGCGCGGGTCACCTTGCCGCCGCCCTTGGCCAGGCCGTTCAGGCGCTCCAGGCCGGCCCGGATCGCCGCCTTCACCGCCTCGGGGTCGCCGATCCGCAGGCAGGCCTTGGGGTCGAGGAACAGCATCAGCCCCACGCCCTCGCGGCCCTCGCCGCAGACCACCGCGTCTGACACCGCCCCGGCGATCGCCGAGACCGCCGCCACCCGCAGCGCCCCGGCCACCACGAACGTGCCGTTGGCCAGCTTGAAGTTCTCGACCAGCCGCCCGTCGAACACCAGGCCGGCGGCGGGATCCAGCCGGTCGGCCAGCCGGGCCGCGTCGCCCAGGCGGTAGAAGCCGTCCTCGTCGAAGGCGGCGGCCGAGGCCTGCGGCATGTCCAGATAGCCGGGCGAGACCTGCGGGCCCTTCACGCGGATCTCGAACTTGTCGGGCGGGCCGTCGAGGACCGGGACCAGCTTGACCGCCGTGCCGGGGGTGGGCAGGCCGACCATGCCAGCGCGGGCGTTCAGCCAGTGGATGTTGCAGGCGGTCGGGCCGGTCTCGGTGGCCCCGTAGCCGGCCGCGAAGGTCACCCGGCGGCCGATCGTCCGCAGAGCCACGGCCTGGACCCGGTCGAGGATCGACTGAGCCATCGACGCCCCGCCATACTGCAGCACGCGCACCTTCTCGAAGAACCTGGCCGCCAAGGCCGGGTCGCGCTCCAGCTCGCCGACCAGCAGGCCCCAGCCGGCCGGGACCATGTTGTGATAGGTCGTCGCCACCTCGCCCAGGTTGCGCACAGTCTCGTCGAACCTGCCAGCCAGCGGCTGGCCACCATCGATGTACAAAGTCCCGCCCCGGTGCAGCACCATATGCAGGATGGCGTTGGCGCCCAGGCTGTGGCTCCAGGGCGCGGAATTGACCAGCACCGGCGGGTCGGGGTCCTCGTAGCAGGCGGCGATCTGGGCGGCGTTCAGGGCGATGTTGGCGTGGGTGCAGATCACAGCCTTGGGCTGGCCGGTCGAGCCCGAGGTCAGCAGCAGCTTGGCGACGTCGTCGGGCCGGCAGACGGGCGGCTGGGGCTCCGAATCGAGCAGGGTTTCCAGCGCCAGTTGGCCGTGGCCAGCGTTGCGGCTGGCGATCACCGGCAGGCCGGCCAGGAACGGCGCGGCCAGGGCGTCGGCCAAGGCCTCAGCGTCGTCGACATAGACCGCCGCCGGCTTCAGCCGCTCGACCGCGAAGGCCAGGCGCGAGAGGTCCGCGCCTCTCAGGCCGTACTGCGGCGACACTGGCGCGATCGGCGCGCCCAGGCTCATGGCCGCGTAGCCGACCAGGGCGTTGTCGATCCCATTGCGGGCCAGGATCAGCAAGGGCTTGCCGCGCGACAGGCCCAGGTTCGAAAGGCCGCTGGCCAGGCGCGCCACCTGGTCCGCCGCCTCGGCGTAGGTCATGGTCCGCCATCCCGCCGCGCCCACGGGCTCATGGGGCCGCTCGGCCAGCCAGACGCGGTGCGGGGCCTGCGACGCCCAGCGGACCAGCGGCGCGGTCACGGTCTGGACGGTGCGCGAATAGGGGGTTGGGTTGCTCAGGATCAGGATGTCGCCGCGCCGCTCGACCTCCAGCGCCCGGGGCGCGTAGCGGGCGTCGCGAAACGGCGCGTGGGTCTCTGACGTCCCATCCATGCGGGGAGTGTTAACTGGACTCGGGCGGGTGGCAATGGCGGTTCGTCGACCAAGCTCCCCTCTCGGTTCGTCATCCCGGGCCCCGCGCCTACCGCAACCGACAAAGCGCCCTCGACCGCCCACGGAAACGAACCAGCGGCCTTGCGCCGCGAGGTCTATACGAGGCGAATGAAGACGTTCGTAGTCAGCCGTTCCCGGCATCCCAGGTCCGTGAAGTGATCTGGAGGAATCATTCCCGAATGAAGAGCATTGCTTGGGTAAACGGCAATTCTGCCACAGTGCCCGGTGATCGCGGCGGTCATTTCATATTCGTCATTTGATCCGCACATATAACGTTCACGAGCCCCAAGATGCTGTATCGATGCTAGATAGTATTCGAGCTTATCTTCGGTTATTCGCTCCAATCCAGTGGCGCGATGGCGGTAGAGGGCAGTGCCCATGGTGGGGGTCAGGTAGTGTAAAATGGCGATCATCTTGCCACTGGTGTCATCAAAATGCGGGTAGCTCTGATACCTCGTGAGTTTTTCGGGGCGCGTCGTGACCCTTGATAGGGATGCCGATGTCGCCCCCGCAATGTCTGCGTTGAATGCATCGCTGATAATGGGCGCCAAGGTGTTCAACATGGGACTGATGTAATCAGCCATCAGGCTATCGCCTGGCATGATGAAATGGCGCTCACCTGGGTATGGGCCTGTAGCTTGCGGGTAGGGAGACAGCGCACGCGCGCGACTGACAATCGCGTCAAGGCCGGCGACATAGTTGTCGACAATCAGGACCGGCACTTTTTCGTGTCCGACATTGAGCAAGTGTGGTTCGATTATTGTCCGCCTTTTCGAGCCTGCCGGTCCGCCGTCGGCCTCCAGATCAGTCCGCCGCCCCACAAGCGCAGAACCAAAACTATCCCGGACCGCTATTGCGATCGAGGCGCAAAGTCAACCACGGGTCGGCGCCGTCAGCCTAACCGCAACTCGCCTCCGCTTAGCAACAAGAGATGGGCGGAGGCATTAGAGATTTACGTGTGCGACGATATCTAATTGATACTGCCGTCTAATTTATACCGCCATAAGGCCGACCTTCTTGAGGCTATCTCACCTTGGCCTATAGTTATCTTCACGGTCATTGACTGGGCTGGGGAGCCTATACTGCCCACGCCACATGATCGTGGTCAGGTTAGAAGTAGGTGGGCGTCGCCAATGTCACCGACGTGCTCGAAGCTACGGCAGCACAAACGGGATCGCCCGGTCTTGGCCTTCGGTCGTCATATTGCCGGGATCAGTTCCAGCAGAACTCGGTTTCCGACTGCCAAAGCTTGTGGAGCAGGATGGCGAGCTTCCGGGCGACCGCGACACGGGCGCGCTCGGCGCGTCGTCGCACCACACCTTTGCCCTTGTGGCGGACAGAGGGTTCCCGGGCCTTGTTGTTCAGTCCGGGGACATAGCTGACACTTGTTCGGGGACATAGCTGACACCTCTCTGCGAGCAAACCATTGCTCCAACAGGC
>NZ_JAVDWJ010000014.1:0-135179 GCF_031457295.1 Caulobacter sp. BE254 | reverse complement strand
CCCGACACCAAGTCCATCTCACGCAAAATGAAGATCGCCTGCTGGCGGCAAGCCTTCTTCTTCGAGCTCTTTGCTCATATGCGATAGCCCTGCCCCTGTGGGGGAGGTGTCGGCGAAGCCGACGGAGGGGGGAGTTGGCCGAGGTGGGTCAGCTCCCTCCACCGGCGCATACGCGCGGCCTCCCCACAGGGGGACCGTTGCGAAATTGGCTGGTTGTGATTCCCTGCTGTTGAGGCGGGAGATTGACGATGTCGGTGAAGGCGACGGGGCAGCTTGGGTTTGGTGAGCTGGGGCTGGGTCGGCGGCCTGGTAGCGCGGCGCTGGAGCGGGTGTCTGGGCTGGTGGATTGGGCGGGTTTCGAGAAGGCCTTGGCGGGTCTTCGCGAGGACGGTCCTGGTCGACCTGGCTATCGCCCGTTGCTGCTGTTCAAGGCGCTTTTGCTGCAAGCCTGGTACGGGCTGTCGGACGCGGAACTGGAGTTTCGGCTGGGCGACAGCCTGTCGTTCAGCCGTTTTGTGGGGCTGAGCCTGGAAGACGCGGTTCCCGACCACACCACGCTGTGCCGGTTCCGCAATCGGCTGGTGTCCCAGCGCCGGCTGGAGGGTTTGTTCGACGAACTGGATCGTCAACTGGAAAGGGCGGGCCTGGTGCTCAAGCAGGGCGCGATGCTGGACGCCACTCTGATCGAAGCCGCCACGTCCCGGCCGCCGCACGGCCAGGAAGATCAGGCCAAGGATCCGGACGCGGCCTTCGCCAAGCGCCAGGGCAAGCCAGGCTCGGCCTATGGCTACAAGGCCCATGTGGGCGTGGACCAGGGCTCGGGCCTGGTGCGGGCGGTGATCACCACCCCGGCCAATGTCAACGACACCACGCCGGCCGACGACCTGATCCGCGGCGACGAGGCGGCCGTCTACGCCGACAAGGCCTATGACACCCACGCTCGCCGCGCTCGGCTCAAGCAGGCCGGGGTCAAGCCTCGGCTGATGCGCCGGCCCAGCCAATATCACCCCCTTAGCGCCCGCCAGCAACGCTTCAACGACCTGGTCGCCCGTCGTCGCGCCGCTGTCGAGACCACCTTCGCCACCTGGAAGCGCCGGATGGGCCTGACCCGGACCCGCTATGTCGGCCTGGCCAAGGTCGCCGGCCAAGTCCTACTCACCGCCATGGCCTTCAACCTGCGCCGCGCCGCCGTCCTGACGGCCTGAACACGCCACAACTCCGCCCTGACATCGACAAAACCTCCCTTCGGAGGCCACCACAGGCCGCTTCCCCCCTCCAACCCCGCTGATCACCGCGTAATGCAGCGGTCCCCACAGGGGGAGGGACCTCCTAGGCGGCGCGGATGCCGCTGTGCTGTTCGGCGGCCTGGGCGCCCACCACGGCGTCGTAGCCCAGGATCATGTCGACATCCCGGCCGTTGCTGGCCAGGGGCAGGCGCAGCCACAGGATCGACATGTGCGGAGAGCCCTTCCAGGCCAGGCTGTGCACGCCCACGCCCGGCCGGCGTTCGGTGACCACCTTGCCCAGTTCGCGGCGCCAGTATTCGACGGCGGCGCTGTTGTAGACGTCCTCCAGCGTGCGGCCGGTGATCTCGCGGCCATAGACCGAATAGAGGCCGGTGCCGGCCAGCCGCAGGCGGTAGTCGACGTCGCCCTCGGGGCCGCGCTTGACGTCGATCAGGCTGACGGTCGGCAGCATGCGCTTGATGCCGGAAGGATGCAGGTCGACGCGCGACGGGAGGCTAGCCCCCCGGCGGAGGGACGCCCAGTAGGCGAACATCTCCTGGTGAGCGCGGGCCGCCGTGGCCGATGCGCTCAGCTGCGCGTTCATCTTCAGATTCCTTAACAAGCCGTTGGAATCACGACGATTCACTATGTCTTAAGGACCGAATCGCCGCTAGCGAAAATCACGGCTTACAGCTAAGTTTGTTGAGGCGAGTCAATCCGAAAGCCAAACGTCCAGCACAAAATTCGGATGCCGGAAATCGGTCGCGAAAGCCGCAAGCGATTGTTTGAGTTAAGGTTAATGAACGCTCAGACTCAGATTATGGCTGGCGTTCGAGTCCGTCCCGGGGCGCGTTTTGGCGCTACCACGTGATCGGCTCTTCAACGCCCAAAGCGGCCGGACGTGCGCCCCTCTTGCCGACGCAGGAGCGAAAGACGGCTGTCATCCCGGACGAGCGCGCAGCGCGAAGATCCGGGACCGGGGCGTGAACTCAGCGCTTGCGGCGGTCCCGGATCGGCGCTCGGCTTCGCCAAGCTTGTCCGGGATGACAGCTTTCTTCAGAGCGAACCCATGGGCGATAACTCCGCATGCCGACGGGGCCCCGGTCGCCAGCCTTGCGGGATCCTCATCTACAGGATGCGAGCGCCTGGCGTCAGCCGCCGCGGCCCCGGCGGGCCGGCTTGCGGCCGCCCTGCCCCAAGCCCATCTGCTTGGCCAATTCGGACCGCGCCTGGGCGTAGTTCGGCGCCACCATCGGATAGTCCTTCGGCAGGTCCCAGCGGGCGCGATACTGCTCGGGGCTCAGGTCGTACTTGGTGCGCAGGTGGCGCTTCAGCGACTTGAACTTCCGGCCGTCCTCCAGGCAGATCAGGTAGTCCGGCGTGATGGACCGACGAACCGACACGGCCGGTTCCCGGCTGGCCTCGCCGACGCTCGCCGGGGCCCCGACCGTGGAAAGCGCTTGGTGCACGCTGCGGATCAGGGCCGGCACGTCCGCCGCCGCGATGGTGTTGCCGCCGACATAGGCGGCCACGAGGCTCGCCGTGACTTCAATAAGGTCGAACTGCTGGTCCATTGTCTTGTCGCTCCCCCGACTCGTACTGGCCCGCTAGGAACCAATTCAGTTTTGGATAGCAGGTTATTACATACTCGCAACATAGACGTACGAACATCTACCATGCAAAGCGGTCGGTGAACTGGTCCGGACCCTCCGCAGTACAGCCTTCAGTTGATAGAAATCTCGACTTCAGAAGGGAACCGACCGAGTAATATTCGCCGAACACATTCAACGGCCGAGGCCGATCAGCGCGCGAAGTCTCGGGAGAGCGCCAGCATGGCGGCGCGCTGCGGCACCGAATACTCGTCCACGGCCGCCTCGTCGCCCTCGCGGATGGCCTTCAGCAGGGCCGGCGTCATGGCCGAGGACAGCGACCAGTTCCAGTAGCGCAGCATGGTCTGGGCCCGGTCGACCGCGATGGTGTCGAAGGCGGTCAGCACGCGTTCCAGGCCCAGCGTCGGCGCGCCGGCCGCATCGGTCTCGGGCCGGCGAAGGCTGCGCCACAAGGCTCTCACGGCGCCGCGCGGCAGGCCGGTGGCCTTGCACAGGATCGCCAGCGGCTCGCCGCCCGGATCGGTGAAGATCTTGGCCCCGGTCATCGGCTTCAGGCCCGACAGGTACGAGATCTCCTCGGCCGTCTCGCGGGTCATGCCGGCCTGGGCCGCGGCGATGGCGTCCTCCAGGCTGTCATAGGGGCTCTTGGCGATGGCGGCGCGATTTCGCTGACGGCGTTCGATGAACTGCAGGGCCTTGCGCGATAGCGGGTCCTGCCAGCCCTCGGCCGAGGCCAGGGGAAAGACGTCGCCGACCGCGTCCTGCAGGATCTCGCGCGACACGGCGAAACGCTGCAGGATCGTGCGCCGCGCCTCGGCGTCCGACCACCAGAACATCACATAGGCGTGGCTGGGCCGCAGCTCGGCGCGCTTGAGCAGCAGCGGGATCAGCTGCGGATTGTCGCGCGACGAGGCGACGATGTTCTCCAGCCCCTGGTGGCTGAAGCGCACCAGCTCATTCTTCAGCAGCGTCTCGATCACCGCCGTCTCGTCCATGTCGACCAGGGCGTCGGCCACGACCTCGCTGACGCCGCGGCGTTGGGCGATCAGCCGGCGATGGTCCTGGGTGCTGTTGTACAGGCAGCTGATCAGGTCGGCGTCGCTGAGGTTGGGCGAGTGCTCCAGCAGGGCCCGCGCCACGGGCAGCTCGTCGCGCAGCAGCAGGCGCACCAGCACCCCGGGCATCTCGGTCAGGTTGGCCAGGCGGCGGGCCACCTTCTCGCGCTCGCCCACCACCGCGTCGCGCAGCATCTCGACCAGCAGGTCGGCGGTCATCGCCCGTTCGAAGGCGTTGATGCGGCTGGCCGGCAGGCAGACCACGTCGGCCAGCCGCTTGAGCAAGGCGGCCCGCGAGCGCGGCGTGGCGGCCGGTTCGGGCTGGGGACTGGCGAAGGGCGCGGTGAAATCGTTCATGGTCGTCCTGACGGCAGCCCGTCCTCGCCTAGCCTAGACCGCAACCCCCTTAACGCCTGATGAGCGGTCCCGAACAGGCCGAAACGGGACTGTGCGCCGCTTCGCCCGGCTCCGCCACCTGGCAGGGCCTCAGCGCCACTGGCCGGGACGCGAGCGCGGTTCGATCTTCAGCGCGTTGGCGCCCTGCACGTAACGCTCGCGGAAGGCGTCGCGACGCGGGGCCGCCTCGTGGCGTGGCTCCTGGCGCGAACGATAGTCATGGATCTCGGCGCCCACCCGGTAGCCGCCCAGCTGCCGCTCCAGGTCCTCGGCCTCGGCGGCCAGGGCGCCGGCGGCGGCGGCGGACTGCTGAACCATGGTCCCGTTCTGGTGAATCACCTGGCCCATCTGGTTGACGGCGGCGTTGACCTCGGCCAGGCCCCCGGCCTGTTCCTTGGACGAAGCGGCGATCTCGCCGACCAGGTCGTTGATCTCGATCACCTGTCCCAGGATCTGGTCCAGGGTCTGGCCGGTCTCGCCGACCAGCTTGACGCCCTTGCCGACCTGTTCGCTGGAAGCGCGGATCAGGGTCTTGATCTCCTTGGCTGCGTCGGCCGAGCGCTGAGCCAGGGCCCGCACTTCCTGGGCGACGACGGCGAAACCCCGACCGGCGTCGCCAGCCCGGGCGGCCTCGACCCCGGCGTTCAGGGCCAGCAAATTGGTCTGGAAGGCGATCTCATCGATGACGCCGATGATCTGGGTGATCGACTGCGAGGACTTCTCGATGCCGCCCATGGCCTCGACCGCCTCGCGCACCACCTGGCCGCTCTTCTCGGCGTTGGACCTGGCGCTCTGGGTCACGCCCCGCGCCTTCTCGGCGTTGTCGGAGCTCTTCTTGACCGTGGCGGTGATCTGGTCGAGGGCGGCGGCGGTGCGCTCCAGCCCGGCCGCCTGGCGCTCGGTGCGCTGGGCCAGGTCGTCGGCGGCGGCCGAGATCTCGCCGCAGCCGGCGCGGAGGCCGCGGGCCGCGCCCAGCACGCCGGCCAGGGTCTGCTGCAGGTTGTCGACCGCGGTGTTGAAGTCGCTCGGGATCTTGCGGGCTTCGACCGGGAAGGCGTCCTCGCGCACCCGCGAGATCAGGTCGCCCTCGGCCAGCTTCTCGACGCCCTGGCCCAGGGCGTTGACGGCGGTCAGCTGGGCGCGGGCGTAGGTCTCGACCTCCACTAGGCGGCGGCGCTGCTCGGCCTCGGCGGTCGCGCGCTCGGCCTCTTCGGCGGCGCGGGCCGCCTGGTCGCCGGCCAGCTTGCGCTGGACGCCGTCCAGGCCCTTGGCCAGCGCCTGGACCTGCGAGTCGTCGGTGGCCGGCGAGGCCAGGGGCCGGTCGTACTGGCCCGCGCCCAGGGCGTCGACCGAGCGGCTCAGGCCGTCCAGGGCGCGGCGCGTGGCGTCGTTCCACGCCAGCAGGCCGAGGACTAAGGTCGCGACCAGGGTGACCATGCCGGCCATGCTGAACGGCGACACCAGGCCCGGCCCGCCGAACGCCGCCCAACCCAACTGGCTCAGGCCGGCCATCAGGCCCACAACGACGATCAGCCTCCAGCCCAGGGACAGCCGATTGAACCCGCTCATCTACGAATCTCCGCGGCCCAGCTCGGCCGTCTCCGAGACATGGCGACTGAGTCCTAACGCCTCATTAACCATACCCGCGCCGCGACATTTTGGCGGGGCTTCGTCGCCGGCGTCTTTGTCAAAAGACGCTTTCCTCGCGGGATCGTGGCGATCCAGCGAGCATGGGAACGTTGACGGGCGGGTCTACCAATTGGCGGTCGCAAAAGAGCCCGGGAGGGCTCCTAGGCCGGTGCGTCCTAGGCCCGCTCGACCAGCACGCCCGGCCGTTGAGGGTCCAGCCCGAACGTTACCGGCAAGTGGCGCACGTGCGGGGTCTGCAGGTTCAGGGCCTTGGCCCCGCGCGCCACGGCCAGCTTGCCCAGGGCGGTGGGGCCAAAGCCGTCCTGCACGCGGGGCTTGGCGCCCAGCCGACGGCGCAGCACGCCGTTGGCGTAGATGACGTTGGCGCGCATCAGGGCCGGCGGGGTCATGAATTCGATCGAGATCGAGACGTTCAGCATCGGTCCGTTCTCGATCCGGTGCGGGGCGTTCTGCCGCCAGGTGACCATGGTCCCGGGCGTCAGGTCGTAGGCCTGGGCGCCGGCGTCCCAGGCCGGGTCGAAGGCGAACTGCTCGGCCGTCTCCTTCAGCACGATCCGCTCCAGCGCCAGCTCGCCGACATAGGGGTCGGCGACCGGATAGACCCAGACCTTCTTGCGGCCGCGGATCTGCCACAGCGACACCAGCGGCACGTCCAGGTGATAGAAGACCTGGGCGTTGGCCGAGCTGATCAGCATGCCCAGGTCACGCTTGAAGGTCTTCAGTCCCGGGACGCGGGCCTCCTTCTCGGCGAAGATCTCGTCGCAGAGGGCGGCGTAGTCCGGCACGAAGTCGTTGGTCTTGCGCAGGTTCAGCCAGATGCGGCCGGCCTGGGCGGCCTCCAGCAGCTGGTCGCCGGTCAGCTTGCCCGCCGCGCCCTTGCGCCAGGTGGTCCAGGCCTTGGGGTCCTCGCCCATGGTGAACACGCCCAGCTGGTCGCGCGGATACTGGTCCAGCAGCCGCGCCAGGCCCTCGTCGTCAAACATCGGCCGCTGGTGCAGGCCGTGCTGGAAGACCAGGTTCTCGCGGCCGAAGACCTTGGTCTTGTCGTCGGTCCAGTCGCTGATGATGCTCACGACGCGGTCCTTCCGTAGAATTGGATCTTGAACGGCCCCCACCACAGAGTCTTGCCCAGGCCCCGGGCGGCGCGGTCCAGCCAGTCGGCGCGGTCGCCGGCTCGGGTCAGCCACTTGAAGCCGGCCACCAGGCCGAACAACGCGCTCTGGACCACCCCGACGGCCATCCACCGGGCGACGCCCAGGTGGTCGGGCGGAACGGCGGCGGCGCAGTGGGCCGAGGGACCCTGGCCGTAGGCGAACGCGCGGCGGATCGTGTAGTCCAGGCTCAGCCGGTCGGGCACGGGGTCTTCCCAGACCCAGGCCGCCGGCTCCCAGGCGAACCGCGCGCCGCCGGCCTGCATGTGGCCGAACAGCATGTCGTCCTCGCCGCCGATGGCGTTGCGCTCGACCGCGAACGGCGCGACCGGATCGGGCAAGGCCGCCCGGCGCAGCAGGCTGTCGCCGCAGCCGTAATAATGGTCGATGACCCCGGCCTCGGTCGGGCCCTCGCGCGAGAAGAAGCGCTCCAGATAGTCGCGATGCCGGATCACGCTGGCGGGGGCGCGGGCCCGAACCGGGCCGAACACCACGTCAGCCTGGTAGCGAGCCTGGGCGGCCAGCAGCGCGGCCAGCCAGCCGGCCGGAGCCTCCTCGTCGTCGTCGAGGAAGGCGATCAGCTCGCCCGACGCCCTGGCCATGCCGGCGTTGCGGGCGTTGGCCACGCCGGGGCGCGGCTCATGCACGTAGTGGACGGGAAACGGGGCGTGGGCGGCCAGCTCGGCGACGGCGGCCTGAGCCGACGGCGCCTGGTCGTTGTCGACCACCACCAGCTCCAGGGCGGCGAAGTCGACGCCGACCTGGGCGAACACCGAGCGCGCCGCGACGGCCAGGCCGCCGGGACGTCGTTGGGTGGGGATCATGACCGTGACGCGCATGGGAACTCCAGGCTTTGGGCCGAGCTTACCCGCTCCGCCTTTGCGCTTGGTTAGCGAAGGCGTCGACCAAACCGCGCATCCGTCCGCCCATGGTCAGCTCGACGCTGGCGATGGCGTCCATGCGACGGGTCAGCCGCCCGACGGGACCCGCGCCCCGCGAGCCGGCCAGGGCCATCACCCCGTCCAGCGAACTGGCGACGCGGCCGGCGACGGTCGCCGCGGTCGCGGTCCCCTCCCCGATCTCGACCTGGCTCAGCGCGTAGGCGCCCTTGTAGTGGTCGTGACCGGGGCCGAGGTCGTAGCGGTGCAGGTCCAGGCCGGGCATGGCGGCGATGGCGCGCATGAAGAAGATCTGGCCGGGCGACCACTCGCCGAAGGCTGGATTGGTCGAGGCGATCCACGGATGGAACACCCCGGCCAGCCGTACGCCGAAATGGCCGGCCACCAGCTGGCCGCCGGCATAGAGGTTGATCATCAGGCCCTGGAACGGACCGGTCTGCCTTTGGAACAGGTCCAGCAGCAGGTTGCGGCTCCATTCGGGGCGCAGGAAGTCGTGGACGCCGGTGCGCTCCAGCTGCTCGCGCTTCCAGGCGATCAGCTGGTCGAAGGCCTCGCGCGAGTGGTCGGGACCGACCAGCGCGATCTCGCCGATTTCGCGCTCGAGCTTGTTGTCCAACCGGCGCCAGTTCTTGATCTTCTTGGGACTGGCCGCCCGGACCGCCTCCAGATAGGTCTCGGCGTCGGTGTTGCCCAGGGCGATCACGTGGGCCAGCCTGTGCTCGTTCGGACCGAAGACCCCGAAGGGATCGACCAGGCCGGTGTAGCGGAACGCGGTCAGTTCGGCGGCCCGCAGCACCTCGGGGGCGCGCAAGCCGGCCGCCGACCGCGAGACCAGCCCATGATAGTCCGACAGCGGCGAGCCGATGGGCCGAGCCATCGCCCCGGGGCGACGATGATGCGCCAGGAAGCCGAGGGTCTCGCCCCCGCGGCGGATCACGGCCACCCGCGCGTCCTCGCGTACAGCCCCGACGGCGTTCGCGAAGTCAGGACCCAGCAGCGGGCTGCTGAAGGCCAGGTCGGCCGCCGCCATGTCGCGCCACGTCCGCAGGTCGGCCTCGGCCAACTCGCGCGGGTGAAGGGTTTCAACGTCCAGCATCGCCATGTGTCCTAATCCGATCCGGTTAGGGAATGATGTGGATCAGGACTGCAACCGCCGGGCCACCTTGTATCGGCGACGATACGCTTCCAGGAGAATCCTGTGGGCGAAACGGGATCAGGCGAAGGTGGCCTTCAGGATGGCCTCGAGACCTTGCTGGTCCACCGCGTCGAAGGCGGCGGGCTGGTCGGAATCGACGTCGAACACCGCCAGCAGCGTTCCCGACGCGTCGAACACCGGCACGACGATCTCGCTGCGCGAGCGGCTGTCGCAGGCGATGTGTCCCGGAAAGGCATGGACGTCCTCGACCAGCTGGGTCTGACCGGTAACCGCCGCCGCCCCGCAGACGCCCCGCCCGAAAGCGATGCGCAGGCAGCCCAGGGTGCCCTGGTAGGGGCCGACCACCAGCTCACGCTCCTTGGCCGGATCGACGACGTAGAAGCCGGTCCAGAAATAGTGGTCGAAGCTGCTGGCCAGCATCGAGGCCACCGTCGCCATGCGGGCGGTCAGGTTGGTCTCGCCGTCCAGCACCGAGGCGATCTCGTCGGCCACCTCGGCGTAGCGGGCGGTCTTGTCGCCGGTCAGGGTCTTGTCATTGAAAGCTTCAGCCATGGGCGGGGATATAGCGCGTTTGCGGAGGGATGCGAGGGGCTCCCCCCTTCCTCCGCCGCTCCTACCGGAACGGATGCTCGCCCCACTCCGGCCAGATGTCCGGAAGATCCGCCGAGACCTTGTCCGGATAGGCGGGCGCGCGTTTTTCCAGGAACGAGCTGACGCCTTCCTTGGCGTCACCGGCCGCGCCGCGCGACTGGATGGCCCGGCTGTCGGCCTTGTGGGCCTCCATCGGATGGTCCGCGCCGGCCATGCGCCACAGCAGCTGGCGGCTCAGCGCCACCGAGACCGGGGCGGTGTTGTCGGCGATCTCGCGGGCCAGCGCGCGGGCGGCCGGCAGCAGGTCCTCGGGCGCGTGCAGCGAGCGGACCAGGCCGCGCTCCAGGGCCTCCTGGGCGCCGAACACCCGGCCGGTGAAGCACCATTCCAGCGCCGTCTGCATGCCCACCAGCCGCGGCAGGAACCAGGACGAACAGGCCTCGGGCGTGATGCCGCGGCGGGCGAACACGAAGCCGAACTTGGCGTCGATCGAGGCCAGGCGGATGTCCATCGGCAGCTGCATGGTCACCCCCACCCCGACCGCCGCGCCGTTGACGGCGGCGATGATCGGCTTGAGGCTTTCGTACATCCGCAGCACCACCCGGCCGCCGCCGTCGCGATAGACGTCGCCGACCTTGCCCTCTTCCCGCTCGATGGCCTGGGGACTGGTGCGGTCGAAGGTGGCGCCGCCGCCCGACAGGTCCGCCCCGGCGCAGAAGGCCCGCCCCGCGCCGGTAACGATCACCACGCGCACGGCGTCATCCGCGTCGGTCAGGTCGAACACCCCGATCAGTTCCTTCATCATCCGGGCCGTGAAAGCGTTCAGCTTGTCCGGACGGTTCAGGGTGATGGTCGCGATCCCGTCCTCGACGGCGTAGAGCAGGGTCTCGAAGCTGGGCGCGGCCATGGGTGGTGTCCTCCGGGTTTGGCGGCACTCAAACACGCGTATGAATCCCTCGCAAGCCGCCTTGCGACGCCAAGGATCTTGCTTCCCCGACGACACCCTTGCCTCCTGGCCAGAGCCGCGCATTGTGGGTGAACACCGATCACGCGGAAACACGCGGACGGGAAAGGGAGGATCCGATGACGTCGATCATCGAGGCCGACTACATCGTGGTGGGCGCCGGCTCGGCGGGCTGCGTGCTGGCGGCGCGGCTGTCGGAAGACGGCCGCCACAAGGTCCTGCTGCTGGAGGCCGGCGGCGACGACCGGCCGACCCGGAACCCGTCCCAGTTCCTGTCGAACCTGATGATCCACATCCCTGTCGGCTACGCCTCGACCCTGAAGGATCCCAAGGTCAACTGGCTGTACCAGACCGAGCCCGATCCCGGCACGGGCGGGCGGTCGCACGTCTGGCCGCGCGGCAAGGTGCTGGGCGGCTCGTCCTCGATCAACGCCATGCTCTATGTGCGCGGCCAGCGCGACGACTATGACGGCTGGCGGCAGATGGGCAACGCCGGCTGGGGCTGGGACGACGTCCTGCCCTATTTCCGCAAGTCGCAGCACCAGGAGCGCGGGGCCTGCGACCTGCACGCCGTCGGCGGCCCGCTCAACGTCGCCGACATGCGCGACGGCCATGCGGTGTCGCAGCTGCTGATCGACGCCTGCCACCAGGCGGGCATCCCGCGCATCGTCGACGTCAACGGCGAACAGCAGGAGGGCGCGACCTGGTTCCAGGTCACCCAGAAGAACGGCGCGCGCTGCTCGGCGGCGGTGGCCTATCTGCATCCAGCCATGGGGCGTGCGAACCTGCGGGTCGAGACCCGCGCCCTGGCCCGCAAGGTGTTGTTCGAGGGCAAGCGCGCGGTCGGGGTCGCGTTCAGCCAGGACGGCGTGGTCCGCACCGCCAGGGCCCGGGCCGAGGTGATCCTGGCCGGCGGGGCGGTCAACTCGCCGCAACTGCTGCAGCTGTCCGGCGTCGGTCCCGGCCAGCTGCTCGCCGAGCACGGGATCGCCGTGGTCCAGGACCTGCCCGGGGTCGGCGAGAACCTGCAGGACCACTATGTCACCGGGGCGCGCTTCCGCCTGAAGGCCGGCACTGTGTCGGTCAACGAGCAAAGCAAGGGCGGGCGCCTGGCCGCCGAGGCGTTGAAATACCTGTTCACGCGCAGGGGCCTGCTAACCCTGTCGGCGGCTCACGTCGCCGCGTTCTGCAAATCCCGGCCGGATCTCGCCAGCCCCGACATCCAGTTCCATATCCTGCCCGCGACCATGGACCTGGAGAAGCTGTTCAACGCGCAGAAGATGGAGCTGGAAGGCGCGCCGGGCCTGACCATCGCGCCCTGCCAGCTGCGCCCGGAGAGCCGGGGCCACATCCGCATAAGGTCGGCCGACCCAGCGGCCCATCCGGCCATCGTCGCCAACTACCTGTCCGATCCGCTGGACCAGGAGGTCGCGGTGGCCGGCCTGAACTGGGCCCGCAGGATCGCCGCCCAGCCGGCCATCGCCCCGCTGATCGACCACGAGATGAACCCCGGTCCGGACATCGACAACGACGCCGCCCTGCTGGGCTACGCCCGCGCCACCGGCTCGACCATCTATCACCCGGTCGGAACCTGCCAGATGGGCGAGGGCTCAATGGCCGTGGTCGACAGCCAGCTGCGCGTGCGGGGCCTTTCGGGCCTGCGGGTGGTCGACGCCTCGATCATGCCGCGCCTGGTCTCGGGTAACACCAACGCCCCGACCATCATGATCGCCGAAAAGGCGTCGGACATGATCCGCCAGGCCGCCCGGGCGGAGGCGGCCGCCTGAGACGAGGACCGGATTGTCGGACGGACGCTCCCGAGCCTGGACGTTGGAGCTTTTGCCGCCGAGCCGGAATAAGGGTGGCGACACGATATTCCGACGGCTTCCTCTGGCGATCCGTCCTGGGAGCCTGAGCAATGGACTGCCTGCAAACCCTCAGCGAGACGCCTGTACTCGTCTTCGACGGCGAAGGTCCCAAGCTGGACGAGCGCTCGGCCAACGACTTCCTCGGCGAAGCCTGGTCGGCCGACGCGACCTGGTTGGCGGTTCCCTTGGAACGGCTGGCGCCCGGCTTCCTCGACCTGAAGACCCGCATGGCCGGCGAGGTGATCCAGAAGTTCACCAACTATCGCGTCGGCGTCGCCTTCGTCGGCGCCATCGCGCCCTGGACCGAAGCCAGCAACAGCCTGCGGGACTTCGTCCATGAGTCGAACCGGGGCCGAGCGGTATGGTTCGTGCGCGACCTGGCCGAATTGGGCGCCCGGCTGGCCAAAGGATAAGCCAACCTCCGCGGCGGAACCTTTCGCTTCTATACGCGCCTCGAATCCGCGCTAACGCTTGCGCTCATGTTCTCCCTTCCCAGGACCGCCACCGCGCCCTTCTGTCCCGCCGAGGTGCGCGGCGCCGTGGCCGTGCCCGACGGCCTGTCGCCCTGGAAGCGGGCGCTGCGCTTTGCCGGACCCGGCCTGCTGGTCAGCGTCGGCTACATGGACCCCGGCAACTGGGCGACCGACATCGAGGCCGGGTCGCGCTACGGGACCGCGCTGCTGTTCGTGGTGGTGCTGTCGAGCCTGGCGGCCATCGTGCTGCAGACCCTGAGCCTGCGCCTGGGGCTGGTCACCGGTCGTGACCTGGCCCAGATGTCGCGCGACCGCTACGGCCCGCGCACGGTCAAGGTCCAGTGGCTGCTGGCCGAGGTCGCCATCATAGCGTGCGACATCGCCGAGGTGCTGGGCAGCGCCCTGGCCTTCAAGTTGCTGCTGGGCGTTCCCTTGTGGGCAGGAGTCCTGCTGACCGGCCTGGATACGGTCATCGTGCTGGGCCTGAAGGGCAAGGGCTTCCGACAGCTGGAGGCGATCATCCTGGGCCTGGTCGGCACCATCGGGATCTGCTTCCTGGTCCAGCTGATCCTGATCAAGCCCGACGCCGGCGCGGTGGCGCGCGGCCTGGTCCCGTCGCTGGACGCCCTGAAACAGGGCAACGCGCTCTACCTGGCCATCGGCATCGTCGGGGCGACGATCATGCCGCATAACCTCTATCTGCACTCGTCGATCGTCCAGACCCGGGTAGTCCCCGCCGACGAACGGGGCAAGCGCTCGGCCCTGCGGCTGGCGACGCTGGACACCGTGGCCTCGCTGGCCGTCGCCCTGTTCATCAACGCGGCCATCCTGATCCTTGCGGCCTCCGCCTTCCACCGGACCGGCAATACCGCCGTGGCCGGCATCGAGGAGGCCCACCGCCTGCTCGAGCCCCTGACCGGCGCGGCCGTGGCCGGCCTGCTGTTCGGGATCGCCCTGTTCGCCTCGGGCCAGAGCTCGACCTTCACCGGCACCATCGCCGGCCAGGTGATCCTGGAAGGCTTCCTGAACCTGTCGATCCCCTGCTGGCAACGGCGGCTGATCACCCGGGGCCTGGCCATCGTCCCGGCCCTGGTCGGGGTGCTGACGATGGGTGAGCATTCCGTCGGCAAGCTGCTGGTCCTGACCCAGGTGGTGCTGAGCGCCCAGCTGCCGTTCGCGATCTTCCCGCTGCTGCGCTTCACCGACGACAGGGCGCTGATGGGCGTGTTCGCCAACGGTCCGGCCACCAGGGCCGTGGCCTGGAGCCTGTTCGGGATCATCTCCTCGGCCAACGCCTGGCTGGTGGTGCAGACCTTCGCGGCTTGACCGCGCGCGCGGCGGCTGGTCTCTATCCAAACAAATGTTTGGGAGCAAGAACGCCATGAAGGAAGTCGCCTACGCCGACGTCGCCAGCCTGGTCGGTCAGGAGATCGGGGTCTCCGACTGGGTCGAGATCAGCCAGGAACGGGTCAACCAGTTCGCCGAGGCGACCGGCGACCACCAGTGGATCCACGTCGACGTCGAGCGCGCCACCCGCGAGATCGGCGGGCCGATCGCCCACGGCTTTCTCACGCTGTCGCTGATCCCGATGCTGGGCGCGGGCATCCTGCATGTCACCGGCGTGACGCGCGGCATCAACTACGGCTGCGACAAGGTGCGGTTCACCGGCATGGTCCGGGTCGGCAAGAAGGTGCGCATGCGCCAGAAGCTGCTCAGCGTCGAGCCCAAGGCCGGCGGCCTGCAGATGAAGAACGAGTGCACCGTCGAGATCGAGGGCGAGGAACGCCCCGCCTGCGTGGCCGAGACGATCGCGATCCTCTACGGGTGACTGAGATGCTCCCCCTTCGGGGGAGCTGTCGCGGAGCGACTGAGGGGGTTGGCGCCGCGCTCCCCCTCCGGCCCTACGGGCCACCTCCCCCAGAGGGGGAGGAATTTAAAGAAAACGGCCGCGGATCGCTCCGTGGCCGTTTGCTTGTCTAGCACCGGCCAAAGCCTAGTGCTTGATCGCGTTCCCGATCTTGTCCTGGGCCTGGCCGACCTTGTTCTGGACGTCGCCCTTGGCCTTCTGGGCCTTGCCTTCGGCTTCCAGGCGTTCGTTGTCGGTGGCCTTGCCGGCGGCTTCCTTGACCGCGCCGACGCCCTTGTCGACAGCGCCTTCGACTCGATTGGTGCTCATGGCTCGCTCCTGTTGGATTTGAACTCCCCGTAGGAACGGGGGGCCCGGAGCGAGGTTCCTGTGTCGGCTAGCCTACCGTGCGACGGCGATGGCGGTGGCCGACACCGCCGCGGCGGCCTGGGTCGCCGCCTGGGTCGAGGGGACGACCGGCTTGGCGGGACTGGCCTGGATCAGCGGCGGCCCCGCCAGCTTGTCCAGCATGGCCACCGTCTCGCGGATATATTTGGCGTGGGTGACGATGCCGATCTCCAGGCGCTCGCCCGACAGCTCGACCTGCTGGGTCAGCATGCCGGCCACGAACTGCACCTCCTGGCTCTCGGTCGAGCCGGGCCGGCGTCGCGCGCCCTGGGCCATGAACACCGGCCCGCCGGAATTGCCGGGGAACACCGAGAAGTCCATCAGGAAGGTCGGGAACACGCTGGCCGGGGCCAGCGGGTACGAAGCCACTCGCCCGGACCGCAGGATCGGGAAGCCGGCTGGATTGGCCGAGAGGCCGCGCGGGAAGCCCAGGGCCATCATCTCGTCGCCCGGACCCAGGCTGTACTTGTTGAAGGTGTCGTCCTGGGCCAGCCAGGCCAGGGGGATCGCCGCCTTGGCGAACTCCGGCGGGGCCTCGACCTCAATGGCGGCGACGTCGCGGGTGGGGTGCTTGACCCACAGCGGGTGGTCGCCGTCGCGGATCTTCAGGGTGTGGGGATCGTAGCGCCAGACGCCGTCGGCGCTCTGGATGCGATAGCCGATCTTGGCCGAGGCCGAGGGCATCTTGTCGAAGACGTGGGCGGCTGTGACCAGGATGGTGCGCGGCCGACCGTCGGGCGTGGGATTTTCGATCAGGAAGCCGGTGCCGACGGTTCGTGATCCGTCGCCGAGCGGCTGCTCGAGCTGCACGGTAGCCTGGATCAGATCGACCGACAGGTCCCAAGCCATCTAAGCCCTCAAGCCCCCGATTCACCCTACGCGAGGGCCAGTTTGACCAGCGTCGTCAGGGCGCACAAGTTGGCGTTCTGACGCATCACGGGGGAAAATCTGACCATGAACCGGCGCAAAATGATGACGAGCGCGGCCGCGGTCATTACGTCGGTGTCGGCCTTCAAGTCCAAGGCCGCCGTTTCCGAGACCCGCATGACCCAGTCGTCCCCCGTTCCGCCCGTCGCCCGCAAGATCCCCAAACGCATTGAGCAGCTGGGCCGGGTCCGCGTCGACGACTACGCCTGGATGAAGGACGACAACTGGCAGAAGGTCCTGCGCGACCCGACCCTTATCAAGCCGGAGGTCAAGGAACACCTGAGCGCCGAGAACGCCTATGTGAAGGCCATGCTGGCCTCGACCGAGGCGCTGCAGGCGGCGATGTTCGAGGAGATGAAGGGCCGCATCAAGGAGGACGACGCCAGCGTCCCCGCCCCCGACGGCCCGTGGGAATACTATTCGCGCTTCAACATCGGAGGCCAGCACCCAATCTTCTGCCGTCGGCCGAGGGGTCGGACCGACGGCGAGGAGATCCTGCTGGACTGCGACGCCCTGGCCAAGGGCAAGGCCTACAGCCAGGTCAGCGCCGCCGACCACAGCCCCGACCACCAGCTGTTCGCCTATGCCGAGGACGCCCAGGGTTCGGAGGTGCACCATATCTATGTGAAGGACCTGACGACCGGCGAGGTCCTGAAGGAGCCCGTCGAGAGCAGCACCGGCGATTTCGCCTGGTCGCCCGACAGCCAGTGGCTGTTCTGGACCCACCGCGACGATAACGGCCGGTCCGACAAGATCTACCGTCGCCCGGCTCGCGGCGGACTGAAGGACGACGTGCTGGTCTATGACGAGCCCGACGACGGCTTCTTCGTCAGCGTGGGGACGACCGGGTCGGACGCCTTCATCGTCATCAGCGCCGGCGACCATGAGACGTCCGAGACCCTGCTGATCCCGGCCTCCGACCCGACGGCCACGCCCAAGGTGGTCGAGCCGCGCACCGTCGGCCTGCGCTATTCGGTCGAGCACTGGGACGGCCGGTTCGTCATCCTGACCAACGCCGACGACGCCATCGACTTCAAGCTGGTCGAGGCGCCGGTCGCCACGCCGGGCCGCGCCCACTGGAAGGATTTCGTCGCCCACAAGCCGGGCCACTTCATCACCGGCCTGTCGGCCTACAAGAATCACCTGCTGCGGGTGGAGCGGGTCAACGCCAACACCCGCATCGTCATCACCGATCGGGCCACCAAAGCCGAGAAGCCGATCGTCATCGACGAGGAGGCCTATGTCCTTGGCCTCGAGGGCGGCTACGAGTTCGACACGCCGGTGATGCGCTATGTCTACCAGTCGCCGACCACGCCCCGGCAGTGGTTCGACTACGACATGGCGACGGGCGAGAAGACCCTGCGCAAGACCCAGGAAATCCCTTCCGGCCACGATCCGGCCGCCTATGTCACGCGGCGGCTCTACGCCAAGGCCCCCGACGGCGCCGAGGTCCCGATCACCGTGCTGATGAAGAAGGGCGTGGCCCTGGACGGCGCCGCGCCGCTGCTGCTGTACGGCTATGGCAGCTACGGCATGTCGATGGATCCGTCGTTCTCGATCCGCAACCTCAGCCTGGTGGATCGCGGCTGGATCTGGGCCACGGCCCATATCCGCGGCGGGTCCGAAAAGGGCTACGGCTGGTTCCTGGATGGGCGGAAGTTCAAGAAGACGAACACCTTCACCGACTTCATCGCCTGCGCCGAGCACCTGCACGCGGCCGGCTATGGGGCCAAGGGCCGCACCGTGGCCTATGGCGGCTCGGCCGGCGGCATGCTGATGGGGGCGGTCACCAACCTGCGGCCCGACCTGTGGGCCGGGATCATCGGGGCGGTGCCGTTCGTCGACGTGCTCAACACCATGAGCGACACCTCCCTGCCCCTGACCCCGCCCGAATGGCCCGAATGGGGCAATCCGCTGGAGGACAAGGAGGCCTACGACTACATCGCCAGCTATTCGCCCTACGACAACGTGGCGGCCAAGGCCTATCCGGCCGTGCTGGCCACCGGCGGCCTGTCGGACCCGCGCGTCACCTATTGGGAGCCGGAGAAGTGGACGGCCAAGCTGCGCGAGAACACGACCAGCGGCGCCCCGATCCTGCTCAAGATCAACATGGACGCCGGCCACGGCGGCGCGTCGGGCCGGTTCGACTTCCTCAAGGAGATCGCCCTGGACTACGCCTTCGCCGTGTGGGCGGTCGACAAGGGATGGAGCAAGGCGTGAGGGGTTCGATCAAACAGGACCTCCCCCTGTGGGGGAGGCGGCCGAAGGCCGGTGGGGGGAATTGTCGGATCGTCGGTCCGGGTTGCGGCCGCCTGCCGACCACGCCCCCCTCCGTCGGCTGCGCCGACACCTCCCCCACAGGGGGAGGACCGCGATGAGCGTCACCATCCGCCCCTCCACCGACGCCGACCTGGCGGCCATCACCGCCATCTACGGCTGGAACGTGCTCAACGGCCTGGGCACCTTCGAGGAGGTCCCGCCGGACGCGGCCGAGATGGGTCGCCGGCGCGCCGCCTTCCTGGCCAAGGGCCTGCCCTACCTGGTGGCCGAGCAGGACGGCGTGGTGCTGGGTTACGCCTATGCCGGGCCGTTCCGGCTGCGCGCGGCCTATCGCTACACCGTCGAGGACAGCGTCTATGTCGGTCCCGACGCGGTGGGCAGGGGCGTGGGCAAGGCCCTGCTGTCCGCCCTGATCGCCGCCTGCGAGGCCCTGGGCCTGCGCCAGATGTGCGCGGTGATCGGCGACAGCGGCAACGCCGCCTCGATCGGCCTTCACGCCGCCCTGGGCTTCGAACGCAAGGGCGTGTTCCCCGCCATGGGCTACAAGTTCGGCCGCTGGGTGGACCTGGTCTGGATGCAGCGCCCGCTGAACGGCGGCGGTTCGCGCGAGCCCGACGCGCCGGGCCTGGCGCTCAGCGGGGTCTGAGCCCGGCGGCTGGCGCCTTGACCGTTGATCAACTCAAGGTTCTCCTGTCTTCGGCGAACGGAGAGCTCGCGATGATCGGCGGTCTTTTGGCGGCGGGCCTGTTGGCGACGAGCTCCGGCGACGTGCTGGACACGGCCAAGCTGCGGGACGCCATGGAAACGGCCCGCCAAGCGCCCGCCGCCGAGTCGCTGGCCGGCCGCCGCTTCCGGATCGCCATCCCATTCGTCGACGAGCGTAAGCGGACCATGAAGGTGCTGCAGAGCCCCGCCCGCTGGCGCTACGACTATTCGCGCGGCGAGTTAACGGTGATGATCGGCCTGGGTCAGATCAGTCCTGAAAACTACAGCGGCTTCAATCTCCAGGGCCTGCGGACCCTGCCGCCTTTGCAAACGGCCTTCTTCGACGGCCATGAGCTGCGCAGTCCGACGACGACCGTCCAGATCATGCGAGGCGTCGAGAAGCGGCAAGAGATCGGCGTCCAGAGCATCACCACTAGCTACGGCCTGGCCATTCCCTTCGCCGACGGCGCTTCGGCCCTGCCGCCCCGCTTCCAGCCGTTCATGCTCCACAAGGTACGCATGAATCAGCAGGCCTATCATCGGTTGACCCGCGGCATGACCCTGGTGCTGGAAGGTCGGTTGACGGCTCTGGGCCAAACCCCCGAAGTGTTCTGCGGCGACTATTCGGGACGGCTGAGCGCGCCCGAGACCCATATCGATGACACCGTCCATCTCTCGGTGCAGGCCCGCCAGTGCTTCGTCACCGCGCGGGTCGACACGGTCTCGGTCAGGGGCGGCGACGGCGTCCTGCTGGCGGGCTGGGGAACGCCCGCCCCTGACCGACCCTGACGCGCAAACAAAAACCCCCGCCGTCGCCGGCGGGGGTCTTGCTCGATACCGATCATATGAGAACGGATCAGCCCTTGCGGCCGCGCGGGGCCTTGGCCTTGCGGCCGCCTTGGCCCAGGCCCAGGGCCTTGGCCATGGCCGAGCGGGCTTCGCTATAGGCCGGAGCGGTCGTGGGATAGTCGTTCGGCAGGCCCCACTTGGCCTTGTATTCGGCGACGGTCATGCCATGCGTCGTAAGGTGACGCTTCAGCGTCTTGTAAGGCTTGCCGTCTTCGAAGCTGATCAGGGCGTCCGGCGTAATGCTGCGACGGATTTGAGCCGGCGTAGCCTTCGTAACGGTCTCAACCGGAGCCGCTTCCGGAGAGCCAATACCGGCCAGAGCATCGTGAGTCGCCCGGATCAGGGCCGGCAGATCGGAGACCGACGTGCTGTTATTGGCCACGTAATTGGCGACGATCTCGGCGGTGAGCTCGATCAGGGTAGCTTTGTCTTCCACGAGTGTCTCTCCGGTGGTTCTTTGACTTGGAAATACACCCGCCCCGTCGAAATACAAGTACTCAATCCGCGTAATCGTGCTTGCCGTCCCCTTAAGGTAAGCGAATCTTGAGAACAGCAACGAGAAACCTGGCGCGATTCTAAACCATGGGAAGCGCTTGGCAGCTGCTTTTTCCGTTCCGGACAAGCGCTGTCAGGCCGACGTTGCTGGGACAAAAGTTTCAGCGTCGCAATGATTCGAGCGTCGCCAGATGAGCCGAAGATCAGCGCTTTTCGAAGCCGAAGCTTGTCAAAGCTGCGCCTTGTCCTTGAAAACACAAAGACTTGCCGACGCCGGAGCGATTTGAAACGGGACGGATCAGGACAGACGCCGCCTTGGCCTTTGAAGCCCAGGCCAGGCCTGAGGCGCTGGAAGAACTTCAAACCAGAACCCGCGCGCCGAACGCGACAGGCGCTCGCCCGCGGCGAGAACGCCGGCCGTGGGACGCCTGGACCATTTCCTGTGGAAAACTGCGACTCAGCGTCGTTTCGCCGGCCCGCCCCGCTGTGGGGCCGCCGGGGCGAATGTGGATCTGGAAAGAAGAACTGGCTGGGGAACTAGGACTCGAACCTAGAATGACGGTACCAAAAACCGCAGTGTTACCATTACACCATTCCCCAGCAGGAACGGCGAGACCCGTCTGGGCCCGGCGAGGCGGTGGAGATAGCGCAGGAGTCGGACGGATGCAACGCTGCTTTGAACTTCTTTTTTTCCGCCGTTTTTCTTTTTGTGGAGCGATTTTTGCCGCTTGCGAGACCGCCGAGCCCTGTCTATAAGCCGCCCTCCAAGTCGGAGTGTGGCTCAGTCTGGTAGAGCACTGCGTTCGGGACGCAGGGGTCGCAGGTTCAAATCCTGCCACTCCGACCATTTCTTTCCCGAAATTTTCCAAAGTACGATCGCGTGGCGTCGCCCCTGCCCCGGGGCTTCGCGCCGCTGCCGTTCGCCAACTTCCCGACGCCGGAAGCCAGGTTGCGCGCTGTTCATTTGACCGCGACGCGAAGGACGCTACTAGCTTGCGCGACACGAGGCAGCAGGACGTCCGATGAAGCAGTTTCTCATGACCGTGGCCGGCGTTTTCGTCGGCTTGGTGTTGTTCCTGGTCGGCGTCCCCTTCCTTCTGATCGTCATGGCGGCCAGCGCCGCCCGTCCTGCCCCGATCCCGACCCATACGGTGCTGCAGCTGGACCTGCGCGGCGGCCTGTCCGACCAGGAGCCGCGGAACCCGTTCGCGGCCCTGGGCGGCGGCGGCGGCCAATCGGTGATGTCGATCATCGAGACGCTGCGCCGGGCCGAGACCGACGACAAGGTCGAGGCGGTGCTGGTGCGCCTGCCTGAGGGCGGCATGGCCCCGGCCTCGGCCGACGAGCTGCGCCTGGCCTTCAAGCACTTCCGCGCGGTCGGCAAGAAGCCGATCTTCGCCCACAGCCAGGGGCTCTATCCCTCGGGCCTGGTCACCTCGACCTACATGCTCGGCTCGGCGGCCAGCGAGTTCTGGATGCAGCCCGACAGCTCGCTGCAGGCCGTGGGCGCGGCCAGCGAGGAGATGTTCTTCAAGCGCTTCTTCGACAAGTACGGCGTCAAGGCCGACTACGAGCAGCGCTACGAGTACAAGAACGCGGTCAATCCCTACCTCTATAGCGACTATACCCCGGCCCACCGCGAATCGACCCTGTCGTGGATGGGCTCGGTCTACGCCACCGCCCTGACCACGGCCGCCCAGGACCGCAAGATCGACCCGGCCGCCCTGATCAAGACCATCGAGGCCGGTCCCTACAGCGCCGAGGAGGCGAAGGCCAAGGGCCTGATCGACCGGGTCGGCCAGGTCAAGGACGCCCAGGACGCCATGCTGTCGCGGGCCGGCAAGGGCGCCAAGCTGCTTGACTTCGACGACTACGCCTCGCGCTCCAAGAAGGCTCCGGCCAAGACCGGCCCGACCATCGCCGTCGTCTCGGCCGAGGGCGCGATCATGACCGGCAGCGGCGAAGGCGGCTCGCCGTTCGGCGGCGACAGCACGATCTATTCCGACCAGGTCGCCAAGGCCCTGTACGACGCGATCGACGACAAGGACGTCAAGGCGATCGTCTTCCGGGTCTCCTCGCCCGGCGGCTCGGACACCGCGTCCGAACAGATCCTGGCGGCCGTGAAGGCGGCCAAGAAGGCGGGCAAGCCGATCGTGGTCAGCATGGGCGCCTATGCGGCGTCGGGCGGCTACTGGATCAGCTCGGAGGCCTCGGCGATCGTCGCCGAGCCCACCACCCTGACGGGCTCGATCGGCGTGTTCGGCGGCAAGTTCGCCCTGGGCGACGCCCTGGCGCGGTTCGGCGTCGACGTGAAGCAGGTGCATGTCGGCGGCGACTATTCCGGCGCGTTCGGCACGGGCCAGGGCTTCACGCCCGACCAGCGGGCCCGGTTCGCCGGCTGGATGGACCGCATCTATGCCGGCTTCGTCCACCGCGTCGCCGAGGGCCGCAAGCTGCCCGAGGAGCGGGTGCGCGAGATCGCCAAGGGCCGGGTGTGGACCGGCGTCCAGGCCAAGCAGCTGGGCCTGGTCGACGAGCTGGGCGGCTTCTATGAGGCCGTCGACAAGGCCAAGAGCCTGGCCGGGATCAAGGGCGAGGTGAAGCTCAAGAAGGTCGGCGGCTCCAACTCGCCGTTCGAGGCGCTGGAGAAGGTGCTGGGCGTCAGCGAGACCTCGGTGCGCACCCTGGCCGCCTCGGCCTGGCTGCTGGGCGACCCGCGCTCGCAGTCGATCCTGGACGAGATGGCCAAGGCCCGCCTGCGCTCGACGCCCAGCGGGGCCTCGGTGCTGGCCGACACGCCGGTTCGGTAGCTCCGGCTTCACGGGCAAGACCAAGGGCCGTCCGGGCGACCGGCGGCCCTTTTTCGTGCGGCCTTGCCGCTCGGGGGATCAAGACCCCTCCCCCTGTGGGGGAGGCGATCGCGCAGCGATCGGTGGGGGGAGTTTTGGGATCGTAGGTGCAGGATCTGGCCATCGGCCGATCACTCCCCCCTCCGTCGGCTTCGCCGACACCTCCCCCACAGGGGGAGGATCTTGGACGCGGCCGGGGACAGGCGCATGCGCCTGTCCCCGGCCATGAGGCGGCGACCTCGGCCTTTCGCGGCCGAGTTGGTGGGAAGGGTGCGAAGCGCCCGGGCCTCGCCCGGAATAGCTTTGATGTTTGTACCGTTTCGACGAAGTTCAGGCGCTTCGCGTGGAGCCGTTATCCGGAAGCCTTCGGGTCGCGGATTTTTAACCCGCTCCGATGGAGGCCCCCGACGGGCAGGGAATTGGCGTTCCCTGGACCGCATGGGCGATTTCAGCCCATGCCTGCTGCGCTTGCCCGCCACCGCGGCGCCGAGGTTTCGGCTCCTTGCATCGGAGCGCCTGCCTCGGACCGACCACGGCGTCCAGTAAAGGACCGCCGGCGAGCGCTTCCCGCTCGACCACCCCTGAGAGCCGCATCGGTCGCCGTACGTGCGCCCTTCCCGTGCTTTCAGGTGGGATCAGGATAAGGGCGGTCGGAAGGGGTGAGGATAGATTGGGGTCGAGAAAGTTTAAGGCTTTGATTCCGCTGGGCTTCACTTGTGATCCGCCGAGCATAAAGGTTCAAGCCCGCGCCTTTCCCGGAGCAGGCGATCGCCCAAAGAAAAACGGCGGGCTCCGAGGAGCCCGCCGCCATTCTTAGTGCTTGTTTTCGCGCCGGCTTTAGAAGGCCAGATCGAAACCGAAGCGGACATAACGCGGCGCTTGGTACGCGATCGGCTTGCCGTAATCCGGGTTCGGACCGCCTTCGTCGGTGTCGCCGGCCTCCTCGAACGAGTTCACGCCGTCGGCGTTGAACACGTTGAAGATGTCGGCGCGCAGGACGAGGTTGCCATTCAGCGGAATGATCTTGTCCGGAACCGTATAGCGAACCGACAGGTCGAGGGTGTTGATCCAGTCGGTCTTCAGGCCCACGCCGCGCGGCGCCGGCTTGCCTTGGCAGTAACGCGACGACGCACCGTAGTCCTGAGCCGCCAGGTCGGTCGGATGAACGCCCAGGCAACCTTGGTGACGCGGCGACAGCAAGCTGTAGTTCGCGCCGAACATCAGGTTATCCGTAACGGCATAGGTGCCGAACAGCTTGAACTGATGAGCACGATGGTTCGGCAGCAGGCCGTACTGGTTGTCGGCCAGACCCTGGAAATCGAACAGGATGGTGCTGCCGGCGTCGGTCTGGGCGTTGTCGGACAGAACCGTGCCTTCGTAGTTGCCCTTGGATTCCGAGAGCACATACGAGCCTTGCAGGCCCCACTTGCCGTCGAAGGCGCGTTCGAAGTTCAGCTCCAGGCCGATATATTCGCGCTTCACGGTCGGGAAGCCCAGCTCCTGCTTGGTGAAGGTCAGGGTCTTGGGTAGGCCGCTGGCGGCCAGGGCCGCGATGGTTTCCGGCGAGTGGACGGCCGAGTTCGGCTGACGCAGGTTGATCGTCAGATCTTCACCCGGGTTGAACACGATGTACTGCCAGGAGTTGTTCCACACCGTGTTACAGGCCGTCAGAGCCGCGCCGGTCAGGTGAGCGGCGCAATAGGCCTGGACGTACGGGTCGAGCGTGGTGTCTTCCGACACGCGGTGCAGCGACCGGTAGGTCAGCGAGGCGCCGACCTTCCACAGCGAGTCGAGCTGACGCTGATAGCCGATCACGAACTCGTCCTCGTAGGTCGCCTTCAGACCGACGGCGGTCTTGGAGGCGGCCGGTTCGGCCACGCCCACGCCGAAGGGAACCGAACAGCCCTGCACGCCCGCAGTGCCAGCGATCGGATTGTTCAGCGGGCAGTAAGTGAAGTTGCCGGTCGGGTTGGTGGTCTTGGTGATCTGCGCGCCCAGAGCCGCGGGCACGCGGGTGCCGGGGGCCATCACGAAGCCGCCAGCCGGGGCGTAGAAGTAGGTGCTGTAACCCAGATCGGCGCCGCGGTAGCTGAGGTTCGAGGCCGGCGGGATGAAGTAACGGCCGTAGGAGGCCGAGATCTTATCCTTGCCTTCGCCAACCGGATCCCAGGTCAGGCCGACGCGCGGACCCCAGTTGTTCTTCAGGTTGAGAACCTGTTCGCCCACCAGGTTGTCCAGCGTGAACTTGTCGTTGCGGATGCCGAGTTGCAGGCTGACCGTCGGCGTGATGTCCCAGGCGTCCTGGATATAGTAGGACGTATTGCCGCCGTGAACTGGCGCGCCGCCCAGACGCTGGGTCGACACTTCGATATACTCAGTGCCCGGCGCGACGCCCCGAGCGTCCTTAGCCGAGCCGACGTGATAGAAGTAGCCAATGCCGCCCGGCAGCACCGTGGTGTGGTTCAGCGTCGTCTTCTCATGATCGTAACCCGTACGAACGTGGTGCGATCCCAACAGGTTGAAGTAGAAGTCGCCGTCGAAACGATAGAACTCGCGAGTGGTGTTCAGCGTAGCGACCGTGCTCTGCTTTTGCTGGCTGATGATGTTCGTGGTGCCGGGAACGAGGTTGTTCGGATCGGTACGGTCGACGTTATCGCGAACCCGCGGGCTGGTCGTATCTTGCGGGAACGTGTTCACGCGATCCTTGCTCTTGCCGTAGGCGGCCGAGAAGGTGAACCAGTCGGTGAAGGTGCCGGTATAGCGGCCGACATAGTTCTCGCCGCCCAGTTCGTACTGGGTCGACGGCAGGGCGGAACCGATTTCATCGGCGTCGCCGTCATAGCTCCAGGCGTTGCGCTGGGTCGTGCGGGTGGTGTCGAAATAGGTGAATTCCAGGCGATGCTTGTCGGTGATGTAGCCGTCGAGCTTCAGGCCGTAGAACGGGTCGTTGGTGGTGTCGCGGACGTATTGGCCGTTCGCGATCTGCGCCGTCTTGACCACTTCCTGCTGGCTTTGCGCCAGGCCGTAGAAGAACAGGTGGTCCTTGATGATCGGGCCGCTGAGCTCGACCGTGCCGCTGTTGTTCGAGCGGCCGCCGCGGTGGTTGGCGTACTCGTAGGTGTCCGGCGAGTCCTGACGCAGGCTGTCGGACTCGAAGTTGCCGTGCAGCACGACCTTGAAGTCGTTCGAGCCCGACTTGGTGACGGCGTTGATCACGCCGCCGGTGGCGCGACCGAACTCGGCGGGGTAGCCGCCGGTCTTCACCTCGATCGACTTGTAGAAGTCGAACGGAACGGCGGCGCCGCCCACATAGGTGTTGAAGTTGGTGATGTTCAGGCCGTTCACGTAGAACGCGTTCTCGGCGATCGACGAACCGCCGATCGACGGCTGGGTGCTGAAGTCCGGCGTGGCCGGCGAGGTCGAGACGACGCTGGTGCTGCCCGTCAGGGCGCCAGGCGCCAGTTGCACGACGGCGGTCAGCGAGCGGCCGACAGGCGCCTGCTTGGTCAGGGTTTCCATGTCGACGGTCAGACCCTTGGTGGTCTGGGCGAAGTCGAGCTGCGGGTTGGCGGTCGCGGTGACGACCACTTCGCTGACCGAAGAGTCAGCCGAGGCCAGGGTGAACGAATAGGCGGTCTGGCCGCCCAGGCCGACGCGGACGTTGCCGTCGCTGGTCGGCTGGTAGCCTTCCTTGGCGATCGACACCGAGTAGCCGCCGATCGGGATCAGGGGAACGCGGAACTGGCCCGAGCCGTCGGTGGTGACGGTGCGGGTGAACCCTTGGTCCAGCGACTTCACGGTGACCGTCGCGTCCGGAACGGTGACGCCGGAAGAATCCTTCACGGTGCCGACCAGCGAGCCGGAGCTGTAGTCCTGGGCGCTGGCCAGGGTCGGGATCGCCGTGGCGACCGCGGTGACCGCCAGCGGCGCGGCGACGGTGGCCAGGCCGGCCAGCAGCGTCGACGTCAAGAGACGCGCGCGCGCGCCGCCCTTGGTGGAAATCATCTTCATCGTATCCCCTCTTGCATGGTGAAGCATTCCAGCCGCCCGCACGCGCCCCTTTCGGGGACGTTACGTTCGGTCTGTCTGGATTTTCGCCCCAACTCCACCACGAGAACTTAGGTGTCCCGGAAAACATTTCCCCGGTTGCGCCGACGTTAGGAGGCGCGCCGCGCGCCGGTCAATTCCCATTACCGATCCGTAATCACATCGCCCAAGGCTGTCGCATTATCGCAACACGATCGCCTCATTTCTGACGAACACCGCTCAGATTCCCCCCAAACCGGTCGGTAGAACAGGTCCCTTCTGCCGTATGTCGTTGGGCTGCAAGGCAAATTCCACCCGTGCCAAGCTGACGAACGCCGCGGATCGACACGGTCGATTTTGCCGGTCAAAACGCCCCTCATCCCGTTGACATTCGAGAAAATACCCCTCGAAACCGCGTCGGTATCGGTATCAAATGTCGAACACTGACGATCCCTGGGAGATTTTCCCCATCTATCGCTCAAATTTCCAACACATTTGGCGGGGGCCGACCGTTGCGTGGGCGCCCAAGTGCCGGGATGATGAGGCCCTCCCGCCTCGGCGGCGCCCCGACACCTTTCCACGAGCGATCAAAGCCCATGACAGCGTTCCGACGTGTAACCGACTCACTTTCGGTCAGCCCCCAGATCGGACTCGACGACCTGGACCGCGCCGCCGGCGAGGGCTTCGTGCTGGTGATCAACAATCGACCCGACGACGAGGAGCCGGGCCAGCCGTCCAGCGCCCAGGTCGAGGCGGCGGCCCGGGCCGCGGGCCTGGACTATCTGCATGTTCCGGTGCGGGGCGGGCCGACCCCCGACCAGGTCGAGGCCGTGCGGCGCGCGGTCGAGGGCGCCGAGGGGCCGGTCCTGGCCTTCTGCCGCTCGGGCACGCGCTCGATCGTCACCTGGTCCCTGGGCCAGGCCGCGTCGGGCGCGGCCGACCGCGCCACCCTGGTGCGCCAGGGCGCGGAGGCCGGCTATGACCTGTCAGGCGTGCTGGGCGCCTAGGAGCGGATCCGGGCGGGCCGCTAGTAGCGGTGGCTGAGGGCGACCCGGGCCGCCATCGGCGACGGTTCGGGCTCGCAACTGGCCAGCACGAACTGAGCTGCGATGAGACACAGGATGGCGAAGGCCGCGCGCTGGAGCCGTTTTGAGACAAAAATCGCTGCGTCGGCGGTCATGATCCGTGCTCCGGAAGGTTTACGAACCGTTTACCGCAAGACCGGCGCCGGCGCGGCGCCCGCCCAGCATCCGATCGCCCCAGAGGCCGCCATGATCCCCTTCGTCCGCGAGATCGAGTTCGAATACGGCCGCTGCGACCCGGTCTCGCCGTCGATCCGCCGGGTGATCGCCGACAATCCCGGCCCCTTCACCTATGTCGGCACCGGGACCTACATCGTCGGGCGCGGGACCGTGGCGGTGATCGACCCCGGCCCGGACCTGGACGGCCATCTCAAGGCGCTGCTGGCGGCGCTGGAGGGCGAGACGGTCAGCCACATCCTGGTCACCCACCACCACAGCGACCACTCTCCCCTCGCCCGCCCGCTTCAGAAAGCGACGGGGGCGACGATCTTCGGCCGTCGCGCGCCGCATCTCAGCGACCTGGCCCCCGGGCTGGCGCTCGAGGCCGGCGAGGACGAGGGCTTCCGGCCCGACGTCGAGATCGCCGACGGCGACGTCTTCGAGGGACCGGGCTGGACCCTGCGCGCCGTGACCACGCCGGGCCACACCTCCAACCATGTCTGTTTCGCGCTGGAGGAGGAGAACGCCCTGTTTTCGGGGGATCATGTCATGGGCTGGTCGACCACGGTGATCACCCCGCCGGACGGCGACATGGGCGACTATTTCGCCAGCCTGGAAAAGGTGCGGGCCGAGGGGTTCGACACCCTGTGGCCGACCCACGGCGCGCCGGTTCGCGACGTGGACCCGTTCCTCCAGGCCTATGCCGACCATCGCCGGGCGCGCGAGGCCCAGGTGCTGGCGGCCCTGGCGGCGGGGCCGACCACGATCAGGGCCATGGTCCCCACCCTCTACGCCGCCGTCGATCCCCGCCTGCACCCGGCGGCCGCCATGTCGGTGTTGGCCCACGTGCTGCTGCTGGTGAAGCAGGGGCGGGTGACGTGCGACGGCGAGCCGGGGCTAGATTCCGAGTATCGGCTGGCCTGACGGCTGGCCTCTACCCCTTCGCCGCCGCCAGCAGATCCCCCACCCGGCGGCAGTTGCGGCCCAGGTCGCCGCCGGCCTTGCGGCCGACCGAGCGCAGGTCGACCCGAGCGCCGGCGGCGTCGGGGCGCACTCGCACGATCAGGTCGTCCTCCAGGCCGTACCAGAAACTCCGACCCGTGGCCTCCAGTCGCCCGTCCGCCGGGTCGTCGGTGACGATCGACAGGCCCGCGGCCTGGACCGCCGCCTTGGCCGCGTCATAGGCGTCGGCGGGCTGGCGCGCCAGGACCAGCGGCCGGGCGGCCGGACAGGTCTCGGCGTTGACGTCGGCGACGCGGCGGCCGGCGAAGCTCAGCGACCCGATCGGCAGGCTGGGATCGGCCTCGATCGACGCGGCGCCGGCGCCGCGAGCCGCCAGGCCGGCGTCGGACAGCGTCAGCGGCGTCGTCCAGTCGGTGGCGACGTCGTGGACCGGCGGCGCGCGGCCGCCGACGAGATTGGCCGCGACCATGGCCGCCAGGGTGACGACGGTGATCGCCACCGCCCCCAACGCCTTCTTCCAATGCCGCGAAAAACCGCCGAACACCGCGACGAACAGGCCCGCCACGCCGGTGGCGACGCCCAGCACGGCGGCCTTGGGGGCCCAGTCCAGGGTCATCCGGTCATAGCCGAGCCCCTGGGGCAGCAGGCCGAGCTTCACCCCCAGCGCGGCGACCGCCACCAGCACGGCCGGCGCCAGAGCGACCAGCACCGCCCCGTCGAGCAGGCGCGAGGCGACGCCGCCCTTGGGCGGGACCGCCTTTTCGGCCCTGGCCTTGCCGCCGTCCTCCTGGCGATCGGCGGGCAGGACCAGCGGCGCCTGTTCGGCGACGAACACCGGCTCGGCGTGGAAGGCCTCCTCTGGCACGGGCCCCAGGGGCGGCACGGCGTCGGGGGTCTCCAGCGGATCCAGGGGGAACCGCGCTTCCGGGTCGTCGGATTCCGAGAGGGGCTCGGCGTCGGCATGGGCCAGGGCCTCGACCACCCGCGGCTCGGCCAGCGGCGGCGGTTCCGACAGCGGATCCTCGGGCTCGGGCGCGTAGATCCGTGCGGCCTGCGCCCCGTCGGCGGCGGCCAGGATGGCGGCCGGCGGCTCGGGCTCCGGGTCGGGATCCGCCACGGCCTCGGCGGCGCCTGCGACAGCCAGCGCCGGCAGCGCGTAGTCCTTCATGCGCTGGCGGATCAGCTTCTTGTCGATCTTGCCGGTCGCACCCAGCGGGATGTCGTCGACGAAGACGACGTCGTCCGGCGTCCACCACTTGGCGATCTTGCCGTGCAGGAAGTCGAGGAAGTCCTGCTTGGTGGCCGTCTCGCCGTCCTTCAGCTTGACCAGCAGGATCGGCCGCTCGTCCCACTTGGGGTGCGGCACGCCGATCACCGCCGTCATCGCGGCCTTGGGATGGCCCAGGGCGATGTTCTCGATGTCGATGGTGCTGATCCACTCGCCGCCGGACTTGACCACGTCCTTGGCCCGGTCGGTGATCTGCATGAAGCCGTGGTCGTCGATCGTCGCCACGTCGCCCGTGTCGAAGAAGCCTTCGTCGTCGAGGATCCTGCCGCCGGCGCCGCGGAAGTATTCGGCGGCGATGATCGGGCCCTTGATCTTCAGGTTGCCGAAGCTCTTGCCGTCGTGCGGCAGGCGCCGGCCGGCGTCGTCCGTCAGCTTCAGCTCCACCCCCAGCGGCGGCCGGCCCTGCTTGAGCCGATAGGACATCTGCTGGTCATAGGGCAGCTTTTCCAGCTCGTCGGTCATCACCGACAGCGTGCCCACCGGCGAGGTCTCGGTCATGCCCCAGGCGTGGACCACCTCGACGTCGTAGTCGTCGTGGAAGGCGCGGATGATGTGCTCGGGACAGGCCGCCCCGCCGATCACCACCTTGCGCAACACCGGCAGCTTCGCGCCCGTCTCCTTCAGGTGCTGCAGCAGCATTTGCCAGACGGTCGGCACGGCGGCCGAGAAGGTGACGCCCTCGCTGTCCAGCAGCTCGAAGATCGAGGCTCCGTCCATCCTTGCGCCGGGCATCACCATCTTGGCCCCGGTCCCGGGGGCCGAGAACGCCACGCCCCAGGCGTTAGCGTGGAACATCGGCACCACAGGCAGGATCACGTCCTTCTGCGACAGGCCCATCACGTCCGGCTGCAGGGTGATCAGGGTGTGCAGCACGTTGGAGCGGTGCGAATAGAGCACGCCCTTGGGGTCGCCCGTCGTGCCCGAGGTGTAGCAGAGCCCGGCCGCCGTGCCCTCGTCGAAGCCGCCCCAGGCGCAGTCGGCGTTGTGCTGCTCGACCAGGTCCTCGAAGCACAGCAGGCCCTTGAAGTTCGGCGTCTCGCCGGTCGGCCGGAAGTCGGCGGGCATGTGGTCGCGATCGGTGAACAGCACCACGTGCTCGACGCTGGGCAGGTGCTGCAGGACGCCGGCGATGATCGGCATGAAGGTCAGGTCGACGAAGATCACGCGGTCGCCGGCGTGGTTGGCGATCCAGGCGATCTGCTCGGGAAACAGGCGGGGATTCAGGGTGTGGCACACCGCGCCGATGCCCATGATCCCGTACCAGGCCTCCATGTGGCGGGCGGTGTTCCAGGCCAGGGTCCCGACCCTGTCGCCCGGCTTGACGCCCAGGGCCAGCAGGGCGTTGGACACCCGCTTGGCGCGCTCGTGGATCGCGGCGTAGGTGGTGCGAACGATCGGCCCCTCGACCGAGCGGGTGACGACTTCGCGCGCGCCGTGCCACTGGGCGGCGTGGTCGATGATCTTGTCGACCGTCAAGGCCCCGTGCTGCATCAAGCCCTGCATCGGCCACGCTCTCCCGGATCATTATCGTTGTTCAGGCGAGGCTAGCGGGGCCGCCGCCGCCTGGCAACGCGGCGCCCGCCTCGGGCGAACCTTAGGACGAGTCTGGCCGCGCTGATCAGCCGCAGCGCGCGTTCAAGTCCTGAGAGCGGCGATCGGTTAGTCTGCGGATCAGAAAACGCCGATCGACGAACGGGACCGTATCACGTGCGAAGGTTTGCTTCCTCCTGGTCCCCGTGGGCCGACGACCGGCTGGACGAGGTGGCGCTCGACACCCATCGGCTTCTGCCCTCGCGCCTGATCCCGGCCGCCCTGGTGACGGCGGGGGTCGCCCACGCCCTGAGCCTGGGCCTGGCCCTGTCGTGGCTGGTGCTCCTGCTGCTGGGCGAGGGCCTGGCGCGGCTGGTGACCGCTCGGTTCAAGCCCGGCGTCTCCGCGCCGCGTAGCCTGCGCGCCGGCTTCGTCCTGGCCGCCCTGCCGATCAACCTGACCTGGGCCGGGCTGGGCGCGGTGCTGTGGCTGTCGCAGGAGGCCGACTTCAAGCTGGCGGCGGTCGGCGTCTGGGCCGGCCAGATCATCTACACCCAGAACTTCCGCCACCAGCCGGCGACCCTGCTGGCGATCAGCGCCGCCCCGCCCCTGGCCAGCCTGATCCTGTTTCCGACGGCCTTCCTCCACCTGTCGGGCATCGGGCCCGAGACCGCGCGCTGGAGCCTGATGCTGGTGGTGCTGACCACCATCGGCGTCATGCTGACCAATCGCGCGGCGGCCCGCCGCATGGACGAACTGACCCGCGGCCTGCGCGAGGAACGCGAGCGAGCGGAGGACGCCAACCGCGCCAAGTCGACCTTCGTCGCCGTCACCAGCCACGAGCTGCGCACGCCGATGAACGGCCTGCTGGGCATGGCCCACGCCCTGGACCGCTCCCCGCTCGACGCCGCCCAGCGCGAGCATGTGCGGCTGATGATCAAGTCCGGGGACACCTTGATGCAGGTGCTCAACGACGTGCTCGACCTGTCGAAGATCGAGGCCGGCCGGGTCGATCTGGAGCGGGCCGCCGTCAACCTGCACGACCTGCTCCGGGCGGCCGGCGACGCCTGGCGCGACGCGGCCGCCGAGAAGGGCCTATGGCTGAGGGTCGAGATCGATCCGCAGGCGCCCGCCTGGATCCTGGCCGACCCGTTGCGCATCCGCCAGGTGCTGATGAACCTGATCTCCAACAGCCTGAAATTCACCGGCGCCGGCGGCGTCACTCTGCGGCTGACCAGCCCCGCGACCGCGCGGCCCGACGGTCTGCGCGACCTTCACCTGCGGGTGGTCGACACCGGCGTCGGGGTGCCGGAAGCCTTCCACGAGCGCATCTTCGACAGCTTCACCCAGGCCGACAACGCCGTCTCGCGCAGCCATGGCGGCACCGGACTGGGCCTGACCATCTCGCGCGCCCTCGCCCGCCAGATGGGCGGCGACCTGGTGCTGGAGCCGGCCGCCGGCGCCGCCTTCCTGTTCACCCTGGCCGCCGCGCCCGTCGCCGCGCCGCCGGTCGCGGTCGAGCCGGAACCTGATGACGAGGCCGGCGCGGGCCTCGACGCCCTGCGGGTGCTGGTGGCCGAGGACAACGCCATCAACCAGATCGTGGTGCGGGCCATGCTCGAGGCGGCCGGCGTGGCCCTGACCATCGTCGACGACGGCCGGGCGGCCCTGGAGGCCCTCAAGGTCGGCGCCTTCGACGCGGTGCTGATGGACATCAACATGCCGGTGATGGACGGCATCACCGCCCTGGCGGCGATCCGGGCCGGCGCGGCCGGCGATCCGTCGACGCCGGTGATCGCCCTGACCGCCTCGGCCATGTCCGGCGACCGCGAGCGCTTCCTGGCCCTGGGCTTCGACGACCACCTGGGCAAGCCGATCCGGCCGCTGGACCTGCTGGCGGCGATCGACGGCGCGGTTCGGGGTGAGCCCGGGCGGTGCGCGGAGGCGGCGCGGTCGTAGGGATTGGTCCACACCCGCCCCTGCCAACGCAGGGTGTCGAGACCTTGAGTCCCGGCGTTCGCCGGGATGAACGGATCAAGATGGGCGCGGCTAAATCCGCTGGGCGGATGCGACCTTCGACAACCAGGCCAGCCGGGAGTCAGCGAGAAGCCGGCGCGCCCTGGAACCCTCTCTCTTTGAGAGAGGGAGGGGCCCGCCGCCGCAGGCGGTGGGAGGGTGAGAGGTTTCACCGCTGGCCGGAAGATCCCGATTCCTGTCGTTGATCGGCCCAGTCCGGCCAGCCAGGCTCCGACCATGGACACGACCGCCACCGCCCGTCGCCTTCGCCGGGATCAGACCCTCGTCGAAAGGACGCTCTGGGCCCCGGTGCGCAATCGCCGCCTGGGCGGATTCAAGTTCCTGCGACAGGTGGCGATCGACCGCTACTTCGCCGATTTCGTCTGCGAGGCGGCCAAGGTGATCGTGGAGCTGGACGGTCCGGCCCACGACGGGCGGGAGGATTATGACGCCCGCCGCACCGAAACCCTGGAATTGTTCGGGTACGTCGTGGTGCGGTATCGCAACGAGCGGGTCCTGGCCGATCCGGACGGAACGGCGGACGAAATCCTGGCGGTGCTTCGATCTGACAGGCTGTAACCTCTCACCCTCCCACCGCTTCGCGGCGGGCCCCTCCCTCTCTCTAAGAGAGAGGGTTCCAGGGTAGCGTCCGCCAAGGGTCGAAACTCACCCTACTCTTCACGCCGGCAAGCTGACCTTCAGGATCACGGCGCCCGAAATTGGGCGGGCGGCGATGAAGCGGCCATCCCCTACCCCATCGTCTCCGCCAGCGCCCGCGCCTCGTCCTCGAAGGCGCTGACGGTGTCGACCCGCCGCCAGGCGATCCCGCCGGTGTCGCGGGCCAGTTGGCTTTCCAGCACGGCCACGTCGGCGTCCGAGGCGTCGTTGACGCGGGCGGCGACGCGGGCGCGCAGAACCTCGGGCGGCGCTTCCAGCCAGACGCCCTGGAAGGCCACGTCGACCGACTTGGCCAGGGCCTCGGCGCGGGCCCGCTGCTCGGGCTTGAGGAACACCGCGTCGACCACCACCGATCGGCCGGCGGCCAGGGTCAGGGCCGCGTCGCGGAACAGCTCGCCATAGACCCGCTCGCTCATTTCCGGCGTGTAGGCCTCCTTGGGCAGGCGCTGCAGCGAGGGCACGCCGCACAGGCGCTTGCGGATCTCGTCGGTGCGCAGGACCACCGCCCCGGGGGCCGTCCCCAGGCCGGGCGCACAGACCCGGGCGAAGGTCGACTTGCCCGAGCCCGAGAAGCCGCCGGTGGCCACCAGGCTGACCGGCTTGGGGGCCAGGTGCTCCAGGGCCGTGGCCAGATAGGCCCGCGCGGCCTCGTCGTCATTGCTGTAGGCCCAGACGTGGGTGCGCACCGCGGCGCGGACGCTGAGCATCAGCGGCAGGGCGGCCAGGCCCGTCCACAGGCCTTCGCCGAACGTGCGGGCGGCCTCGTCCAGATAGGCGTTCAGCACCCGGCCGGCCGCGTCGCGGCGACGGCGGAAGTCCAGGTCCATCAGCAGGAAGGCCAGGTCGTACTGGATGTCGATGTCCGACAGCGAGTCGTTGAACTCGATGCAGTCGAACAGGATCGGCTTGCCCTCCTCGACCAGGATGTTGCCCAGGTGCAGGTCGCCGTGGCAGTGGCGGGCGAAGCCCTGGCCGGCCCGTGCGTTCAGCAGCGGACCCAGGCGCTCCAGCGCCAGGTCGGTCTCGGCGATCAGCCGCTCGACGGCCTGGGCGCCGAGCCGCGGGGCCAGGCCGCGCAGCAGGTTGGCGTTGGAGGCGATGGTGTAGCCCAAGGCCCCCACCCCGCCGCCCTGCGGCCGCAACGGCGCGCCGGCGTGGAACTGGGCGATGGTGCGGCCCAGCGACTCCTCGAGCGCGTCGTCGATGGCCCAGGGCTGCTGGGCCAGCACGCCCTGCTCGTCGAAGCGGCGCATCTCCAGCACGTATTCGACGGTCTCGCCCGCGCCGTCGATCTCGACTCCCCCGGCCTCGGTGCGGGTCAGGCGGCGCACGGCGCGGTAGATGTCGGGCGCGGCGGCGCGGTTGAAACTCAGCTCGCGCTCCAGCGACCAGCGACGCAGCTCCAGGGTCGAATAGTCCAGAAAGCCGAAATTGACCGGGCGCTTGACCTTCCAAGCCGCCTCGCCGACCAGGAACACGCGGGCGCAGGACGTCTCGATCACCCGATCGGCCCGCTCGCCCATCCAGGCGGCCACTTCCTGCTCGCGAACCGTCTCCGCGTCCTTGATCACGCCCCAACCTCGTCAGCCGCGCCGGAAGTCCGGGCGCGGGCGTCCCATAGCGGAAAGATCAGGCCGCGTCGCGTGCGCCGCTTGCTTACGCTTTGGTTGAGCGCCTATGGTTGCGATAACCTTGACTAGAGTCGCACCACATGCTGATCGGCGCAGTCCTCAATCGGTCGGAACGCAAGAAGACCGAGATCCTCGCCGCGGCGCGCGGCGTCTTTCTGCGCGAAGGCTATTCGGCCGCCGGCATGGAGACGGTGGCCCGGATGGCGGGCGTGTCCACGGCGACGCTGTACGCCTACTTTCCCAGCAAGGCCAAGCTGTTCGAGATCGTCGTCCATGACGCCGTCGAGCACATGGCCGAGCCCGTGCGCGCCAGCGGGCGGGCCAAGGGCGACGCCCGCGCGCGCCTGACCGGCCTGGCCCTGGCCTACGCCGCCTTCATGTCGCAGCCCGCCACCCGGGCGATCTTCCGGATGGTCGCCAGCGAGCGCCGGCGTTTCGAGGCGGTGGCCGACCATGTCCTGCAGGGCGCCCACAAGACCCTGGGCGGAACGGCGATCCAGATCATCGAGGAACTGGTCGCGTCCGGCGAACTGGCGGTCGGCCGCCCGGCCGGAGCCGCCGGCCAGCTGCTGGGCATGCTGGACCACGCCACCCTGGTGCTGGGCCTGGCGGCCGGCGACGAGGCCCGCCCGGCCCGTCCTCTGAGGGACATCGCGGATGAGGCGGTGGAGACGTTCCTGGCGCGGTACGGGGCCAAGTCGTCCGGCGCTTCCCTGTAGCTGACGGGTTCAACTTCCAAACCGCTTAGGTTTCTGCTAAAAGGAACCCCATGCCCACCTTGCTGCGATACCCGGACAAGGCGGGCAGGACGCGCATAGAGATCTATACCCAGGATCATGCGCCTTCTCATGTGCACGTGAACGGGGTGAACGCGGAGGCGGTCCTGCTGCTGAACTGTTGCGAGGCCGACGAGGGGCGGCACGGACCGGTCAGCGTTCGTGAAGTCGACGGCTATCGCCTCGCGGAGCTGAACGCGATCATCGCCTTCGTCGCCGACCATCTGGCGATGCTGTGCCGGGCCTGGAGACAGATGCATGGCGCTTTCTGAAGCCGAATTCGAAGCCGTCGCGACGCGCACCGCCGAGGAGAACGCGCTCCGCCCCCGCGCCATCGATGTCGCCTTCCTGCCCGAGCGCCATCGCGTGTGGATCGAGATGAACAATGGGCTGGAGGTCACGTTCGACCCCGGGCGGCACCAGGAGCTGGTCGGCGCCAAGCCCGAACAGTTGGCCCAGGTCGAGGTTTCCGGACGCGGGTCGGCCATTTATTTCCCGCTGCTGGACGCCAGCATCTACATTCCCGGCCTGCTGCAGGGCCTGACCGGAACCAAGCGCTGGATGGCCCAGCAACTGGGTCGCGAGGGCGGCAAGGCCAGGAGCGCCGTCAAGGCCGCCTCGTCAGCGGCGAACGGAAGGCTGGGCGGCCGTCCCCGGAAACGCGTCGACCCAAGCGCGGTGGAGCAAGTCCCGGCACGCACGCCGAACGGCCAAAGCAAGGTCAAACGGACCTGAAGCGCTGGCGAGCCGCCGAGCCGCGCGCCTACGGAAACAAGCGCTTCGTCTCCCAGCCTTCGCCCGTGCGCTCGTAGACCAGCCGCTCGTGCAGGCGGAACGGCCGGTCGCGCCAGAACTCGATGACCTGGGGAACGACGCGATAGCCCGACCAGTGCGGCGGGCGCGGCACCTTGCCCAGACCGAACTTCAGCGCCATCTCGGCGACCCGGCGCTCCAGGGCCAGGCGGTCGGGCAGCGGCCGCGACTGGTCGCTGGCCCAGGCGCCCAGCTGACTGTGGCGGGCGCGGCTGGCGAAATAGGCGTCGGCCTCGGCCTGCGTTACCGGCTCGACCGCGCCGCGCACCCGCACCTGGCGGCGCAGCGACTTCCAGTGGAACAACAGGGCCGCCTTGGGCTGGACGGCCAGTTCCTGGCCCTTGGCGCTCTGGGTGTTGGTGTAGAACACGAACCCCCGGGCATCGACGCTCTTGAGCAGCACCATGCGCGAGTCCGGCAGGCCGTCGGCGTCGACGGTCGACAGGGCCACCGCGTTGGGATCGTTCGGCTCGCCCTTGCCGGCCTCGGCCAGCCAGTCCTCGAACAGGCGGATCGGGTCGCCCTCCGGCAGCAGCGGCGGCGGCACAGCCTCGGTCACCTGGCGGACATAGTCGTCCTCGGACGGCGAGGCGGGGATCAGGGGCGCGTCGGTCATGGAATGGATATAGGGCACGGCGGCGCGGCGGGCCACGCTTGACGCGGATGGCCGGTCGCGCGCATCTGCCGCGCGACATGAAGGACACCCCATGAAACTCGGCACGCGGGCGCGACTGGCCTGGATCCCCCTGGCGCTGTGGTGCGCGGCCGGCCTGTGGATCGGCTATGGCGAGGCGGTCAAGTGGAAGGGCGACGACGTCCAGGACTGGATCATCCTGGCGGCCGGCGGCCTGTTCCTGTTCGCGGCCGGAGCCTGGAACCTCTGGCGCGTGCGGGCCAAGGCCGCCGAGCGGGCGCGGGTCGAGGGCCCCGAGGTCGACGAGCCGGTCACCTGGCATCGCAAGAGCGGCTCGTGGGCGGTGATCGTCTTCGCGGCCGGGGTGTTCGGGGTGTTCGGCCTGGTCTGGCTGCTGAGCGGCCAGATTCGTTAACTTAACGCCCCGTTGACCAAACGGCGGCAGGGTCGGCGGCATGACCGCCGGCGCTTCTTCCGTTTTGAGTCTCCAGGCCGCCCGCGCCATTCTCGGCGTCGCCCCCGGCGCCGACGAGCGCGAGCTGCGAGCCGCCTATCGCGAGGCCGCCAAGCGCGCCCACCCCGACCGTCCCGGCGGCGACGCGGCCCTGTTCCGCGACGTGCTGTCCGCCTACCGCCTGCTGCAGGACGCCCCGGCCCGCCAGATCCACTTTCCGCCCGCCGTCGCCGAGCCCGCCCGGGTCGAGCAGGCCACCCTGCGGATCGACACCGCCCTGGCCTTCGCCGGCGGCGCGCTGGAGCTGGCGCTCGACGGCCGCAAGCTGCGCCTGACCCTGCCGGCCGGCCTGCGCGAGGGCGACAAGGTGCGGGTCGAGAACGTCACCTTCCGCGTCGCACTCGCGCACGATCCCGACGCCCTGGTGCGCGGCGACGACCTGTGGCTGACCGCGCGGCTGGACGCTCGGGCCCTGGCCGAGGCCGGCCGGATCGAGGTCGCCACCGCCCTGGGTCCGCGCCTGGTGTGGATCTCGACTAAGGCCGCCGCCCGCGGCCTGGTGCGCCTGCCCGGCCAGGGCCTGCCCGCCCGCGGCCCGCATCGGGCCGGCGACCTGTTCCTGCGCCTGGAAGCCCTCGGCGACGGCGCCGAAAGCGCCGCCCGCTCGCAACTGAAGCGCTTCGCGGCCGCCTGGGCGGCGTAGAGGCTTCCCAAGTCGGGACCTGACGGTTCTACTGTCTTCGACGCCGCCGAAGAGCGACGGGAGGAGCGATCATGACCCAGGACGAACTGTGCGCCCGGCGCGAGACGATCGTGCGCGAGCACATGGCCGACGAGATCGACCACGCCTGGGACAAGGTGTTGGCGACCTTTCCTCACCCCCGCTATGAGATCATCGCCACCGGCGCGGTCCACGACGGCCGGCCCGACGTCGAGCGCTATTACAAAAGCTCACGCCAGACCTTTCCCGACCAGCGCAACACCCTGCTGTCCCTGCGTCATGTCGACGACGGGATCGTGGTGGAATTCATCCTCGAGGGCACGCAGCTGGGTCCCCTCGGCCCCCTGCCCGCCACCGGCCGCCCGTTCAGTTGCCAGATGGCCGCCTTCTTCCTGTTCGAAGGCGAGACCCTGGTTTGCGAACGGATCTATTCCGACACGCTGAGCATCGTGCGGCAGTTGCTCGGCGACCTCACGACGATGGAGGCGCTGGGGGCGTTGGTCAGCGCCGCGAAGGCTCCAGCCGGGTAGCGCGGCCAACCCGATAGATCGCGCGTGATAAAAAATTTCATCACATCCCTTGCGATTATATCGCGCACGATTAAATCGTTCACATCGAACAGCGCCAAGGAGGCATCCGATGACCACCCTCTACCAAACCCGCGCCACGGCCACCGGCGGCCGCGAAGGCAAGGCCCGCAGCGACGACGGCCTGCTGGACGTGCAGCTGGCCCTGCCCAAGGCGCTGGGCGGCAACGGCCAGGGGACCAATCCCGAGCAGCTGTTCGCGGCCGGCTACGCCGCCTGCTTCCAGAGCGCCATGGCCTTCGTGGCCCGCCAGCAGAAGATCGGCCTGACCGGTTCGACCGTGACCGGCGTCGTCGGCCTGGCCCCGCTGGAGGTCGGCTTCAAGCTGGAGGTCGCGCTGGAGGTCGAAACCCAGGGCCTGACCCAGGACGAGGCTGAAGCCCTGGTTGCGACGGCGCACAAGGTCTGTCCCTATTCCAACGCCACGCGCGGCAATGTCGACGTCGCGATCACCACAAGGGCCGCATGAGCGCCAAGACCAACAAGACGAGCGGCGAACCGGTCGAGGCCCTGCGCCTCGACCGCCAGCTGTGCTTCGCCCTCTACGGGGCCGCCAACCGGGTGACCCGGCTCTACCGGCCGATGCTGGACGCCCTGGGCCTGACCTATCCGCAGTACCTGGCCATGCTGGTGCTGTGGGAGGCCAGCCCCCGCACCGTGGGCGCCCTGGGCGAGGCGCTGGACCTGGAGTCCAGCACCCTGACCCCGCTGCTCAAGCGCCTGGAGACCCAGGGCCTGGTGGCGCGGACCCGCGATCCCGAAGACGAGCGTCGGGTGGTCGTCACCCTCACCGAGGCCGGCGCCGCCCTGCGCGACAAGGCCAAGGCCGTGCCCGAGCAGCTGTTCTGCAAGCTGAACCTGCAGCTGGACGAACTGGGCGACCTGCGCGAGCGGCTCAAGGCGCTGGCGGTCTAGGTTCCGTGGACAGTTAGGCGTTCGGCGCCGGGACGTCGCCCTCGTCCTTCGACAGGCTCAGGATGAGGGCTACTGGTAAAGCGGTTGAGTAGAATTCCTCATCCTGAGCTTGTCGAAGGACGAGGAATTCGGCCCAAGAACCGTCAACTGTCACAGAACCTAATCCTCGTCCTTCGCGACGAAGCTGTACGGCTCGGCCGGCGGCAGGCAGGAGACCAGGATCCGCGCCGTCAGGCCCGGCTCGGCGACGACCGGCGGCTGCTCGCCGAACACGGCTTCCCATAGCTTGGCCAGTTCCTGATACGCGGCGTCGGGCACTCGGCGGTCTCCTCGACGCAACACAATGCCGTCGCGCGCCAGGGGTTGCCGGTTAACGGCGCGCCCTCGTCCTTCGACGAGCTCATGATGAGGTTCTCAGCGCGCCGTGCCTGCAAATGGTCCTCATCCCGAGCTTGTCGAGGGACGAGGACCACAAGGCCTTGAACGTCGATCCGCCTACGGCGCGATGGCCAGCTCGAACGGCGTCGCCGGCAGGCCTGTCGCGCCATACAGGTTGAGGATCGGGCTGTCGGCCCAGGCGAAGCGGACCTTGACCGGCGTGAAGCCGGCGGGGACCGCCAGACTGACCCGGTCGCCGGCCAGGGCCGCGTCGGCGAAACGGCAGGCGCCGGTCGCGTCGCACAGCTCGAACCCGACCGGCCGGGCGTCGGCCTGCACCACCGCCGGCTGGTCCAGCCCAACGACCACCGCCCCGCCGGACAGCGTCGCCGACAGCGGGGCCGGGCCGGCGGCGACCAGGGTCGTCTCGCCGTAGGCCAGCTTGCGGGCCTGCAGGGCCAGGCGATGGCCGACCTGCTGCTTGTTGGCCGGGTGGATGTCGTAGACGTCGCCGATGTCGACGGCCGAGGCGAGGCCGACCTTGGGATCGGCGGCGGCCACGCGGCGTTCGGCGTCGCGCACGCCGGCCCAGCCCGATTCCACCGGACGGGTCTGGCGCGGCCCGAAATCGGCCAGTTGCACCACCAGGAACGGCAGGTCCGACCCGCCGAACGACTGGCGCCAGTCGCCGACCAGGGCGGCCAGCAGGCGCTGGTAGTTCTGGGGCTCGGCGACATTGGCCTCGCCTTGATACCAGGCGAAGCCTTTCAGGCCATACGGAGCGAGCGGCGCGATCATGCCGTTGCGCAGGGTCGACAGGCCGCTGGCCCCCACCCATGGCGGCGTCGGCGGCACGCCGCTCTGGGCGACCGTGGATGAGACCTTGTAGCGCCAGCTGGCGCCCAGGGGCGCGAACGCACCGTCGTCGAATCTCAGCCCCTTCTCGGCGGCCGGGCCCCACGCCCCGCCGCCGCCGCCGGTGTCGATGGCCCGCACCGCGACGACATTGGGTCCCGCCTTCAGCACGCCCGGCGCGATCTTGTACGCCCGCGGCTTGTCCCAGCCCTGGGTCGAGCCCACCTGGCGGCCGTTGACGAACGTGATGTCCAGGTCGTCCACCGGCCCCAGGGCCAGGAAGGCGCCCTGCTTGGCCTGCTTGGCGGTCAGGACGATCGTCGCCCGCAACCAGATCGTGCCGTCGAAGCTCTCCAACCCGGGATTGGTCTCCCAGAGCTTTTCGGCCGGCATGGTCTTCCAGTCGCGGTCGTCGAAGTCCGGGCGGCTCCAGGTTGCGGCCTGCGGCTCGGCCTTGGCGGCCCAGCGGTCGAACTGGGCGATCCAGCGGGCCATGCCGGTTTCCGGCGACTTGGCGTAGTCGGCCAGGATCGCCAGGCCCTCGTCATAGCCGCCCAGGGCTTGCAGGCCGTCGCGGCTGATCCAGTCCTGGATCACCGAACCGCCCCAGGTGGCGTCGATCAGGCCGACCGGCGCGCCGGTGGTCTTCTTGATCTCGCGGCCCATGAAGAAGCAGGCGGCGCTGAAATTGTTGGCCGACTCCGGCGTGGCCGGACGCCAGACCGCCTCCTTGGGCAGGGCCGTCGTCGGCTCGGGCAGGCTGACGCGGCCGGTCTGCAGCAGGCGGATGTTCGGATCGGCCGAATTGGCCGCCTCGGCCTCGCCGCCCAGGGAGCGGCGCAGCGGGTATTCCATGTTCGACTGGCCCGAGCACAGCCAGACGTCGCCAACCAGCAGGTCCGAGATCGTCTGGCGCTCGCCGCCGGCCTGGACGGTCAGGGTCAGGGGCTCGCCCGGCTCCCGCGCCGGCAAGGTCGCCGACCAGCGCCCCTGGGCGTCGGCCGTGGCGCTGGCCTTGGCCTCGCCCAGCGAAAGCTCCACCGCCTCGCCGGCCTTGGCCGCGCCCCACACCCGGATGGGCTGCCCGCGCTGCAGGACGGCGTGGTCGGTGAACACCGGGGCCAGCAGCGGCGCGGCCGAAGCGGCTCCGGCCAGGGCGGTCAGGGCGGTGGCGGCCAGTAGGCCAAGGATCTTCGAGCGCATGATTTCCCAACCCTAATGTCCGCTCATCCCAGCTTTTGCCGGGATGAGCGGCGTTTCTTATTGAGCCTTGCCCGGGCAGACCGCGCCGGCCGGATCCGTGGTCAGCTTCACGCCCTGCAGCGAGACCACCAGCTTGCCGGCGGTCGACAGCGCGAACGGCGCGGTGACCTTGGTCACGTCGGTTCCCGCCGCCTGGAAGCACTTGAGCGACACCTTCAGGCTCTTCCACTCGCCGATCGGCGAGGACTCGAGCACCGGGGTGACGTCCAGCTTGCCCGCCCCGATCGACAGGGCCACCGGCGCGGTCGGCTTGGCGTCGACGCGATAGTCGATCAGCAGGTCGATGTCGGCATTGGCCTGGAACGACAGGTCGAAGGCCTTGTCGGCCGCCAGGGCCGCGGTGGCCGCGGTGTCGCCCGAGAAGGTCAGTTGGCGGCCGGCCTCCTGCACGTTGCCGGCGTCCACCGGACGGACCTGGACGGCCGTGGTCGGGGTCAGCCGGAACTCGAACGGGGCCGGCGTCTTGCCGCCGACGAAGTAGTTGCTGACATTGTCGGTGGCGATCGTGAAGCCCGGCTTCTCCGACAGCGTCCCGACCCGGACCTTGGAGGCGTAGGTCAGGCCGTAGCCATAGGCGAATTGCGGATCGTAGTTCTTGTCGCCGCGGTTCAGGGTGAACTGGCCGGCGGTCTTGGGCCAGCTGAACGCCAGCTTGCCGTGGAAGTCGGTGCGCGGCTTGCCCGCCTTGTCGCCGATCAGCACGTCGGCGATCCCGCCGCCTTCCGAGCCGGGCAGCCAGGCGGCCACGAAGGCGTCCGAGGCGTTGATCTCGGGATTGACCCACAGCGGGCGGCCCGACAGGAACACGCCCACCACCGGCACGCCGGCGGCCTTGAGCTTCTTCAGCAGCGCCAGATCGGTCTTGTTCCCGGGCTGGTATTCCAGCGTCTTGATGTCGCCCACGCCCTCGGCGTAGGGCGTCTCGCCGAACACCACGATGGCGACGTCCGGCTTTTTCTCGAACGAACCGTCGACGCTGAGCGTCGCCGAGCCGCCCGAGGCCTCGACCGTTTCCTTCAGGCCCGAATAGATCGACTGGGCGTTGGGGAAGTCGGCCTTGGTGTTGCCCGTGCCCTGCCACGACAGGGTCCAGCCGCCGGCCTGCTGGCCGATGTCGTCGGCGCCCGAGCCGGCCACCAGGATGTTGGCCGAGGCCTTCACCGGCAGCACGCCGTTGTTCTTCAGCAGCACCAGCGACTCGCGGACGGCCTGGCGGGCGATGGCTCGGTGCTCGGCCGAGCCCATCACCGCCTCCTTGCCTTCCAGCGGCCGCGCGGCCTGGAACAGGCCCAGCTTGGCTTTCACGCGCAGGATGCGGCGCACGGCGTCGTCGATGCGGGCCATCGGGATCTCGCCCGACTTGGCCTGGGCCAGGGTGTTGACGTAGAGGTCCTTCCAGCTATCGGGCGCCATGTACATGTCCAGGCCGGCGTTGGCGGCCTGGGGGCAGTTCTTGGGCGTGCATCCGGCCACCTGGCCGTGGCCGTTCCAGTCGCCGACGATGAAGCCGTCGAAGCCCATCCTGCCCTTCAGCACGTCGGTCAGCAGGCTCTTGTTGCCGTGCATCTTCTCGCCGTTCCAGCTGTTGAATGACGCCATGATGGTCATGGTCCCGGCGTTGATGGCTGGCACATAGCCCTGGGCGTGCAGGCGGATCAGCTCGGCCTCGGAGACCTGGGTGTCGCCCTGGTCCTTGCCGCCGTGGGTGCCGCCGTCGCCGAGGAAGTGCTTGGCGCTGGCCGCCACATGGCCCTGCTGGATCACGTGGCCCTGGCTGACGGCGCCCTGCAGGCCCAGGATCATCTGGCCGGCATAGCTACGGACGATCTCGGGATCTTCCGAATAGCCCTCATAGGCACGGCCCCAGCGGTCGTCGCGCGGCACGGTCAGGGTGGGGCCGAACGCCCAGTCGAAGCCGGCGGCGGCGGTTTCCTGCGCGGTGGCCGCGCCGATCTTGCGGATCAGCTCGGGGTCCCTGGTGGCGCCAAGAGCGCTGTTGTGCGGAAAGAGCGTGGCGCCGACGGCGTTGCCGTTGCCGTGCACCGAATCGATGCCGAACATCAGCGGCACCTGCGTGCCGCCCTGGCGCTGGGCGGCGGCGTCGCGGAACGCCTCGACCGACTTCAGCCACGGGCCGATCGGCGAGCGGTCGGGGGCGCCCAGCGGCGGCGAGCTGCCGCCGGCCAGGATCGAGCCCAAGGGATAGGTCTTCAGGTCTTCCGGCTTGATCGAGGCGATGTCGGCCTGGATCATCTGGCCGACCTTCTCCTCGAGGGTCAGCTTGGCCAGCAGGGAATCGACGAAGGCCTCGGTCTGGGGATCGACCAGGCCCTGGCTCTTGGCCGCGGGCCACAGGGCCGGATGAGCGGTGCTCTTGGTCTCGGCGGCCGAGGCGGCGCCCGTCAGGAGGGTGGTCGCCAGCAGCGCTGCGCAAAAGGCCTTGGTGTTCATAACTCCCCGCATCATTATCGTTGAATTTCCGACAACGCTGTCATTGGCATGCCAAAGCGTGCTCGGCAATCCGGTCTTCGTTCGCTGGTACCGGTATCTAAGGCTCGACGGCGATCCATACACCGTCTAATTTGTGTGACAAATAGAAACGTCCGGGGAGCGACAATATGCGTGGATTTGCGGCGGGCCGGATGGCCAGCCTGATGGCAAGTACGGTCCTGGCGCTGGTCGCCGCCGACACGGCCAGCGCCGCCCAACACGTGCTCGCCTCGCCCGACGGCGCCTTGAAGGTCACGGTTTCGGACAGCGACGGCCAGGCCCGCTACGCCGTCGCCTACAAGGGCCGGCCGCTGCTGGCGCCCTCCCCCCTGGGCCTGGCCGTGACGGGCGGATCGCTGTCCCACGGCCTGAAGATCGCCGGCGCCAGCCAGGCGGCCAGCGACACCACCTACGAGCTGGTGGCCGGCAAGGCCAAGACCGTGCGCGACCACTACAACCAGCTCAGTGTCGACTTTCAGGAGCCTGGCGGCCAGAAGCGCCAGTTGAAGGTCATCGTCCGCGCCTATGACGACGGCGTCGCCTTCCGCTACGTGCTGCCCGGGCAGGCCGGCGCCGAGGCGGTCAATGTCCGCAACGAGGAGACCCGCTTCGACTTCCCGGCCGACTACCGCTGCTGGGGCCTGAACCTCGGCAAGTTCGGCTCCAGCCATGAGGGCGAGTTCGATCCCGTCCAGGCCTCGAAGATCCGCGAGCACAATCTCTACGACGCCCCGCTGGTCTGCCAGGGCGCCAATGCCGCGTTCGCCGTCGCCGAGGCCGACCTGAAGGACTATGCCGGCCTCTACCTGACCGGCCGGGGCGACGGCGGGCTTGGCCTGCAGGCCAAGCTGTCGCCGCGCCTGGACGACGGCGCGATCGCCGTGCGCGGCAAGCCCGGCGCCGACATCGTTTCGCCCTGGCGGGTGATCATGGTCGCGCCGACCGCCGGCAAGCTGATCGAGAGCAACCTGGTCGCCACGCTCAATCCGCCGACGGCCTTGGCCGACACCAGCTGGATCAAGCCGGGCAAGGCCGCCTGGGACTGGTGGAACGGCCCGGTCGTCTCGGGCGTGCCCAAGGCCGGGATGAACGACGCGACGATCAAGGCCTATATCGACTTCGCCGCCGCCAACGGCCTGGAATACATGCTGATCGACGACGGCTGGTACAAGAACAGCGGCGGCGCTGGCACGGTGAAGCCGGGCGCCGACATCACCCGGACCATCCCCGAGATCGACATGCCGGGCCTCGTCGCCTACGCCGCCCAGCGCAAGGTCGGGCTGTGGGTCTGGGCCCACTGGAAGTCGATGGACGCCCAGATGGACGAAGCCCTGGCGCTCTACGAAAAGTGGGGCCTGAAGGGGATCAAGGTCGATTTCATGGACCGCGACGACCAGCAGATGGTCGACTACTACCACCGCCTGCTGACCAAGGCCGGCGAGCACCACCTGATGGTCGACCTACACGGCGCCGAGCACCCCACGGGCCTGGTCCGCACCTATCCGCACTACCTGACCCAGGAAGGCGTGCTGGGCGCGGAGTACAACAAGTGGAGCCGGCGGATCACCGCCACCCACAACGTCACCCTGCCCTATACCCGCATGCTGCTGGGGCCGATGGACTACACGCCCGGCGGCTTCCGCAACGTGGCCCCGGCGACGTTCAATCCCCGCAACGACCTGCCGTTCGTCCAGACCACGCGCGGCCAGGCCCTGGCCATGTACGTGGTCTATGACAGCCCGCTGGGCCTGGTGTCCGACAGCCCCGACACCTATCGGGGCAGCCCCGCCGGCCTGGACTTCGTCAGCGCCGCGCCGACGACCTGGGACGAGACCCGGTTCATCACCGGCGAGGTCGGCCAGTCGATCGTGCTGGCCCGCCGCAAGGGCGCGGACTGGTGGATCGGCGCCATGACCAACGAGACGGGCCGGACCGTGACGGTCCCGCTGACCTTCCTGGGCGCGGGGACCTTCAGCGCCGACATCCGCCAGGACGGCGCGGCGCCGACCGACCTGGTCGCCACCCAGCGCAAGGTGAAGGCCGGCGACGTCCTGACCCTGAAACTGGCCCCCAGCGGCGGCGCGGCCGTCCGCCTGACCTCCGCCCGCTAGACGAAAGATCCCGCTTGTCCTCGTTCAGACGCATGCTCGCCCTGGCGGTCGCCGCCGGGGCGTTGGCCCTCGCCGCGCCCGCCCTGGCCGCCTCGCCGACCGTGCAACCCTACAGCTGGAAACCCGTCGAAGTGCTGGGCGGCGGCTTCGTCAGCGGCGTGGTCTATCACCCGACCGAGAAGGGGCTGGTCTATATCCGCACCGACATCGGCGGGGCCTATCGCCTTGACCGGGCGACCAACCGCTGGGTGGCGCTGAACGACGACCTCAAGCGCGCCGACGGCCAGCTGGCCGGGGCGCTGAGCCTGGCGGTCGATCCCCACGACCCGAACCGTCTCTACATGGCGGCCGGCGAGTATACCGGGCAATACGCGCGCGGCGGGGCGCTGCTGCGCTCCACCGACCGGGGCGCGACCTGGGCCAAGACCGAGCTGCCGGTCAAGATCGGCGGCAACGAGGACGGCCGCAACACCGGCGAGCGGCTGATGGTCGACCCGGCCCAGGGCGCGGTGCTGTTCCTGGGCGCCAAGGACGGCCTCTACCGCAGCGCCGACCACGGCGCGACCTGGTCGCGGATCGACGCCTTCCCGAAGGTCCACGTCACCCTGCTGGCCTTCGATCCGGTGGAGAAGACCAAGACCGGCGAGACGGCGATCGTCTATGCCGGCTTCGCCACGGCGCGCGGCGGCGGCCTGCTGGTCAGCACCAACGCCGGCGCGACCTGGGGCCTGGTCGAGGGCCAGCCGAAGGGCCTGGTCCCGCATCACCTGGCCCTGGACGCCAAGGGCGTGCTGTACATCGCCTACGGCGACGGCCTGGGCCCGAACGGCGTGACCGACGGCGCGGTCTGGACCTTCGATCCCGACAGCGGGGCCTGGACCGACATCTCGCCGGTCAAGCCGAGCGGGCCGGACGCGTTCGGCTATGGCGGCCTCAGCCTCGACCCGGCCCATCCGGGCGTGGTCGTGGTCTCCACCCTCGACCGCTGGGGCGCGGGCGACGACCTGTTCCGCAGCACGGATGGCGGCAAGACCTGGAAGGGGCTGCGCGAAAAGTCCGAGCACGACGCTGGCGGCGCGCCTTGGGTGCGCGGCCTGGAGGGCAAGACCGGCCGCGCCATGGGCCACTGGATCGGCGACGTCGACATCGACCCGACCAATCCCGACGAGGCGATCTATGTCACCGGCTATGGCCTGTGGCGAACCCGGAACCTGACCGAGGCCGACCGCTCGGGCCGCACCAACTGGCGGTTCGACGACGAGGGCCTGGAGGAGACGGCGGCCCTGGAGCTGGTCTCGCCCCCCAACAGCGCTTCGGGCGCCGCGCCGCTGGTCAGCGTGATCGGCGACATCGGGGGCTTCCGCCACGACGACCTGGATCGCGCCGCGGGCAGCCGCTATTTCGACCCGCACGGCGGCACCAATCGCGGTCTCGACTATGCGGCTCTGGCGCCCGACGTCCTGGTCCGGACCAGCGACCCGACGCCCACCGGCGGCTTCCGCTCGACCGACGGCGGCAAGACCTGGAAGGCCTTCGCCGGCTCGCCGCCGCGCGGCGCTCAAGTCCACACCGGCCGCATCGCCCTGTCGGCCGACGGCCAGCGCATGGTCTGGGCCCTGCGCGACGCGCCGCCCTACGTCTCCAGCGACGACGGCAAGACCTGGCGGCCGGTGCAGGGCGTGGAAAAGGGCGACCGGGCCGACTTCACCCCCGCCTCGGACCGCGTGAACCCGGCGCGCTTCTATGTCTACGACGCCGTCCAGGGCGCGGTGCTGGCCAGCGCCGACGGGGGCGAAACCTTCAAGGTCACGGCCCGCGACCTTCCCAATGGCAGGCCGCTTAAGACCGTCCCGGGGATCGAGGGCGAGCTGTGGCTGCCCACGGCCCAGGGCCTGATGCGCTCGACCAACGGCGGCGACAGCTTCAAGGCCGTCGGCGGCGTCGACGAGGCGGGACTGGTCGGCTTCGGCAAGGCCGCGCCGGGCCAGGCCCATCCGGCGGTGTTCGTCTGGGGCAAGGTCGGCGGGGTCGAGGGCGTGTTCCGCTCCGACGACGTCGGCAAGACCTGGATCAAGCTGCACGACGAGCGCTGGGGCTTCGCCGGGCTGTCCGCCCTGACCGGCGATCCCAACCGCTTCGGCCGCGTCTATCTTGCCGTTCACGGCCGGGGCATCCTCTATGGCGACCCGTCGCCGGTTCAGCCTTAAGGACTGCCATGAGCCTCAATCGCCGCCACCTGCTGAACCTCGGCGCCGGCCTGGCCGCCGCCTCGGCCGCGCCCGCCCTGGCCGCCCCCCGCAAGGGCGGCTTCCAGCCCAGCTGGGAGTCCCTGGCTCAGGGCTACAAGGTCCCCGACTGGTTCCGCGACGCCAAGCTCGGCATCTGGTCGCACTGGGGCCCGCAGTGCGTGCCCGAATACGGCGACTGGTACGGCCGGCAGATGTATATCCAGGGCAACGGGGTCTACGAGCACCACGTCAAGACCTACGGCCATCCGACCCAGTTCGGCTTCATGGAGTTCATCCCGCGCTGGAAGGCCCAGAACTGGGATCCGGAAGGGCTTATGAAGAAGTACCAGGCCGCCGGGGCGAAGTACTTCATGTCGATGGCCAACCACCACGACAACCTCGACATGTACGCCAGCCGCCATCACGCCTGGAACACGCTGCGCGTCGGACCGGGACGCGACATCGTCGGAACCTGGGAGAAGGTCGCCCGCCAGCACGGCATGCGGTTCGGCGTCTCCAACCACTCGGCCCACGCCTGGCACTGGTGGCAGACCGCCTATGGCTACGACGCCGAGGGCCCTCTGAAGGGCCGGCGCTACGACGCCTTCCGCCTGACCAAGGCCGACGGCAAGGGAAAGTGGTGGCAGGGGCTGGACCCGCAACAGCTCTATACCGGTCCCAACATGCTGATCCCCGACGGGATCGACAGCATCAAGGCCGCCAACGCCTGGCACGACAAGCACGACAGCGAGTGGCTGGAGACCCCGCCGCCGACCAATCCCGCCTTCGTCGCCAGCTGGCTGGCGCGGCAGAACGATCTGGTCGACCGTTACCGGCCCGACATGGTCTATTTCGACAACTACACCCTGCCGCTGGGCCAGGCGGGCCTGGCGGCCACGGCCCACTACTACAACCAGGCCCTGGCCGCGCGCGGCGCGACCGACGTGGTGGTGACCGGCAAGAAGCTCAACGCTCTCCAGCGGCGGGGCGTTGTCGAGGACGTCGAGCGCGGCTTCTCCGACCGCCTGCGGCCCGAGCCCTGGCAGACCGACACCTGCATCGGCAACTGGCACTACGACCGCGGCCTCTACGACCGCGACGGCTACAAGAGCGCCAAGGACGTGATTCAGCGCCTGATCGATGTGGTCAGCAAGAACGGCTGCCTGATGGTCTCCATCCCCCAGCGCGGCGACGGCACGATCGACGACAAGGAAGAAAAGGTGCTGGAGGGCATGGCCGGCTGGATCGCCGTCAACGGCCCGGCCATCTACGCCTCGCGGCCCTGGCGGATCTATGGCGAGGGCCCGACCAGGCTGGTCGAGGGCATGCAGAACGAGGGCGACGCCAAGCCGTTCGAGGCCGCCGACATCCGCTTCACCACCAAGGGCGGCGACCTCTACGCCCTGCCGATGGCCTGGCCGACGGGCGAGCTAGTGATCCAGAGCCTGGCCGCCTCGGGCCCGACCAGCACCGGCCAGGTGCGGCGGGTGGAGCTGCTGGGCGGCGGCGATCTGGCGTTCAAGCGCGACGACAAGGGCCTGCACGTAACCCTGCCCGAGACCCGGCCCGCGTTCACGCCGGTGGTCAGAATCTCGGGGCCTGGGCTGGCCTAAAGGCCCTCCCCCTCTGGGCAGGGCTATCGCATATGGAAGAACGAAGGGTGGACGGCTTGAGCCGTGCATCCAGCCGAAGCCAGAAGGTTGGCTCGCAAGCCCGTTTGGATTCGTTTTGTTCGCCTTTTGGAAGAGCTTGCGTCGATCCAATACGCGCTCTCGATAGGGCAAATCCATATGCAATAGCCCTGCCCCTCTGGGGGAGGCGATCGCGCAGCGATCGGTGGGGGGAGTTGTAGACGGCTCGATCCGGGTTGTGGCCGCCAGCCGAGCTCTCCCCCCTCCGTCGGCTTCGCCGACACCTTCCCCACAGGGGGAGGACCTATCGACGTCCGCGCCGGGGACAAGCTCTCGCGTCAGGGCCTGCGCCTGGATCTCGTCGAAGCGCTTTATCCACCTTACCGGTCGGCCGGCGGGCCGGGGCCCGCCGGTTGGTCCGACTAATCCAGGCCGAGCACCGTCACCGACGCCGGCGCCACGGTGACGGTCAGCTTGCCGCCCGCGACCTTGGCCGACAGCGCCTTGGGGGCGACGGTGTTGGGCGCGTCGAAGGTGTTGATGCTGCTGACCTTCGGCGCCGAAAGGGTTTGGCCCGAAGCCTTGGTGGCCTTCACGCCGGCCAGTGAAACGCTGAAGGTCGCGGGCGACTTCGCGTCGATATTGGTGACGGCGATCCACACCTTGCCGGCCTTGTCCCTGGCCGCGACGGCGTCGACGCGCGGCAGGGTGATCCCGTTCGTCGTATAGGTTCCGGCGTCGAAGGTCAGCGGCACGAAGGTCGCGTCCTGGAACGGCACGTACATGTGGAAGACGTGATAGGTCGGCGTCAGGACCATCTTGTCGTCCTTGGTCAGGATCATGGCCTGCAGCACGTTGATCATCTGGGCGATATTGGCCATGCGGACGCGGTCGGCGTGGCGCGCGAAGACGTTGAGGCTGAGCGCGGCCAGCACGGCGTCGCGCTGGGTGTTCTGCTGCGCCAGGGCGCCCGGGCTCGATCCCGGCGTCGGCGCCAGCCACGCGCCCCATTCGTCGACCGCCAGGGCGACCTTCTTTTCGGGATCGTACTTGTCCATGATCGCCGACTGCGTCTTGATCAGGTCGTCCATGGCCGTCGGGTCTTTCAGCAGGACGGCGTAGTCCTTTTCGTCAAAGCCGGTGTCCGCCATATGCGGCGGCCAGCCGCCCGTCGCATAGAAATGCAGTGACAGAGCGTCGATGTCCCAGGACCAGGAACGGCCCTTCCACGCCTTCATGACTTCTTCGGTATAGTCTTCGGCGCTGCCGCTCGGGCCGACGGCCACGCGCTTCATCGGCTGGGCGGGATTGTAGCTGTGCACGAAGTGCGAAAAGCGCTTCATTTCGTTGACGTAGAAGTCCGCCGACATCGCGCCGCCGCAGTCCCAGGATTCGTTGCCGAGGCCGAGAATCGAGACCTTGTACGGCTCGGGATGACCGTTTTTAGCCCGCTCGGCGCCCAGAGCATGGTCGGTCGACGCGGTCATGTACTCGAGCCATTCGGACGCATCCTGCGCGGTGCTCGAGCCGAGATTGACCGAGATATAGGCTTCGGTTCCGATCTGCTGGGCGAAGTCCATGAATTCGTCGGTGCCGAAGGTGTTGGGCTCGCCCGCTCCGATCGCCTTGCGCTCGGGGCCGATACCGCGGCGCCAGTTGTACTGGTCGGCGAAGCAGCCGCCCGGCCAGCGGACGTTGGGGACCTTCAGCGCCTTCAAGGCCGTCACGACATCGTTGCGGATGCCGCGGGTGTTGGGGATCGTGGAGTCCTTGCCCACCCAGATGCCGCCATAGATCCCGCTGCCCAGGTGCTCGGCGAACTGGCCGAAGACGTGGCGGTCGATCACGGCGCCGGGCTTGGACGCATCCAGTGTCACCTGAACCGGGGCCTCGGCGGCATGGGCCGCGACAGGCAGGATCAGGGCGGCGGCGATCACGGCCGCGGATGTCAGAAGACGCATTGATGGTATCCCAGGTGGACTATCGCGCCATGCTACGGCGCGGTCATTTGTCTGATTAATTGGCTGGCGGAGGCGGCACGGACACGCCGGCCTCGGTCTGGACGACGGGCTTGAGCGTGCCGTCCGGGTTATATTGCAGGTACTCGACCGTCACGGCGCGGCGGCCGACGGCGCCGCCCTGGTCGCCGATCGTAAGCGTCGCATTGTGCAGGAAGATGTATGTCTGGCCTTTGAACTCGGCGACGCCGGCATGGATCGTGAAGCTGTTCTTGGCCGATGCGGTCAGTTCGCCGCGATAGGTCCATGGGCCGTCCAGCGAGGTCGCGGTGGCGTAGGAGGTGTGTTCGGCGCTCTGGGTCTTGCGGTCGAACGACGCATAGATGAGGTAGTAAAGATCGCCGCGCTTGTGCAGCCAGGGACCTTCCTCGTAATGCGGCGGGGTGATCTTGCGGATCGGGCCGTCGATTTCCGTCATGTTGGCCTTGAGTTTCGCGATGTAGCAGTCGCGATTGCCCCAGGCGATCCAGGTCACGCCGTCATCGTCGGTGAAGACGGTGGGATCGATGTCCTCCCAGCTGTGCGTGCCTTCGGGCGTCATCTGGTTGGTGATCAGGGCCGATCCCCGCGCGTCGGTGAACGGACCGGTCGGACTGTCCGAAACGGCGACGCCGATGGCCATGCCCGGATGGCTGTCGTCGTGTGAGACGGCGGCGTAGAAGTAGAACTTGCCGTTCTTCTCGATGGCCTGCGACGCCCAGGCGTCCCCCTTGGCCCACTTGAAATCCGTGGCCTTCATGATCGGGGCGTGCGGCGTCCAGGTCTTCATGTCCTTGGTCGAAAAGACCAGCCAGTCGCGCATGGTGAACATCTCGTCGCCCCGGGCCTCGTCGTGGCCGGTGTAGAGATACAGCGTGTCGCCGACGACCAGCGGGGCGGGATCGGCGGTGAACCGGTCGCGGACGATCGGGTTGCCCCGGTAGACGATGACCGGCTCGGGACCGACCGACCAACCGACCGACGGCGCGCCGCAGGCGGCGAGCGCCGCCGAGCAGGCGAACGCAAGAGACAGACTTCGTTTCATCCACTTCCCCCGGGGGTCGCCTTCAGGCGTCCGGGACATTACTCAGACAATTTGGATACGTAAAGCGGTTGTGGCGGTCTACCGTCGTGGATGACGGCTTTCGACCGCTGCGGACCCTGGAGTCGCACGCTTCTCCTCACCCGCGACGCGGGGGAGGTGGCGCGATGAGGATACGCATCGTGACGGAGGGGGCGTCCCCCCGCCGCACGACGCCCCCTCCGTCTCGTCGCTGCGCGCCGATCCACCTCCCCCGCGATGCGGGTGAGGAGAGGAAACCTTAAGCCCAACACCACCCAAACAAACGATCAGCATGTCCGCCGTCCACCCCGGCCCGAACGGCTCAAGCCCGGATCACCGCGCCGGGCCGAACCGCGCCACCAGGTCGTAGGCCTCGCCGGGGAACAGCTGGCGCACCCAGGTGACCGGCTGGCCCGCCCGCCAGGTGCGCCGCTCGACGGCCAGCAGCGCCGCGCCCGCGTCCAACGCCAGCAGGTCGGCCACGGCCGCGTCGGCGCTGACGGCGCTGATGCGGTTCTCGGCCTCGGTCCAGGGGACGTGATGCAGCAGCCAGGCCCCCGGCGACTCCTCGGCGAAATCCAGTTCGGCCGCCTCGGGCACGGCGGTCAGGCTGATCAGGCGGTCCTCCAGGGCGAACGGCCGGTCGCCGGCCACATGCAGGCCCCGCAGCGCCAGCAGCGCGCCGCCGGCCGCCAGGGCGATCTCGTCGGCGTCGCCGGCCCTGGCCTTGCGGCGCCGCCGGTCCAGCAGATCGAAGCGATAGGCCTCGCCCCGCGTCAGGATCTGGGCCTGGATGTCGGGGATGTCGAGCACGGTCGAATGCACGCGCGGCCGGGCCACGAACGAACCGGCGCGGCGGCGGCGAACGATCAGCCCCTCGTCCGCCAAGGCCGACATCGCCTTGTTGACCGTCATCCGCGAGCAGCCGAACCGGGCCATCAGTTCCGCCTCGGACGGGACCTTGCGCCCCGGCGCCCAAGCGCCCGAGCGGATCAGGTCCTCGACCTCGCTCCGGATGCGCTGCGACAGCGTCCCCTCGGTCACGCTCACGCCAGCACCCGAGCCAGGGCGGTTCGGTAGCGTTCGAGGATGGCGTCGCGCGCATGGTGGCGGCCGCCGCGGACCACCTGCCGACCGCCGCGCCAGACGCCGTCGATCGTCCCGTGCCGCCCCGCGAACACCCAGCTGTCCAGCAAGGCGTCGCCGTCGCGGCTGATCATCGCCGGATGGGCGCGGTCCAGGGTCACGAAGTCGGCGGGACGCCCGCGCCGCAGGGCGCCGACCACGCCCAGGGCCTGGGCCCCGCCGCTCACAGCCGCGCGGAACAGATCGCCGCCAGTCGAGCCGCCCGGCGCCCTGGCCAGCACGTTTCGCGCCCGCCGCGTCAGGCGCTGGGCGTATTCCAGGGTCCGCAGCTCCTCGGCCGCGTCGATCAGCACGTTGCTGTCCGAGCCGATGCCGAACGCCCCGCCCGCCGCCAGGTAGTCGTGCGCCGGGAAGACTCCGTCGCCGAGGTTGGCCTCGGTGATCGGGCACAGGCCGGCGACAGCGCCGCTCCTGGCCAGGCGCTCGGTCTCGGTGGCGTTCAGGTGGGTGGCGTGGACCAGGCACCAGCGCTTGTCGACCGGGGCGTTGTTCATCAGCCAGCGCACGGGGCGCGCGCCGGTGGCGGCCAGGCAGTCGTCGACTTCCTGCGTCTGCTCGGCGATGTGGATGTGGATCGGACCGGCGCCGGCCAGGGGAAGGATCGCGGCGAGTTCCTCGCCGGTCACCGCGCGCAGGCTGTGGGGGGCGACGCCGACCACCGCATCGGGCAGGCCAGCCACCGCCGCGCGGCTGGCCTCGATCAGCCGGCCATAGCCGTCGACGTCGTGGACGAACCGCCGTTGCCCCTCGCCGGGCGCGACGCCGCCGAAGCTGGCATGGGCGTAGAACACCGGCAGCAGGGTCAGGCCGATCCCCGTCTCGTCCGCCGCCGCCGCGATCCGCGCCGCCATCTCGGCGGGGTCGCCATAGGGCGAGCCGTCCTTGTCGTGGTGCAGATAGTGGAACTCGCCGACCCGGGTCGAGCCGGTCTCCAGCATCTCCATATAGGCCAGGGCGGCGATGGCCTGGACCTCGTCGGGACCCAGGCGGTCGACGAAGCGGTACATCAGCTCGCGCCAGGTCCAGAAGCTGTCACCGGTCGGTCCGCGCGTCTCGGTCAGGCCCGCCATGGCCCGCTGGAAGGCGTGGCTGTGCAGGTTGGGCAGGCCCGGCAGGCAGGGGCGGTGGGCGACCTCGCCCGGCTGGCGGGCGACGTCGGTGTCGATGCGGCCGATCATGCCGTCGATGATCGTGAATCGCACGTCCCTGGCCCAGCCGTCGGCCAGCAGGGCCTGCTCGAACCACAGGGTCTGGGGACCGGCGGACGCGGCGCGCTCGGGTTCACGCGCGGCCGCAACCTCCGCCTCGACCTCGTGCGGCGGCGTGTAGGTCGGCGGGTCGGCCTCGGGTTCCGGCGGAAACGCGTCATCGGTCACTGGACAATCCTCGTGTCGAGCGAATATGTCTATACATATTGAAGCCGTCGGCAAGAGACCGGACCGGCGTCGGGAGATCCCAGGCCATGCGCTGCGATCGGGTGTGGAGCAAGGCCCGCCTGGCCACTTTCGCCGCCGATCGCGCGGGTATCGGCGCGGTCGAGGATGGCGTCGTGGCGTCCCTGGACGGCCGCATCGCCTATGCCGGTCCCGCCGCCGAGGCACCGGCCTTCCTGGCCCGGGAAACCATCGACTGCGAAGGCCGCTGGATCACCCCCGGCCTGATCGATCCCCATACCCACCTCGTCTTCGGCGGCGACCGGGCCCACGAGTTCGAGCTGCGGCTGGCCGGCGCTTCGTACGAGGAGATCGCCCGAGCCGGCGGCGGCATCGTCTCGACCATGAAGGCCACCCGCGCCGCCTCGGAAGATCAGCTGGTCGCCGGCGCCCTGCCCCGCCTGGACGCCCTGATCGCCGAGGGCCTGACGACCATCGAGATCAAGTCCGGCTATGGCCTGTCGCTGGACGACGAGCTCAAGAGCCTGCGCGCCGCCCGCGCCCTGGCCGACGTCCGCCCGGTGTCGGTGACCACCACCTTCCTCGGGGCCCACGCCCTGCCGCCGGAATATGCCGACGCGCCGGACGACTATATCGACCATGTCTGTTTCCAGATGATCCCCGCCGTCGCCGCCGAGGGGCTGGCCGACGCGGTCGACGCCTTCTGCGAGGGCATCGGCTTCACCCCCGCCCAGACGCGGCGGGTGTTCCAGGCGGCGCGCGAGCATGGCCTGCCGGTCAAGCTGCACGCCGAACAGTTGTCGAACCAGAACGGCGCGGCCCTGGCCGCCGCCTTCGGGGCGTTGTCAGCCGATCACCTGGAACACCTGGACGCGGCCGGCGTCGCCGCCATGGCCCAGGCCGGAACCACGGCGGTGTTGCTGCCGGGGGCCTTCTACTTCGTCCGTGAGACCAAGCTTCCGCCGATCCAGGCCCTGCGCGCCGCCGGCGTGCCGCTGGCCCTGGCCACCGACTGCAACCCCGGCACCTCGCCCCTGACCAGCCTGCTGCTGACCATGAATATGGCCGCCACCCTGTTCCGGATGACCGTCGACGAATGCCTGGCCGGCGTCACGCGCGAGGCCGCGCGGGCGCTGGGCCGTCTCGACAGCGTCGGCACGCTGGAGGCCGGCAAGGCCTGCGACCTGGCCGTCTGGGACATCGAGCGTCCGGCCGAACTTGTCTACCGCATGGGCTTCAATCCGCTCCATGCGCGCGTCTGGAAGGGTGAAATCGCGTGACCGAAGTCGTTCTCAACCCCGGTGAAGTCAGTCTCGCCGACTGGAAGGCCGTCTATCGCGGCGCGCCGGCCCGCCTGCCGCAAAGCGCCGCCGCGGTGATCGCCGAGAGCGCGGCGGCGGTCGAGCGCATCCTGGCCGAGGGCGCGCCGGTCTACGGGATCAACACCGGCTTCGGGAAACTGGCTAGCGTCCGGATCGGCGACGCCGACCTGGAGACCCTGCAGCGCAACATCGTCCTGTCGCACGCCGCCGGCACGGGCGCGCCGTCGCCGGTCCCGGTGATCCGCCTGATGATGGCCCTGAAGCTGGCCAGCCTGGCCCAGGGCGCCTCGGGCGTGCGGCCGGCGACCACCGACCTGCTGGAGGCCATGCTGGTCCAGGGCCTGACGCCCGTCGTCCCTTGCCAGGGCTCGGTCGGCGCCTCGGGCGACCTGGCGCCGCTGGCCCACATGGCCGCGACCATGATCGGGGTCGGCGAGATCTTCATCGGCGACCAGCGCCTGCCGGCTGCCCAAGCGCTGGCCAACGCCGGCCTCAGCCCCCTCGCCCTAGGTCCCAAGGAAGGCCTGGCCCTGCTGAACGGCACCCAGTTCTCGACCGCCAACGCCCTGGCCGCCCTGTTCGACGCCGAGCGCCTGTTCCAGTCGGCCCTGGTCACCGGCGCCTTGGCGACCGAGGCGGCCAAGGGCTCGGACACGCCGTTCGACCCGCGTATCCACACGCTGCGCCGCCAGCCCGGCCAGATCGAGACCGCTGCCGCCCTGCGCGCCCTGATGGCCGGCTCGGCGATCCGCGACTCCCACCGCGAGGGGGATACGCGCGTGCAGGATCCCTACTGCCTGCGCTGCCAGCCGCAGGTGATGGGGGCGGCGCTGGACGTGCTGCGCCAGGCGGCGGTCACCCTGTCCACCGAGGCCAACGGCGTCTCGGACAACCCGCTGATCTTCCCCGAAACCGACGAGGCCCTGTCCGGCGGCAACTTCCACGCCGAGCCGGTGGCCTTCGCCGCCGACATGATCGCCCTGGCCGTTTGCGAGATTGGCTCGATCGCCGAGCGCCGGATCGCCATGCTGGTCGACCCCGCCTGCTCGGGCCTGCCGGCCTTCCTGACGCCCAAACCCGGCCTGAACTCCGGCTTCATGATCCCGCAGGTCACGGCCGCCGCCCTGGTCTCGGAGAACAAGCAGAAGGCCTATCCGGCCAGCGTCGACTCGATCCCGACCTCGGCCAACCAGGAGGACCACGTGTCGATGGCCGCCCACGGCGCGCGGCGGTTGCTGGCCATGGTCGAGGCGGCCGAGGCGGTGATCGGCATCGAACTGCTGGCCGCGGTGCAGGGCTGCGACTTCCACGCGCCGCTGGCGTCGAGCGCTCCGCTGGAGGCCGTGCGGCGGATCCTGCGGGCGGAGGTGCCGCACCTGTCGGACGACCGCCACTTCCATCCGGACATGGAGGCGGCCAACGCCCTGGTGCGGTCGGGGGCGGTGGTGGTGGCGGCGGCGGCGGCGGCGATCGTGTTGCCGGGGGTGGCGGCGTGAGCGGGCCCCTCCACCGTTGTCATCCCGGAAGCCTCACAGAGGCTGTCCGGGACCCAGGGGACTGGGCGAATGCGGTGCGGTTCACCTGGGTCCCGGACAAGCGCTGCGCGCTTTCCGGGATGACAACGGGAGTGGGAACTTGACCCACCGGCTCCACGTCACCCGCGGCCAGGCTCCGCTGGTCGTCAGCATCCCGCACGCCGGGACGATGATCCCGGCCGACCTCGAACCCCGCCTCGTCTCGCCCTGGCTGGCCCGCAAGGACGCCGACTGGTGGCTGGAGCGGCTCTACGACTTCGCCGACGCGCTGGGCGCGACCGTGGTCCGCACCGGCGTGTCGCGCACGGTGATCGACGTCAATCGCGACCCGTCGGGCGTCTCGCTCTATCCGGGCCAGGCGACGACGGGCCTGTGCCCCACCGACACCTTCGACGGCGAGCCCCTGTACCAGGCCGGCCAGGAACCGACCGGCGCCGAGATCGCGTCCCGGCGCGAGCGGTTCTTCGATCCCTATCACGCGGCCCTGCGCGGCGAACTCGATCGGCTGCGCGGCCTCCACGGCAAGGCGGTGCTGTACGACGCCCACTCGATCCGTTCGCGGGCCCCGCGCCTGTTCGCCGGCGAGCTGCCGCAGTTCAACATCGGCACGAACAACGGCGCGGCCTGCGATCCGGGCCTGACCCGCGCGGTCGAGGCCGCCTGCGACGCCACGGGGCTGCCGCGGGTCACCGACGGCCGGTTCAAGGGCGGCTGGATCACACGGCGCTACGGGCGACCCGACCAGGGAGTCCACGCCGTCCAGATGGAACTGGCCTGCCGGGGCTATATCGACGAGCCGCCGGTCCTGACGCCTGACACCTGGCCCACGCCCTATGCGCCCGCGCGCGCCGCGCCGCTCCAGGCCGCGCTCGCTGACGTGCTGAAGGCCTGCCTCGCCTTTGCTTCAACCGCTCCTCCCCCGTGAAACGGGGGAGGTGGCCGCGAAGCGGACGGAGGGGGCGTCCAGCCGCCGCACGACGCCCCCTCCGTCACGATGCGTATTCGCATCGCGCCACCTCCCCCGCGATGCGGGGGAGGAGAAGAACAACCGCCCTCCCGCCCTGGACCTCACCATGACCCGCCTCGACAACACCCGCGTCATCCGCCCCGCCACCGGCACGGAACTCACAGCCAAGTCGTGGCTCACGGAAGCGCCGCTGCGGATGCTGATGAACAACCTCCACCCCGACGTCGCCGAGCGGCCGGAGGAGCTGGTGGTCTATGGCGGCATCGGCCGCGCGGCCCGCGACTGGGAAAGCTACGACAAGATCGTCGAGACCCTGCGCCGGCTGGAGGACGACGAGACCCTGCTGGTCCAATCCGGCAAGCCGGTGGGCGTGTTCCGCACCCACGCCGATGCGCCGCGGGTGCTGATCGCCAATTCCAACCTGGTGCCGCGCTGGGCGACCTGGGAGCACTTCAACGAGCTGGATCGCAAGGGCCTGGCCATGTACGGCCAGATGACCGCCGGCTCGTGGATCTATATCGGCGCCCAGGGCATCGTGCAGGGCACCTACGAGACCTTCGTCGAGATGGGCCGCCAGCATCATGGCGGCGACCTTGCGGGCAAGTGGCTGCTGACGGCGGGCCTGGGCGGCATGGGCGGGGCCCAGCCCCTGGCGGCGGTGATGGCCGGGGCCTCGTGCCTGGCCATCGAGTGCCAGCCGTCGCGGATCGAAATGCGGCTGCGCACCGGCTATCTGGACAAGGCGACCGAGAGCCTGGACGAAGCCCTGGCCTGGATCGAGGAGTCCCAGCGAAACCGGACTCCGATCTCGGTGGGCCTGCTGGGCAACGCCGCCGAGCTGCTGCCGGCGATGTTCGCGGCGGGCGTCCGCCCGGACCTGCTGACCGACCAGACCAGCGCCCACGACCCGATCAACGGCTACCTGCCGGCCGGCTGGACCCTGGACCAGTGGGCGACCGCCAAGGAGCGCGAGCCCGAAGCGGTCAACCGCGCCGCCCGCGCCTCGATGGCGGTGCATGTGCAGGCCATGCTCGACTTCCAGGCGGCTGGCGTGCCCACCGTCGACTACGGCAACAACATCCGCCAGATGGCCCTGGAGGAAGGCGTCAAGAACGCCTTCGACTTCCCCGGCTTCGTGCCGGCCTACATCCGGCCGCTGTTCTGCCGGGGCGTTGGGCCGTTCCGCTGGGCGGCGCTGTCGGGCGATCCGGAAGACATCCGCAAGACCGACGCCAAGGTCAAGGAACTGATCCCCGACAATCCGCACCTGCACCACTGGCTGGACATGGCGGCCGAGAAGATCAAGTTCCAGGGCCTTCCGGCCCGGATCTGCTGGGTCGGGCTGGGCGACCGCCACCGGCTGGGCCTGGCCTTCAATGAGATGGTCGCCAGCGGCGAGCTGAAGGCCCCGGTGGTGATCGGGCGCGACCACCTCGACAGCGGCTCGGTGGCCTCGCCCAATCGCGAGACCGAGGGGATGGTCGACGGCTCGGACGCAGTGTCGGACTGGCCGCTGCTCAACGCCCTGCTCAACACCGCCTCGGGCGCCACCTGGGTGTCGCTGCACCACGGCGGCGGAGTGGGCATGGGTTTTTCGCAGCACGCCGGCATGGTCATCGTCTGCGACGGCACCGACGCCGCCGCCAAGCGCATCGCGCGGGTGCTGTGGAACGATCCGGCCAGCGGCGTCATGCGCCATGCCGACGCCGGCTACGAGATCGCCAAGGACTGCGCCCACGAGCACGGGCTGGACCTGCCGGGCATTCTCTAGTGCGCATCCTGCGCGCCGCCGACCGGATCGCCACGCCATGGAAGAACGGCGGCGGCGTGACCCGCGAGGTCGCCGCCTGGCCGCCCGGCGCCGGCCTGGACGCCTTCGACTGGCGGGTCAGCCTGGCCGACGTCGCGGCCGACGGGCCGTTCTCGGCCTTTCCGGGCGTTGACCGGATCCTGACGGCGATCGCCGGCGACGGCTTGGTGCTGGAGATCGATGGGCGAACGATGCGTCTTGAGCCCGGCGCGCCCTTGGCCTTTCCAGGCGAGGCGGTCGTCATGGCGCGCCTGACCGCCGGCCCGATCCGCGACCTCAACGTCATGGTCCGGCGCAGCGCTTGGACGGCGACGGTCGAGCCCTGGCGCGGCGGTCGCATCATGGCCTCGGACGGCCCCGTGCTGGTGGTGCTGCTGCAAGACGCGGAAGACTTCGCTGCGCTGGACGGGATTTTCCTCGACGTTGGCGCGACGGAGACGCTTGATCTTCCCGCCGAAGCCAGAGCATTGACCGTCACCCTGCGGCCGACCTCGCCAATCCTCGACTGACAACGTTCAGTAGAGCTTCAAGCATAGCCACAGGCGTACGCGACCGCAGGCCGCACTTGGCTTGCCATGTCTTCGCCTTATCTGGCGATTAACCAACCCAAACGCCCAACCCGCCGAAACGATCCCGCCGACAACTTCAGGACGATGTGATGCAAGCACCGGCTGCGAAGAAACTCGCCCCGCACAAACTCGCCCCCTGGGCGCGCGGCGCGCTGGGCCTGGCCCTGGTCTTCGCTCCGATGGTGGTTGCGGCGATGGAGAACCCGCACAACGCGCCCCGGGGGCCTTCGCCCGTCATGCAACGCCTGCTGGCCGAGATGGCCGCCAAGCCGCAGAAGCCGGTCCGCAAGGAACTGGTCTGGAGCGGCGCGGACATCGACGGCGACGGCTCCCCCGACTTCGCCAACCCGACCGGCGGCGTCCCGCGCGGCCATGACGACTTCGGCGACGGCCAGTTCGGCGCCCGCCGCGACGGCGGGGCGCGCGAGCACGAGGGGGTCGACTACGTGGCCACGGCTGGCCAGGATGTGAAGGCCCCGATCTCCGGCTACATCACCAAGATCGGCTACGCCTACGCTGGCGACAGCGGCCTGACCTTCGTCGAGATCACCAATCCGGCCCTCGGCTACGTCGCCCGCGCCTTCTACGTGAAGCCCGGCGTCAAGGTCGGCCAGACCGTGCGCCTGGGCCAGACGATCGGCGTCGACCAGAGCCTGCAGGGCCACTATCCCGGCATCACCGACCACGTCCACCTGGAGGTGATGCAGCCCGGTGGCGAACGCATCAACGCAGCCGAGTTGATCACGCGCAAACTGGTGGTTCAGGCTTAAGGCAAGCGGTCGTCGTCATCGAGCTCGGCGCCGCCGGGCCGCGACATGATCTGGTCGAAGGCGGCGAAATCAGCCTTCGATCGCCGCTCGGCGAAGAAAGCCGCGGTGTTCATGACCGCCAACTTCTCCGCCACGGCCGTCGCCACGAACTGGTTGACACTCGAGCCTTCAGCCTTGGCCCGGCGTTCGACCTCGGCCCGCACCGACGTCGGAAGACGAAGGGGATAGGTGCTTTGGCGCGCCTTCATGCTTTCCCATGTTTGATCGACCGTGAAAAATGTGCTCGCGCGGTAGCGAGCGTCTCGACTTGGGCCAAGTGGATCACGCGGAAGCTGGTCGCTCAAGCCTGACGACGCCCTGGTCTCGTTCGGCGGCTGCAATCCTGATAGGAAGCGGCGAAACGAGGATCACGGCTTGCTTGATTTCGACACGATCTGGAACCAGTTCCACAATGGTCACGCTCCCGTCGCACATCTGATGCGCCATGCCGGAGCCAAGCACTGGGTCCGCTTCCATTCGCTCCCCGAATCCAAACGCTATGCCGAAAACGACGACGAGGTGGCCGTCGTTCTTCAGCGGTCCCGCGCCATGGCCGATCTGGTGCTCGGCGATGCTCCGGCCTGGCTGGTGCAGGGGCGGGCTGAATGGCCGGACATGGACGAGCCGATCATCGAGTTGAGCGATAGCCACGCGACAATCCGTGAATTCGGCCTGCAACCGTCCCCTCATATCTATCCAGAAGGCGACGAGGACGAGCCGGCGTGGCGGCCCTATGCCGCCCGGGTTCAATGGGTCGCGGATCGGTTCACGCCTCTGCTCAGGCGCTGCGCGGATGACCTGGAAGGGCCGACGCTCTGGATCTCGGAAGCGACCGGCGGCGTCTTTGCGCCCTATGACGGCGGCGCCGATCTCTTCCTGCCTACGGCCGATGAGGCCTCTCGGGCCAAAGCACAGTGGCCAGACTGGCTGTCCTCCCACCCGGCCGGGCTTTGACGACGAAAAACCCCGGCGCTGTACGGCGCCGGGGTTCTTTATTCGAGGCGCTTGGGTCGCCCTACCTCTTCCGCGTCACCACCACCGGCTGGCCGCTGTAGGCCACGGTGTCGTCCACGGCGTCGAAATCGACCGGCTTGGCGCCCGAACCGATGAAGCGGACCTTGATCGTCCGGTTCTCGACCATGCCCTTGAAGCTGCCCGACCGGGCGCCGATCGTCAGGCGGCCGGTGGCGTTGTCGTAGCTCATCGGGATCCGGCTCCAGGCGCCGCGGGCGTAGCCGTTGCTGAGGCCGTCGTCCTCGTAGAGCTCGAACTTGCCGTCGGCCCCGGTGTAGACCACCACGGTCAGCGGGGCGTCGGGCTGTTCGCCGACATATTGCTGGACCACCGTGGTCGGCACGATCGAGCCGGCCTTCACGAACAGCGGCATGCGCGACAGCGGCGCGTCGGCCTTGACGGTCTGGCCGCCCTTGAACGCCTTGCCGGTCTCGAAGTCGTACCAGCTGGCCCCGGCCGGCAGGTAGACCAACCGCGAGCGCGCCTTGAACTGCGTCACCGGCGCCACCAGGAACGCCTTGCCGAACAGGTACTCGTCATTGACGTCGCGCGCGGTGGTGTCGGACGGGAAGTCCATCACCAGGCCGCGCATCATGACACCGTCGCGCTGATAGGTGTCGGCCGCCAGGGTGTAGGTGTAGGGCATCAGCCGGTAGCGGAGCTCGTCGTACCAGGCCAGCGCCTTGTAGATGTCGGTGCCCTCGTCGGCGAGGTTGTAGATCTCGCGGTACGGGAATTCGCCGTGGCTGCGGAACAGCGGGCTGAAGGCGCCGAACTGGAACCAGCGCAGGTTCAGTTCCTGCCACTCGGCCCAGTGGGCCGGGTCCTTGTTGGTGTAGCGGTCCTCGACCGAGAAGCCGCCGATGTCGGTGGTCCAGTTGGGCACGCCCGACATCGACAGGTTCACCCCGGCCGAGATCTGGTCCTTCAGGTCGTCCCAGCGCGCGACCACGTCGCCGCTCCACAGGGCCACGCCGTTGCGCTGGATGCCGCCGAAGCCCGAGCGCGACAGGATGAAGCTGCGCTTGTCGGGGTTCAGCGCGCGCTCGCCGTCGAACACGCCCTGGGTGTGGATCAGCGGATAGGAGTTGTAGAACTCCGCGCCCGGGCCGATCGCCGTCGGACCCATGCGCAGGGTGCGCTCGGGGATGTCGAGGTTGGAGTGCATGTCCGGCTCGTCGCTGTCCATCCACCAGGCGTCGATTCCGAAGCCCTTCAGGCCGTCCTTGACCTGGCGCCAGTAGATGTCGCGCGCCTCCTTCGTATAGGGGTCGTAGAACGAGTTCAGATAGCCCGGTCCCACCCAGTCCAGCGCGCCCTGCTCGATGTTGCGCTTGTACATGAAGCCCTTGGCGTCCAACTCCTTGAAGTGGTCCGTGGTCGGATAGAACTTCGGCCAGATCGAGATCATGATGTGGCCGTTCATCCCGTGGATGTCGTCGACCATCTTCTTGGGGTCGGCGAAGCGGGTCTCGTCGAACTTGTGGCTGCCCCAGGCGTCGTCCTTCCAGTAGCGCCAGTCCATGACCACGTTGTCGATCGGCAGCTTGCGGTCGCGGTATTCTTTGAGCACCCCGACGATCTGGTCCTGGGTCTCGTAGCGCTGGCGGCTCTGCCAGAAGCCGTAGGCCCAGCGCGGCAGGGCCACGGCCTTGCCGGTCAGCTGGCGATAGCCGCCGACCACCTGGTCCAGGTCGTCGCCCGCCACGAAATAGTAGTCGACCGCATGGGCGACGTCCGAGGTCATGGTCAGCGACTTCTGGTCGGCCGCCGGGATCGGGTTGTTGTGCAGCAGACCGATATAGCCCTCGTTGGGATCCCACTCGACGCGGATCTTGTGACGGGTCCCGGCCTTCATCGGGGCGGTGAAGTTGTGGAACCACGGGTTCCAGTTCTGCCGCCAGCGATCGATCGTCAGCTTGCCGTCGACATAGACCTTGGCGTAGCTGGACGAATAGAGCTTGAACTTCTGGACGCCGCTGACCGAGGGCTCGACCGAGCCTTCCCAGACCACGGTGGCGCCCTTGACCGGCTTCTTGTCGGGACCGGTCAGCTCGGCCGGCCAGTTGGGCTGGTCCTTCAGGAAGCGGTAGTCGATGTCCTTCTCGGTCCGGGTCAGCTTCAGCGCCCCGTTGACGTAGTACTTGGCCGTGAAGCCGCCCGCCTTGCCGGCCGCGTCGAAGATCTTCAGGTCGCGCGAGGCCACGTCATAAGGCGTCGGGTCGCCGAACCGGGTGATGCCGTTGTTTTCCCACAGCAGGCCGTAGTTGCGGGTGGACAGCACAAACGGCACGGCGATGTCGCGGTTGTACTGGGCCAGTTCGACGTCCTGGCCATTGTAGTTCATCTGGCCGTTCTGGTGCTGGCCCAGGCCGTAGAAGGCCTCGTCCGTGCCCGGATTGAACTGCTGGCTGACGCTGTAGAAGGTCTTGCCGTCGATGGTCTCGGTCTTGAACGGACGCCGGCCGTTCTCGGCCAGGACCAGCTTGCCGGCCGCGTCGCGGAAGCTGACCTTGCCGTCGGCCAGCGAGACCTCGGCCGAGGCCTTGCCAGCCTTGACCACCACCTTGCCGCCCGCCTCCGTCACCGTGAAGGCGCCGCCCGGCTTGGCCGTCACCATCAGGCTGGGCGGGGTGTCGAGGCTGTCGGTCGGCGTCGCCGTGACGTGGAGGATGCGCTCGCCCATCACCTGCAGCCGCACCTTCTTGGCGGGCCCCGAGGCGGGGGTGACGACCACCCCGTCGGCGGTCTTCTCGAAGGCGCCGTCCAGCGCCAAGGCGCTGGTCGAGGCCAAGAGGGTGAGCGTTAGGCCGGCGAGAAGGGCCTTGGGCAGCATGCGCATCGTTCTTCCCCTAGGATCTTTGATTTTTATCGCCGCCGATCCGGGTGGATCCCGGGATCGGCGTTTGAGTGACGGAGGTTTAGTAGGTGGCCAGCTTGACCTTCAGCACCTGCGGCAGGGTGGTCAGGTTCAGGCCGTAGTCGCTCTGGTCGCCGTTCCACACGCGGTCGAACACCCACTGGCCGTTCTCGAAGTGGCCTTCCTCGACGCGGGCCAGCATGAAGCGCTCGTCCTTGGCCGAGCCGAAGGTGACGCGGGCGCGATAGCCGGTGACCAGGAACTCGTTGGCCGAAAGGCGGGCGATCAGGGCGCCGCCGTCCGGGATCTCGCGGTTCGGCTGCTTCTCGGCCTTGGACATCCAGGGGGCCTCGATCGAGCCGAACTGCCATTCGCCGTACGAGACCGTGGCGGTCCAGCGGTCGCCCAGCTTCAGGGTCTCGGCCTTGCGGTCGTCGGCCTCGCCCACGCCCCAGACGTCGCTGGTGAACGACAGCCTGGCCCACTCGCGGGCCATGGGGGCCAGCAAACGGTAGTGGACGCCGAAGTTCTCCAGCGTCTCGGCGTCCACCTGCTTGGCGCCGAGCGGGTAGTTGGAATAGCCGGTGTAGTCGAGGCCGAACGGCGAGAAGCCGATCCCGTGGCGGCCCAGCACGTCGTAGACATAGCGGGCATAGGCCTTGTCGCTGCCGATTTCGGGCACGAACAGGGCGTTGTCGGGACGGCCGTACTGCTCCAGCGTCTTCCGGACGCTGGAGCTCTCGCGCATGTAGATGTCGGGCGCCAGCGCGTCGATCGACGGCGCGGCGGTCTTCCAGACCTCCAGCACGTTCCAGGTCGGCCCGCCCGACGAATAGGTGAACGGGTCCTGGTACTTGAAGGGGTCGCGCAGGGCGGCGTTGACGTACATCGGCAGCGGCAGCTCGCGCTTGCCGGCCGCGGCGACCTCGTCGACGAACCGGCCGATCGACCAGGCGTGGAAGAACTCGTCGGCGTCCTTGCCGAACACCGCCTGCCAGGTCCCCGGCGATTTCTTCATCGCCTTGACCAGCGGCGCTGGAACCGGGCCGTCGAACAGCTTCTGGGCCGTGGGCGAGAAGTCGCGGATGGCGCTGTAGGTTCCAACCTCGTTCTCGGGCTGGACCATGATCACCGTGTGGTCGGGATCGGCCGCCTTCAGGTGGCGCATCAGGGCGACGAAGGCCTTTTTGTCGGCCTCCAGCGTGGCGGGGAAGTGCGGCGACAGCGAGTTCTTGACCTCGCCCTTGGCGTTGATCACCCGCGGGAAGCGCTTGTTGTCCAGCTTGACCCATTCGGGGGCGTACTGCGGGCCGTTGTTCTTCCACGTGCCGAACCACAGCAGCACCAGCTTCACGTCGTTGTCGCGGGCCTGCTTGAGCAGCACGTCGACATAGGAGAAGTCGAACTTGCCCTCGGCCGGCTCGATCTGCTCCCAGGCGACCGGGATCTCCAGGGTGTTGGCGTGCAGCGCCTTCACGGCCGGCCACACCTTGGGCAGCTGCGAGGGATAGTTGGCGGCGTTGTTGGCCTGGACGCCCAGCATCAGGAACGGCGCGCCGTCGACCATCAGGGCGTGACGGCCGTCCTTTTCGATCAGCCTGGGAACGGGGGCGTCGGCGGCCAGGGCCGGCCCCGAGCCGAGGACGGCCACCGCGCACGAGGCGATCAGCGCGCAGGCAGCGGCGCGGACGGAAGTCTTCACGCCGTCGCCGGCCATCCTGTCGTGGAACCGCAAACCGTCCCCTCCCCTCGCTGGCCGCCTGTCTCGCAAAACTCGCCGCGACGGCTTCGTTACCGCTAACATATAAATAGGACAATTAGACGAGGCAACCGGCTTTGCAAACCGTTTCACCCTTGTCTGGAAAGGCGGAAGGCTCTCCGCCAGGATGAACACGAAAACGCCCCGTCCGGGCAAAAAAATCCGCGCATCGCCCGCAGGGGAACGATGCGCGGGGGAGAATCCGCACGGATTCGGGGAGATATGATCCCGTGCTTGTGGCGTTCGGAGACGGGAGATCGCCACGCGACCTCGCCCTCACCCAAGCTTATATACTCCGACAAATAAGCTGGCAAGCGATCTGCTCCCCCTAACATCAGCCCAGCGGTTCGGCGCGGCAGTTGCGGGCGATGAACTCGTCATGGGTCGGCAGGCCCTGGCAAATCTGGGCGATGGTCTGGCGGATCCCGCCTAGTCGGCGCTCGATGTCGGCCAAGGGCGGCACGTCCGCCATCCGATCGTGGTGGCGGGGCTCGATCCCCTGCCCCATGAACACCGCCAGCCAGCTGGGCTCGACGAACAGCTGGTCGTCGAAGCGGGCGATCCGGCCGCGGGCCCGGAACAGCTCGATCTTGTGCGCCAGGCTGTCGGGGATCGCCATGTCCTTGCAGTAGCGCCACAGCTCGGAATCGTCCCGCTCGGTGGCCTTGTAGTGCAGGATGATGAAGTCGCGGATCTGCTCGTATTCGATCTTCGACAGGCGATTGTATTCCTCGATCGTGGCCTCGTCCGGACGGTCGCCCACCGGCAACAGGGACAGCAGGCGGAAGACCCCGGTCTGGATCAGGTGGATGCTGGTCGATTCCAGCGGCTCCATGAAGCCGCTGGCCAGGCCCAGGGCCACGACGTTCTTGTTCCAGGCCTTCTTGCGGCGGCCGGTGGTGAAACGCAGCAGCCGCGGCTCGGCGCGCGGCGCGCCGTCCAGATTGGCCATCAGGGTGGCGGCGGCCTCGTCGTCGCTGATGAACGGACTGGAATAGACATAGCCGTTGCCGATCCGGTGCTGCAGCGGAATGCGCCACTGCCAGCCGGCCTTGCGGGCGGTCGAACGGGTATAGGGCGTCGTCGGCGAGACGCTGTCGCAGGGCACAGCCAGGGCCCGGTCGCAAGGCAGCCAGTGGGTCCAGTCCTCGTAGCCGGTCTTCAGGGTCTGCTCGATCAGCAGGCCGCGGAAACCCGAGCAGTCGATGAAGAAGTCGCCCTCGACCGTCTTGCCGCCCTCCAGCTCCACGGCCGTGATGAAGCCGTCGGCGGGACGCTGCTTGACCTCGACGATCTTGCCCTCGATGCGCCGGACCCCGCGCTTCTCGGCGTAGTCGCGCAGGTAGCGGGCGTAGAGACCAGCGTCGAAATGATAGGCGTAGCTCAGCTGGGGCAGCTCCGGCGGCAGATCGCGGGGCGGGATGACGAACTTGCCCATGCGCGCCGCGACCGTCGCCAGCGAATAGTCGTCGATCGCGCTGGTGTCGCCGTGCTGGCGCAGTCGCATCCAGTAGTGGTGGAACGACACCGCCTCGATGGTCTGCCCGTGCGGTCCGAACGGGTGGAAATAGGTATGGCCCTGCCGGGTCCAGTCGCGGAACTCGATCCCCAGCTTGAAGGTCGCCTGGGTCTTCTTGACGAAGTCGATCTCGTCGATGCCCAGCAGGCTGTTGAGGAACTGCATCGGCGGGATGGTGGCCTCACCGACCCCGACCGTGCCGATCTCGTCGGACTCGACCACGCAGATCTCGCCGATCTGGCCTTTCATGGCATGGGCGAGCGTCGCCGCCGCGATCCAGCCGGCGGTTCCGCCGCCGACGACGACGAACTTCTTGGGCGCTTTATCGGTCATGTCGCGGAATATCCGTCAGGCGTCGCAACGGGCAGGCTAGACGCCTTCGCCTCGCGCGCGGAATAAAAAAGCCCCCGCCCCTTCCCGGCGGAGCCGGGACGAGGCGGGGGCCTGTTCAGGAGCTCGCCGAAGCGATCCTAGAAGGTGCCGCGGAGCACGACCGAGTAGCGACGATCCGCCGTGACCCAGTTGTGGCCGGTCAGGCCCTCTTCGGGCCGGCCGGGATAGCTGACCAGGATCTTGGTCTTGGCGTTGGCCAGGTTCGCCGCCTGGAAGCCGATCTTCAGGGCGTCGTTGACGGTGTAGAACACCGAGCCGTCCAGCTGACCGTAGTCGTCGTACCAGGCCGGGATGTTGATGTTGGCGGCCGTGGTGGTCAGCAGGTAGCGCTCGCGCCAGTTATAGGCCAGGCGCGCCGAGACCTTGCCCAGGTCATAGAGCGCCGCGACGTTATAGCTGGTCCTCGACATGCCCTCGAGCGGCAGGTCCTTGACCTGCGCGTTGATGATCTGAGTGTTGTCGTAGGGGTTGGCCGAAGCGTTACGGGTGCCCTTGCTGTCGATATAGGTGAAGTTGGCCTGCACGCCGAAACCACGCAGCGCGCCGGGCAGGAAGTCGTAATACTGCTGATAGGCGACTTCGAAGCCCTTAACCTTGCCGTGACCGGCGTTGTACGGCTTGGTCACCTGGACGGTGCGGGTCACGCCGTTGTTGGTGAAGTCGATGTTGGTCGCGACGTTGTCGATGAAGTTGTAGACGTCCTTGTAGAACGCCGTCGCCGTCACGCTGCCGGTCGCGTTGAAATACCACTCGTACGACAGGTCGTACTGGGTCGAGCGGATCGGCTTCAGGTCCGGGGAGCCGGCGTTGGCCTTGTATTGATAAACGCAGTTGGCGTTGGCGTCGGTGGGGATGCTGGTCGTGCAGACCCCGCCGTTGATGAAGCCGTTGGTGGCGGCGATCGAGTAGTTCGGCGCCAACTGCTGGAAGTCAGGACGGACGATGGATTTGGCCGTCGCGAAGCGGATGAACATCTCCGGGCTGAGCTTCAGACGCACGTTCAGGCTGGGCAGGAGGCTCACATAGTCGCGGCCGCCCCTGTTGGGGCTGGAGGCCCCGTTCCCGAACGCCTGGTCGGCGGCCGGCAAGTTGACGCTGCTGCTGCCGTTGTTCACCGGGAAGGTCAGGGTGCCCTGGCCCTTGCCCTCGGTCTTGACGACACGCAGGCCGATGTTGCCGTCGATCTCGCGCTGGTCGCCCCACAGCGACACGTCGTGGCCGAACCGCAGCAGGCCGTAGGCCGCCAGGGTCTCTTCCTTCTGATGGTTGATGCTGCCCCTGCCGCCGGCCGGGGTTTGCTCGTCGAAGACGCCGTTGAACGCACGCCAGCCGCCGCCGTTCGCTCGCGAGATTCGGTCGAGCACCTGCGAGGTGTCGCCGTAATTGTTCACGAAGGCCGCGGTCGGCATCACGAACGGCGCGGGCAGCTTGGTCTTGCCGCGGAAGTAGTTGTCGAACGGGAAGAGCTCGTAATAGCCCTGGTACCCTTCGAGTTGATCGATGGTTTTCGACCCCGTCCAGCTCGGCGCCACCGTGTCCCAACGATAGGTGGTCTCGCGGGTGGTCGCTTGACGATACTGGTGACGGACGCCGAAGCGGAACGACTTCAGCCAGCTGCCTTCGTCGAAGCTGTACTCGCCGTCGAAGCGCTCGGCCCACTCGGCGGCGTCGTTGCGGTCGTGGTGATCCATCGCCGCTTGCAGGTAGTAGTTGGCCGGATTGGCCAGATAGGCCGCATCGTTGTTGACCGTGATCTGGGGCAGGTCGCCGGTCAGGTCCAGGGTGGCGGGCCGGGTCGCGCCGTTCAGCGCGTTGAACGCGGTGTTATCGACCGTCTTGGTCTTGGCGTAGATGTACTGGACGTCGGCGGTGAACGACCACTTGTCGTTGGGATTGTACTTCAGGTTCAGCGAGTAGTCCGAGGTCACCGAGCTGCGATCGGCGAAGCGGGTGTCGATCAGCGACGAGCCAAGTTCCGTGCCGTTGGGCGCGTTGGCCATCGTGCCTTTGATGAAGTGGCCGGCATCATCGTAGGTGAAGCTGGTCCCGGCCATCGGGCCATTGCCCGATCCAGGATTGAAGCCGTTGGCGCGTTCGGTCGATGCCTGCGAGGCCGACGAGCGCAGGAAGTGCAGGGTGCCTTCCCACTGCTCGTTCGGGCGCCATTGCAGGACGGCGTCGATGCCCTTGCGCTCGCGTTCGAAGTCCAGGGTGCGGTAGCCGTAGCCGCCGGGGACGTACACCGTCTTGCCGGGAACCAGGTCGGTGCGGACGTTGTAGGGGTCGACCGACATGGTGTCGGTGCGGCTGGAGAGCTTGGAGTCGGACAGGTCGACCAGGAAGCCCACCTCGCCGATATTGGTGTCCCAGCGGTTGCTGTAGAGGATCGAGCCGCTCGGCTCCCATTTGCGGGCCAGGTCGCCCCAGCTGGAATCGAGCGAATAGGCCAGGATGCGCTTCTTGGAATCGAACGGCATGCGCGTGCGCAGGTTGACCGTGCCGCCAACGCCGCCTTCGATGATGTCGGCCGCCGGGTTCTTGTAGACGTCGACGCCGGCCATCAGCTCGGGCGGCACGTCTTCGAAGCTCAGGACGCGGCCGGCCTTGGCCGAGAAGCTGTCGCGGCCGTTCAGTTCGCCGCGGACCCAGCTGAGGCCGCGAACCTGCACGCCACTGCCTTCGACCGAAATACGGTCGGCGTCGCGGGGATCCGCGGTGCGGCCGATCGTGACGCCCGAGATGCGTTGCAGGGCTTCGGTGACGCTGCGGTCGGGCAGGGCGCCGATGTCGGTCGAGGTGATCGAATCGACCATCTGCTCGGCGTTCTGCTTCAGCTTTTGCGCGGACTGGATGGCGGCGCGTTGGCCGGTGACCACGATTTCTTCGACCGTGTCCACGGGTTGGGCCGGAGCCGTCTGAGCGGAAGCGACGGCGGGCAGAGCGGCGCAGATGACGAGCGCTGACGCGCCCAAGAACATGGTTTTGCGACGAGAATGATGATGAGGCGACATTGTGGTTTCCTTCCCCGAGGTGAGATCCGTCCCGACGCTCTTCAAAGGCGTCGGTGACGTGCGCCGCGCACGGCGGTCACACGATCTGACCGGGACCTTTAGTCATATAATTCCGACTTACAAGTCGAAATTGATAGCGCTATCATTTCGGCGTGGAGGGCGACTTTTGCGCCACAGGTTTTGCAGCAAACCCGCGTCACGTCAGGAGAATCACAGCCTCAGGTCGTTTGCGCAATGCGTCACGGCGCCCCAGGTGTTTGCGACCACCAGTATAATACTATAAATGCGCTAAATGGGTTTTTGAGCGGCTTCGACCGCGGCGTTAGGGCTGGTTATGAGTCAGGGAAACGGGGGCGGCAGGTTCCGCAGCGGTCACAGCTACGGAAAGCTGGATCGCGACGGGTTCATCCATCGTAGCTGGATGAAGAGCCAGGGCCTTCCCGACGACGTGTTCGACGGCCGGCCGGTGATCGGCATCTGCAACACCTGGTCTGAGATCACCCCCTGCAACGCGGGCCTGCGCGACATCGCCGAGCACGTGAAGCGCGGCGTCTGGGAGGCCGGCGGCCTGCCGCTGGAATTCCCGGCCATCTCGCTGGGCGAGACCCAGATGCGGCCGACGGCCATGCTGTTCCGCAACCTGCTGGCCATGGACGTCGAGGAGTCGATCCGCGGCAACCCGATCGACGGCGTCGTGCTGCTGGGCGGCTGCGACAAGACCACGCCCGGCCAGATGATGGGCGCGGCCAGCGTCGACCTGCCCACCATCGTCGTCTCGTCCGGCCCGATGCTGAACGGCAAGTTCCGCGGCAAGGACATCGGCTCGGGCACCGACGTATGGAAGTTCTCCGAGGCCGTGCGGGCCGGCGAGATGACCCTGCCGGAGTTCATGTCGGCCGAAAGCGGCATGAGCCGCTCGCCCGGCACCTGCATGACCATGGGCACCGCCTCGACCATGGCCGCGATCGTCGAGGCCATGGGCATGAGCCTGCCCTACAACGCCTCCATTCCCGCCGTGGACGCCCGCCGCGCCGCCATGGCCCACCAGACCGGCCGCACCATCGTGCGCATGGTGCATGACGGCCTGACCATGTCGCAGGTGGCCACCCGCGCCGCCTTCGAGAACGCCCTGCGCGTCCACGCGGCGATCGGCGGCTCGACCAACGCCGTGGTCCACCTGCTGGCCCTGGCCGGCCGGCTGGGCGTCGAGCTGAGCCTGGAGGACTTCGACCTCCTGTCGCGCGACGTACCGCTGCTGGTCGACCTGCAGCCCTCGGGCCGCTTCCTGATGGAAGACCTGCACTACGCCGGCGGCCTGCCGGCGGTGATGAAGCAGATGGCCCCGTTCCTGAACCCCGAGGCCCCCACCGTCTCGGGCGTGCGGATCGGCGAGCAGTACGAGAAGGCCGAGGTGTTCAACGCCGAGGTCATCCGCAGCGTCGAGGCGCCGGTGAAGCCCGACAGCGGCATCTGGGTGCTGCGCGGCAACCTGGCCCCCGGCGGTGCGGTGATGAAGCCCAGCGCCGCCAGCCCCGAGCTGTGCAGCCACCGGGGCAAGGCCGTGGTGTTCGAGACCATCGAGGACTTCCGCGCCCGCATCGACGATCCCGACCTGGATGTCGACGCCAGCTCGATCCTGGTGCTCAAGGGCTGCGGTCCCAAGGGCTATCCCGGCATGCCGGAAGTGGGCAACATGCCGCTTCCGACCAAGCTGCTGGAAAAGGGCGTCAAGGACATGGTCCGCATCAGCGACGCCCGAATGAGCGGCACGGCCTTCGGCACGGTCATCCTGCATGTCTCGCCCGAATCCGACGCCGGCGGCCCGCTGGCCGTGGTCCAGAACGGCGACGAGATCGAACTGGACGGTCCGACCCGGTCGCTGAACCTGCTGATCTCCGACGAGGAACTGGCCGCCCGCCTGGCCGCCTGGCGGGCAAATCCGCCAGCGCCCAAGGCCACCCGCGGCTACGCCAAGCTCTACATCGACCACGTGCTGGGCGCCGACAAGGGCGCGGACCTGGACTTCCTGGTCGGCGCCAGCGGCTCGGTCGTCACCCGCGAGTCGCACTAGATGAACCCCATGGACAACTCCGTCACGATCTTCGGCGACTGGGGCACCTCGCGCCTGCGGCTCTACCTGCGCCAGGGCAAGAGCGTGCTGGACCGCCGCGACGGGCCGGGCATCGGCGCGCTCGAGGCCTCGCCGCGCGAGACCTTCCTGAACCTGGTCGGCGACTGGCGCGAGGCCAAGCCCTTCCTGGCCCTGCTGTGCGGCATGGTCGGGTCGCGCAACGGCTGGGCCGAGGCGGCCTACGCCCCCTGCCCCGCCAACGCCGCCGACATTCGCGAGCGGTTGCTGCATCTCGACGCCGACGGCCTGCCGGTCGCCATCGTCCCGGGCCTGTCCTGCCGCAACGCCCTGGGCGGACCGGACGTGATGCGCGGCGAGGAGACCCAGATCCTGGGCGCCCTGGCCCTGAACCCCGACCTGGCCAGGGGCCGCCATCTGCTGGCCCTGCCCGGCACCCACACCAAGTGGGTGGTGGTCGAGGACGGGGCGATCGCCAGCTTCCTGACCGCCCCGGTCGGCGAGCTCTACGCCCTGTTGCGCGAGCACTCGATCCTGGCCAAGGCCGCGCCCGGCGACGGGCCGGAATCGCCCGAGGGCTTCGCCCGCGGCGTCGCCCGGATCGTCGAACAGGGCCCGGCGCGCCTGCCGCACCTGATCTTCGAGACCCGCAGCCGGCAACTGCTGGACGGCCTGCCCAAGGACGAGGCCATGGGCTTCCTGTCGGGCCTGCTGATCGGAAGCGATGTCGCGGCCACCGCCAGTTGGTTCGGCGACCTGGGTTCGGTGTCGCTGATCGGAGCCCCGGCCCTCGGCGCTCTCTACGCCCAGGCCATCGCCGCCAATGGCGGTTCCAGCGTGGCCGTCGACGGCGACGCCGCCGTCCTGGCCGGACTCACGACCTTGTCGTCGCCCCAAAACAGTGGAGTTCACGTCCTTGCCTAACACCACCCCCAAGGCGACTCCGCCGATCGTCGCGATCCTGCGCGGCGTCAAGCACGACGAGATCCTCGACATCGCCGCGGCCCTGGTCGAGGCCGGGATCGAGGCCATCGAGGTGCCGCTGAACTCGCCCGACCCGCTGACGACTATCGGCAAGCTGTGCGCCGCGTTCGGCGACCAGGTGCTCTGCGGCGCGGGTACGGTCCTGTCGCCGGAAGCGGTCGACCAGGTGGCCGGCGTCGGCGGCAAGCTGATCGTCACCCCCAACACCGACGCCGCGGTGATCAGCCACGCCGTGGGCCTGGGCCTGACCGTCATGCCCGGCTTCGCCACGCCCAGCGAGGCCTTCGTCGCCGTCAAGGCCGGGGCCAAGGCGCTGAAGCTCTATCCGGCCGGCACCTACGGCTTTGGGCACATCAAGGCCGTACGCGACGTGCTGCCCAAGGACATCGCGGTCTACGCCGTCGGCGGCGTGGGTGCTGCCAATCTGAAGCCGTGGATCGAGGCCGGCGTCGCCGGCATCGGCGTCGGCGGCGAGCTCTACCGCCCGGGCTACACGGCCGAGGAGGTTGGCCAGCGGGCCAGGACCCTGGTCGCCGCCTGGGCGGAACAGACCGCGCGCTAGCGATCGTACTGCAACGACAAAGAAGCCGGCCCTAAAGGGGGGACCCCAGTGAGAACCATCGATTTCGTCATCCTGGCGATCTACGCCGTCGCCATCTTCGGCCTGGCCCAGTGGGTCAGCCGCGACAAGGGTGGACACAGGAAGGACTCCACCGACTACTTCCTGGCCGGCAAGGCCCTGCCCTGGTGGGCGATCGGCGCCTCGCTGATCGCCGCCAACATTTCGGCCGAGCAGATCATCGGCATGAGCGGCTCGGGCTACGCCCTGGGCCTGGCCATCGCCTCCTACGAGTGGATGGCGGCCCTGACCCTGCTGATCGTCGGCAAGTTCTTCCTGCCGATCTTCCTGAAGAACAACATCTCGACCATGCCGCAGTTCCTGGAACAGCGGTACGGCCCCAGCGTGCGCAACGTGATGGCCCTGTTCTGGCTGGTCCTCTACGTGTTCGTGAACCTGACCTCGATCCTGTGGCTGGGCTCGATCGCCATCCACACCGTGGCCGGCATCGACCAGATGCAGGCCCTGGTGATCATCGGCGTCTTCGCCCTGGCCTACCAGCTGTGGGGCGGACTGAAGGCCGTGGCCCTGACCGACATCGTCCAGGTGGCCCTGTTGATCACCGGCGGCCTGATCATCGTCTTCCTGTCGCTGAGCAAGATCGGCCACGGCGACCTGCTGGCCGGCTTCAACCAGCTGACCACCCAGTTCCCCGAGAAGTTCGACATGATCCTGTCGCGCGACAATCCGCACTACAAGGACCTGCCGGGCCTTTCCGTGCTGTTCGGCGGCCTGTGGGTGATGAACGTCTCGTACTGGGGCTTCAACCAGTACATCATCCAGCGCGCCCTGGGCGCAAAGGACATCGCCGAGGCCCAGAAGGGCATCGCCCTGGCCGCCTATCTGAAGCTGCTGATGCCGGTGATCGTCGTGCTGCCGGGCATCGCCGCCCTGGTGCTCGTGCCCGGTCTGGCCAAGCCCGACCAGGCCTATCCGGAGATGATGAAGCTGCTGCCGCCCGGCGTGCTGGGCCTGGTGTTCGCCGCGCTGGTCGCCGCGATCGTCGCGTCACTGGCCGCCAAGATCAACTCGATCGCCACCATCTTCACCCTGGACGTCTACGCCAAGGTCCGGAAGGGCTCCTCGGAGCGCCACCTGGTCACGGTGGGCCGCATCACCGCCGTCGTCGCGGTGATCGTCGGCATCCTCATGGCCAAGCCGCTGCTGGGCAAGGCCGAGCAGGCCTTCCAGTTCATCCAGGACTTCACCGGCTTCTTCACCCCCGGCATCGTGGTGATCTTCATCCTGGGCCTGTTCTGGAAGCGGGCCACCACCGCCTCGGCCCTGGTCGCGGCGATCGGCGGCGCGGCCCTGTCGGGCGCCTTCTTCGTCGCCGACAAGGCCGGGGTGTTCGTGATCCCGTTCATGAACCGCGTGGGCCTGGTGTTCCTGCTGACCCTGGCCGCGGCGATCATCGTCTCGCTGGTCGCGCCGCAGAAGAAAGAGGTCAACGTCGTCACCCTGGAGGGGGTCAGCTACAAGACCACCACCGGCTTCAACATCGCCGGCCTGGGCGTGATCTTGATCCTGATCGCCCTCTACGCCACCTGGTGGTGAGGACCGGCACGATGTTCGCGCCGACGACCGCCCAGACCTGAGCTCGAAGGCCTCGTCACGGTTGTCGTGGCGGGGCTCTCGTCTTTGACATGATTGTTCCGGGCGTGGACGAAGCACGCTACACAAGGTCTGACCTATTTCGACGACGACCAACTAGAGAAGCGTTTTGGGGGCGACAACTTGGTGATCCGCACGCAGCCAGGCCTCAGTCTGACCTATGGGCTCGTCGAGTCCCTGGGTCAGGCCATCGTCACAGGGGAATACGCCCAGGTCGGGTTTCCGACCGAGGGCGAGCTGTCCAAGCAGTTCGGGGCCAGCCGCACGGTGACGCGCGAGGCGGTCAAGATGCTGACCGCCAAGGGCCTGCTCAGCGCCCGTCCCCGCCACGGCACGGTGGTCGAGCCCGAGACCGAGTGGAACCTGCTGGACCCCGACGTCCTGCGCTGGATGTTGGAGCGCAAGTTCTCCCTGCGCCTGCTGGCCGAATTCACCGAGATGCGGCTGGGCATCGAGCCCGCCGCCGCCGCCCTGGCCGCCCGCAACGCAGACGAGTCCGGGCTGAACGGCATCCGCAAGGCGCTGGATCGGATGAAGGTCGCGGCCGAAGGCGAGGACGACCCGCTGACGGCCGACATCGCCTTTCACGTGGCGATCCTCAACGCCACCAAGAACCCGTTCTATCGCGACCTGCACGAGCTGGTGAACACAGCCCTGCGGATCTCGATCCGCTTCACCAACCGCATCAAGGGCCGCACCGCCTCGATCCCGTCGCACGAGGACGTGGCGAACGCCATCTTCGCCCGCAACGCCGAGGCGGCGCAGAAGGCCATGCAGGTGATCCTGGTCGACGTGCTGGAGCTGATCCGCGCCGCCTCGCCCAGCACCGAGTCCGAAGCCGCGCGCCGCGACGCCTGACCTGTCGGCCGCGCACGATCGGGCTTGCGCGTGCGTCGCTTCCCGCTAAGGTTTGACAACGTTGTCAAACCAAGGCCCGCAGAGGCTGACCGAGGAAACGCCATGCTCAAAGCCCTCCAGGCCCTGGCCGTCTGCGCCCTGCTCGCCACGCCGGCCGCCGCGCGCGAGATCTCGCCCCAGGACCAGGTCAAGGCCATGGCCCGGGGGATCAACGTCCTCGGCTACGATCCGCTATGGAACGACCCGGCCAAGGCCCGCTTCCAGATGCGGCACTTCAAGGCCATCAAGGACGGCGGCTTCGACGCGGTGCGGCTGAACCTGCACGCCTTCTCGCACATGGACGCCGATAACCGGCTGGACCCGGCCTGGCTGAAGACGCTGGACCAAGTGGTTCAGGCCGCCTTGGCCCAGAAGCTGACCGTTATTCTCGACGAGCACGACTTCGGCCCCTGCGGCGAAGACCCCGCCGCCTGCAAGCCGCGTCTGACCGCCTTCTGGCGGCAGATCGGCGAACACTACAGGACAGCGCCCGACCGGGTGGTGTTCGAGCTGCTCAACGAACCGAACAAGGGCCTGGACGATGCGGTCTGGAACGGCTGGGTCGCCGAGCTGCTGCCGGTGGTCCGGGCCACGAACCCGACCCGCAACGTCGTCGTCGGCCCGGCCTTCTGGAACAATATCGCCCATCTCGACGCCCTGCGGCTGCCGGCCCAGGACCGCCACCTGATCGTCACCGTCCACTACTACCTGCCGATGGAATTCACCCACCAGGGCGCGCCGTGGAATCCCAGCACGCCGAAGACCGGCGTGACGTGGGGAACGCAGGCCGAGCACCAGCGGATGAAGGCCGACTTCGACGGCGTCCAGGCCTGGGCCAAGGCCCACGACCGGCCCATGCTGCTGGGCGAGTTCGGCGCCTACGACAAGGGCGACATGGCCTCGCGCGCTGCCTACACCGCCGCCGCCGCTCGCGAGGCCGAGGCCCGCGGCTGGGCCTGGGCCTACTGGCAGTTCGACAGCGACTTCATCGCTTACGACGTCAAGAACGACGGCTGGGTGGCGCCGATCCACGAGGCGCTGGTTCCGCGGTAGCCCATTCCCTCCGTTGTCATCCCGGCCTCGGGTCGCGCAAGCGACCCGCTAACGGCGGACGGGCGCAGCGCTTGTCCGGGATCCAGGTGAACCGCAAGGCCTTCGCCCAGTCCCCTGGGTCCCGGACAGCCTCTGCGAGGCTTCCGGGATGACAACCTTATGAGCGGTGGAACAGCCCTGGTGACAACGACCGGATTCCGCGCCATTCCCTTTTCCGCCCCGTGCTCTCCCACACAGGAACCTCCCCGTGCAGAAGCCCTACGTCGCCGCCGCCGACCGCTATGACGCCATGCCCTACCGCCGCACCGGCCGCAGCGGGCTGGACCTGCCGGCGATCTCGCTGGGTCTGTGGCAGAACTTCGGGGGCGCGGACGTGTTCGAGACCGGCCGCGCCATCCTGCGCCGCGCCTTCGACCTGGGCGTCACCCACTTCGACCTGGCCAACAACTACGGTCCGCCCTACGGCTCGGCCGAGGAGAACTTCGGCAAGGTGATGGCCAGCGATTTCGCGGCTCATCGCGACGAGCTGGTGATTTCGACCAAGGCCGGCTGGGACATGTGGCCAGGCCCGTATGGCAAGATCGGCGGCTCGCGCAAGTACCTGATCGCCAGCTGCGACCAGAGCCTCAAGCGCATGGGGCTGGACTATGTCGACATCTTCTACTCGCACCGCGTGGACCCCACGACGCCGCTGGAAGAGACCATGGGCGCCCTGGCCCACCTGCACCGCCAGGGCAAGGCGCTGTACGTCGGGATTTCGTCCTATTCGCCGGAGCTGACCCGCCAGGCCGCCGCCATCCTGAAGTCCGAAGGCGTACCGCTGCTGATCCACCAGCCGTCCTATTCCATGCTGAACCGCTGGATCGAGGACGAACTGCTCGACACTCTGGAGGATCTGGGCGTGGGCTGCATCGCCTTTTCGCCCCTGGCCCAGGGCATGCTGACCAACAAGTACCTGGGCGGCGTGCCCCAGGACTCCCGCGCGGCCCGCGAGGGTTCGCTGGGCGGCCACCTGCTCAGCGCCGACAACCTGGCCCGCATCCAGGCGCTGAACGCGATCGCCAAGGCCCGCGGCCAGAGCCTGGCCCAGATGGCCCTGGCCTGGGTGCTGCGCGACCCGCGCGTCACCTCGGCCCTGATCGGCGCGCGCACAGTGGCCCAGCTGGAGGACTCGCTGGCGGCGCTGAACACCCTGGACTTCACGGCCCAAGAGCTGAGCGAGATCGACCGCCACGCGACCGAGGGCGCGATCGACCTGTGGAAGGTCTCGTCCAGCCTGGCGGCCTCGGACCTGCCGCAAGCCTAGCTGCATCTTGCGGTCGAACGCCGTCGTAATACAATCGCTCCATGACCGTGGGGGCCGATGGCTTGGACCAGACAGTGAGCGGCATGGACCGGCTGACCGCGCGCGAGCGCGATTGCCTGCGCCTGGTGGACGAACATCTCAGTTCCAAGGAGATCGCCCGCCGTCTGGGCCTATCCAAGCACACGGTCGACTGGCACCTGGACAAGGCCCGGCGGCGTCTGGGCGCGGCGGACCGTTACGAGGCCGCCCGCCTGGTCTCGCCGCGCGGCCAGGCCTCCGCCGCCCCCCCTCCGATCGCGTCGGGGTCCGACGCGACGGGGCTAGCCCCGGCGCCTTCCTCCAGCTTTCCTGACCTCGTCGAGGTTTCGCGATCACCCGGCCCGTGGGCCCCAGATCGTGACCAAGATCGCGACATCGAGGAAGGAACAGCACGTGCCACCACTCACGGACTCGCAGAAGGACGCGATCGACCAGGCCATCGGCCTGCGCCGCGACGCCCTGAACTTTCACAAGACCTGGCCGACGCTCAATTCGCAGGACGAGCCGGTTCCGGGCTTCACCTGGACGGAGCTGGAGCGACAGCTCGCCAGCCTGGCGGCGTCGACCCAGAGCGCCCTGATGGCTTCGGACCTGGTCAGCGCGACGCGCAAGCAGGCGAGTTTCAAGCCGCCGGAGATGGTGCTGCGCGAGATCCTCTGCGTGGCGGGCGCCTTGATGGACGAGAGTTTCCTGTCTCCCGGCCGTTTGGACATTGGGGAGGCCCCAATGACCTGACGCTCGGCCAGCGGCTGGCCTTCATCGCCGCCGTGATGCTCGCGACCACCTTCGCGTTCGGCTCCCTGCTCGCCGGCTTGCACGCCCTTCGGGGTCTCTTCTAGGCCGACCGGCCCCGACCGCGCCTCAAGCTTCACCCCGATGAGGCGCCGCCCCCAAGACCCGCGCGGCGCCAGGAGAACCGTCATGCTCAAGGAACGCCGCAACGCCGCCGAGGCCGTCGCCGAGGCCCTGTTCGCCGCCGAAAAGGCCATCGACGCGGCCATCGCCAGCACCGCCGCCCTGACCACCCTGATGCCGGCCTCGCGGGAGGCCGCCAACCTGTCGGTGATGATCGGCCAGGACGCGCTCATCAGCGCGATCGAGACGATGCGCGCCCTGGGCGTGGCCCGGCAGAACATCCTGGAAACCCATCAGGGCCTCAGCAAGGCCCAGCACGACATCGGCCTCTCGGCCGTCTCGTTCGGCGGCGGCGGCGTCAAGCCGCCGCCCAGCCTGATCGGCAGCCTCCGGGCCGTGCCGACGACGCGCGAAGTCGCCTGACCCCTCCCCGCTCAGGCCTCGCGCCGCGGGCCCGATCATGCACCCCCACATGTGATCGGGCCCGCGACTTCGTGGATCGGTTTGCGTCGGGAATGGGGATATCCTGTGCTCTCGACGCTCCGCCGAAGCCGCTTCGGAACCCCGCCGATGTACGTCCAGACTCCCGACCAGCTGTTCAGCCTGGCCATGCTGCTGGCGTGTTGCGGCCTCGCCGTCTGGCGCGGACGCTGGGTTGAGCGGATCGCCGCCATGGCCATGGCCATGGCCTGGTTCGCCAGCCCCCTGATGCAGGACGCCCAGCAGACCCTGGGCGTTCAGAGCGGCGTCTTCGTCGTCGACCTGTCGCTGTTGCTGGTCCTGCTGTACCTGGCCCTCACGGCCGATCGCTGGTGGACCATGGCGGCGACGGCGTTCCAGGGGGTCACCGCCCTGATTCATCTGGCCGCGGCGATCGACCGGCAGATCTTCCCCCGCGCCTATTACGTGGCCGGCAGCCTGATCAGCTACCTGGTGATGGGCGCGCTTCTGGTCGGCGCCTGGAACGCGGGCCGGCGCGCCAAACCGGCCCCGGGCGAGTTCGCCTGACGCCGTTCGGTCTCCTTACGATCATTTAATCCGGTGAACGGCGTTTCTCGGTTAGAAGGCGTGGCTGTTCAACTTATCGGAGCTGAGGTGGTCGTGCATCATCGGAACAACAAACGCGGCCTGGGTTCGACTGCGTTACCCGTGGTGCTCTGCATCGGCGTCCTGGGCCTGACCGCTTGCGACCATGGCGACAAGGCCAAGGCCAAGACGCCCAAGCCCTCCCTGACCGCCAGCCAGACCGTCAGCGTCGCCCCGGTGACCATCCAGTCGCTGCCGCGGATCATCAACGCCTCGGGCACCGTCACGCCGTGGGAAGAGGTGCCGGTCGGCGCCGAGACCGGCGGCCTGACCGCCGTGTCGGTCAACGCCGAGGAAGGCCAGACCGTTCGCCAGGGCCAGATCCTGGTCGCCCTGAACGACACCATGCTGCGCGCTCAGCTGCACCAGCAGGAAGCCGCCGTGGCCAGCGCCAAGGCCACCCTGGCCGAGGCCCAGGCCGCGCTGGGCCGCTCGCGCGAGCTGCAGGCCAAGGGCTACCTGTCCCAGTCCTCGCTGGACACCGCGACCGCCCGCCAGCAGACCGCCGCCGCCCAGCTGGCCTCCGCTGACGCTTCCCGGAACGAAACGATCGCCCGCCTCGGCCAAGCCGCCATCCGCGCGCCGGTCTCGGGCCTGATCAGTCGCCGCAGCGTCACCAAGGGCCAGATCGTCACCGCGGGAACCGAGCTCTTCCGCATCGTCCGCGACGGCCGGCTGGAGCTGGACGCCGAGATTCCCGAAGCCGACCTGCTGTCCGTCAAGGCCGGCATGCCGGCCACGGTCTCCTCCGACCAGGTCGGGCGGACGACGGGCACGGTCCGCATCGTCACCTCCGAGGTCAACGCCCAGACCCGAGTCGGCCTGGCCCGCATCAGCCTGGCGCCCGGCGGCGGCTTCCGCTCGGGCATGTTCGCCCGCGCCCAGATCGCGGCGGGCAACCGCCCGGCCCCGACCATCCCGACCGCCGCCATCCTCTATCGCCAGAACCAACCCGGCGTGTTCGTGGTCGACGCCAGCAACCATGCCCGCTTCCGCCGCATCGACATCCTAGCGCGCAACACCGACCAGACCTCGGCCGAAGGCCTGAACGCCGGCGAGCGGGTGGTGGTCGAGGGCGCCGGCTTCCTGGGCGACAACGACGCGGTGCGCATCGCTGGCGCGCCGGCTCCCCGGACGGCGCCCGCCGTCGCCGCCAACCGCTAGGGGATCGCGATGGACAATCCGAGCCCCAACCACAACAACATCTCGCGCTGGGCGATCAAGAACCCGATCCCCGTCCTCCTGCTGTTCGTGCTGCTGACCATCGCCGGGATCTCCGGCTTCAGCAGCATGCGGATCAATGACAACCCGGACGTCGACCTGCCGCTGGTGGTGGTCAACGCCTCGCGACCCGGCGCCGCGCCGACCGAACTGGAAACCCAGGTCACCCGGCTGATCGAGGACTCGATCGCGGGTCTGGGCCAGGTGCGCCACATCAGCTCGACGGTCGGCGACGGCTTCTCGTCGACCTTCATCGAGTTCGAGCTGGGCGTCGACCACGAGCGGGTCACCAACGACGTCCGCAACGCCATGTCCAACCTGCAGAGTTCGCTGCCGCAGGACATGCAGATCCCCAACGTCACCCGCATCGACATCTCGGGCAATCCGCTGATCACCTATGTGGTCCAGGCGCCGACCCTGACGCCCGAGCAGCGCAGCTGGTTCGTCGACCACGACGTCAGCCGCGCCCTGCTGGCCATCAAGGGGATCGGCGAGGTCAACCGCCAGGGCGGCGTCAGCCGCGAGATCCAGGTGGCCCTCGACCCCGACCGCCTGGCCGCCCGCGGCGTGACGGCGGCCGAGGTCAGCCAGGCCCTGCAATCGGCCAACGCCGACCTGCCCGGCGGCCGGGTGACCGTCTCCGGCTCCGAGCGGGCCATCCGCACGCTAGGCGCGGCCAACACCGTCGACCAGCTGCGCGAGACCCGCGTCCAGCTGAACAACGGCGAGACCGTGCGCCTGGGCGACCTGGGCGAGGTCACCGACCACTGGGCCGAGCCGCGCAACCAGGCGCGGTTCAACAACCAGGAAGTCGTCACCTTCAACATGGTCCGCTCGCGCGGCGCCTCCGAGGTCAAGGTCGCCGAGAAGGTCCGCAAGGAGGTGGAAAAGCTCGACAAAGCCCACCCCGAGCTGAAGATCGTCGAACTGACCTCGAACGTGAAATATATCGAGGAGAGCTACTACGCCTCGCTGGAGGCCCTGGGTCTGGGCGCCCTGCTGGCGGTGCTGGTGGTGCTGCTGTTCCTGCGCGACTGGCGCGCGACCTTCCTGGCCGCCGTGGCCATTCCGCTGTCGCTGCTGCCGACCTTCGCGGTCATGGCGCCGCTGGGCCAGTCGCTGAACGGCGTCACCCTGCTGGCCCTGTCGCTGACCGTTGGCATCCTGGTCGACGACGCCATCGTCGAGATCGAGAACATCGTCCGCCACATGCGCGGGGGCAAGTCGCCCTATCACGCGGCCATGGAGGCGGCCGACGAGATCGGCCTGGCGGTCGTGGCGACCACCTTCACCATCGTGGCGGTGTTCGCGCCCGTCGGTTTCATGCCCGGGATCATCGGCCAGTTCTTCAAGGCCTTCGCCCTGGCGGCCTGCGTCTCGGTGCTGTTCTCGCTGGTGGTCGCCCGCATGCTGACGCCGCTGATGGGCGCCTACATGCTCAAGGCCCACCACAAGCCGGACAAGGACCCGCCGTGGATGGGTCCCTATCTGAAGAGCCTGAACTGGGCGCTGTCGCACAAGATCTTCGTCGCCCTGCTGGCCATTCCCATGCTGGTCGGCACCGGCTTCCTGGCCACCCGCCTGCCGTTCGAGTTCCAGCCAGCGGCCGACCGCGGCCGCGCGCCGTTCAGCGTCGAGCTGCCCCCGGGCGCGACGCTGAACGAGACCGACGCCATCGCCCAGCGCATGACCCGCGACCTGCTGGCCCGTCCCGAGGTGACCGGGGTCTACGCCTCGGTCGGCAACGACGGGGTCAACAAGGCCGAGCTGACCGCCGACCTGACGCCGAAGGGCGAGCGGATGAGCCAGCGCGACTTCAGCCGCCTGATGGTCGACCAGTTCAAGGCGATCCCCGGCGCGCGGATCGGGGCCGGCAGCAACAATGGCGGCGGTCCCAGCGACGGCTCCAGCTACACCCTGCGGCTGGTCGGCGACAATGGCCCGCAGCTGGAAGCCGCCGCCCGCGCGGTCGAGTCCCAGATGCGCACCGTCCCGGGCCTGGCCAATGTGGTCAACACCGCGGCCATCGCCCGGCCCGAGATCATCGTCTCGCCCAAGCCCGACCAGGCCGCGCGGGCCGGCGTCTCGGCCGGGGCGATCTCCCAGGCCGTGCGGGTCGCCACGATCGGCGATATCGACCAGTCCCTGCCCAAGTACAATCTGGGCGACCGCCAGGTGCCGATCCGCCTGCGCCTGACCGACGACGCGCGCGAGAACATGTCGGTGCTGGAGACCCTCAAGGTCCCGTCCAGCCACGGCGGTTCGGTGCCGCTGAACGCGGTGGCGGACGTGCGCTACGGCGCCGGTCCGTCGCAGATCTCGCGCCAGGACCGGGCCCGGGTGGCCGAGATCACCGCCGAACTCGACGGCATCGTCGTCGGCGAGGCCAGCAAGCGGGTCCACGACCTGTTCTCGGTCAAGAACCTGCCGGCCGGCGTCAAGGAAGTGGCCGCCGGCGACGCCGAGTTCATCCAGGAGATGATGACCGGCTTCGCCGCCGCCCTGATCACCGGCATCCTGCTGATGTACGTCGTGCTGGTGCTGCTGTTCCGCAGCTTCGCCCACCCGGTGACCATCATGGCCGCCCTGCCCCTGGCGATCGGCGGCGCGTTCGGCCTGCTGGTTCTGGTCAAGAGCAGCTTCTCGATGTCGACCCTGATCGGCATCCTGATGCTGCTGGGCATCGCGGCCAAGAACTCGATCCTGCTGGTCGAGTACGCGATCATGGCCATGAAGGGCGGCATGACCCGCCGCGAGGCGCTGCTCGACGCCGCCCACAAGCGGGCCCGTCCGATCATCATGACCACGGTCGCCATGGCCGCAGGCATGTTCCCGGTCGCGGTCGGCTTCGGCGCCGACGTCGAGTTCCGCGCCCCGATGGCCATCGCGGTCATCGGCGGGCTGATCACCTCGACCTTCCTGTCGCTGCTCTACATTCCGGTGGTGTTCGTGTTCATGGACATGCTGAAGAACTGGTCCGGCAAGATCGTCGACCGGATGTTCCGCCACCAGCATGCGGCGCCCAGCCACGCGACCCTCGGCCAGCCCGAGCCGGTCACCGGCGGCGGCCGGGAGCTCTAGGCGGTCCTCCCCGTCGCGCCGGACCACGAGTCCGGCGCGACGATCGAGGGGCCCGGCCTCAAAGCCGCGAAACGATGCCCTGGATGGTCATCGCCCGGGCGGCGTTGTCCTCGCCCAGGCGGCGGGCGATGTCGCGGACGCCGGCGGGATAGGCCTCGCCGCCATTGGCGATTTCGTCGGCGATCCGCTGGGTCTCGAGCATGCTGGCCCGCAGGGCGTCGATATGGGCCGCGGCCAGGCGCTTGGCCTCGGCCTGAAGGTGCTGGACCCGCTCGCTCAGGCCGGCGGTCGACTCCACCGCCACCTTCGCCCGCTGACCGGCCGTAACCACGCGAAGAGATGCCGACATAACCATCATTCCGTTCCACGCCGCGGATCTTGCGGCCACGGTCACCTTTTGCGGGGCGGCGGCTGAACGCGTTGTGAGGCTTTCGTTAGCCGCCGTTCAGAAACGGACCCAAGCCCTGTTCCGCCGGACGGGCGAGAGCGTTCGGCGCCGATTTTCCTTGTCCGTTTCCCGCGCATCGGGTCTCGATCCCGGGTGACCGGCGCGACTCGCCGGCTCAGGGCCCGACCATGAACTCCGACCTCGACACCGACACCGCCGCCGCGCGGGCCCTCTTCCAGTCTCTGGAGGGGATGGAGGGGCTGTCGCGGCCAGAGCCGGCCGTGAGCGCCAAGGCCGGAGCTCGCTTCCCGGGCCAGGCGGCGCTGATCAAGCTCTATCCCGGCGTGCTGGTGGCGGTGACCATCGCCCTGGCCTCGCAATGGCTGGCCCAACACTACGGCGCGCCGGTGATGCTGTTCGCCCTGCTGTTCGGCATGACCTTCCACTTCCTGCACCAGGAAGGCCGCTGCATCCCCGGTATCGAGTTCTCGTCCAAGGCCGTCTTGCGCTTCGGCGTCGCCCTGCTGGGCGCGCGGATCACCGCCAGCCAGATCCTGGGCCTGGGCCTGACGCCGATCGTCACGGTCATCGTCGGCATCGGCTCGACCATCGCCCTGGGCGCGTTCCTGGCCAGGCGCATGGGCCTGAGGTCCAGCTTCGGCGTGCTGTCGGGCGGGGCGGTCGGCATCTGCGGGGCCTCGGCGGCCCTGGCCATCGCCTCGGTCCTGCCGCGCGGCAAGGACGCCGAGCGCGACACCATTCTGGCCGTCGTCACGGTCACGGCCCTGTCGACCATCGCCATGATCACCTATCCGCTGCTGACCGCGGCCCTGCACCTGGACCATACCCGGGCGGGGATCTTCCTGGGCGGCACGATCCACGACGTCGCCCAGGTGGTCGGGGCCGGCTACATGATCTCGCCCCATACCGGCGACGTGGCCACCTATGTGAAGCTGCTGCGGGTGACCATGCTGCTGCCGGTGGTCTTCACCATCGCCTTCGTCGTGGCGCGCATGGGGCCGGGCGCGAGCGGCGGCGCCAAGGCGACCGTGCCGCTGTTCCTGCTCGGCTTCGCGGCCCTGGTCATCGTCAACAGCCTGGGCTGGCTGGCCAAGCCGGTCACCGACGCCGCCAACGAGATCTCCCGCTGGTGCCTGGTCACCGCCATCGCGGGCCTGGGCATGAAGACCTCGTTCAAGGACCTGATGACCGCCGGCTGGCGGCCCGTGGCGCTGATGGTCTTCGAGACCGTGTGGATCGCCGGCGTGGTGCTGGTGGCGGTGGAGTTCTTCACCTAGCCGCCGGCTGGGTGGGGATCGTCTTCAGCGCCTGGGCCACCAACGGCGCCAGCTTGCCGCCGATGATCCGCGCCCCGGCCGCGTTGGGATGGATGCCGTCGCCCTGCATCAGCTGCCGCGACCCGCCGACCCCGGCCAGGATGTTCGCATAGAGCGGAACCGAGAACTCGCGGGCCAGGGCCGGGTAGAGGGCGTTGAACTCGCGGGCGTAGGCCGCGCCGATCAGCGGCGGCGCGCCGACCCCGACCAGCACGACGGCGATCCGGCGCTGGCGCAGGTTCTGCAGGATGCCCCGCAGGTTGGCCTTGGTGACGCGGGGCTCGATCCCCTGCAGCAGGTCGTTGCCGCCCAGGGCCACGACGCACAGGGCGGTGTCCGGCGCCACGCTGAAATTGACCCGCGCCAGACCGCCGCCGCTGGTGTCGCCCGACACCCCCGCCGCCCGCACCGTGGCCACGACGCCCATCCGGGTCAGGGCCGTCTGCAGTTGGGCCGGCATGGCGTCCCTGGCCGGCAGGCCGAGACCGGCCGTGATGGAATCCCCCAGCACGGTGACGACCGGCGGCTTGGGCGGCGGCTTGAGCGGCGGCTTGAGCTGGGCGCGCGGCGCGGCCGCGGCCTGGGTGGCCAGCAACAGCCCCGCGAGAACGGCGCGGCGGTCCGGCAGACGCGCGGTGAAGCTCATCATTCGTCCATCGGCGACGTTCGGAGGCGACGCCGCTGAGCGCGAAGTCCGCTGTCTTGCTGCACCGGAAATCCTAGGCAATCGGGTCGTCGCCGCATTGGGGCTCATGGCTTCCTATGTAGGCTGAGTTTCATCCAGACAATGACCAGGAAATCAGGAAGTTTCATGGCTGAAGGCTCCACCTCCGTCCTGGCTCTCGAGGCCGTGACCCTCACCCTGCCCTCGGCGGCGGGGCCGGTGAACATCCTGCGCGGCGTCGACCTGGCCGTATCGCCTGGCGAACGGCTGGCGGTGATCGGCCCGTCGGGCTCGGGCAAGTCCTCGCTGATCGCGGTCGGGGCTGGGCTGGAGCAGCCGACGTCGGGGGTCGTGCGCCTGTTCGGCCAGGACCTGGCGCGGCTCGACGAGGACGGCCGGGCCCGCCTGCGCCGAGGCCGCGCCGCCCTGGTCTTCCAGGCCTTCCACCTGCTGCCCAACATGACCGCCGAGGAGAACGTCGCCACCCCGCTGGAGATCGCCGGCGGCCGGGACGCCCTGGCCACGGCCCGCCAGTGGCTGGACCGGGTGGGCCTGCCCCACCGCCTGACCCACTATCCGCACCAGCTGTCGGGCGGCGAGCAGCAGCGGGTGGCCCTGGCCCGCGCCCTGGCCGCCCGCCCCGCCCTGCTGTTCGCCGACGAGCCGACCGGCAATCTCGACGCCAAGACCGCCGCCACGGTCGCCGACCTGATGTTCGCCCTGGTGGCCGAGGTCGGCGCGGCCCTGGTCATGGTCACCCACGACCCGGTCCTGGCCGAGCGCGCCGACCGCATCGTGCGGATGGCCGACGGCCAGATCGATACTGGAAAGATCCTCGCCTGATGGCCGCCCTGTCGTTTCGCCTGGCCGCCCGCGAGCTGCGCTCCGGGGTGAGGGGCTTCCGCATTTTCCTGGCCTGCCTGGCCCTGGGCGTGGCCGCCATCGCCGCCGCGGGCTCCACGGCCGAAGCCTTCCGCCACGGCCTGGCCAGCCAGGCCCGCGAGATCCTCGGCGGCGATCTCTATTTCTCGGTCGAGAACCGCGACTTCACCCCCGCCGAGCGGGCGGCCTTCGAGCGGCTGGGAACCACCACCTACACCGCCGCCGCCCGGGCCATGGCCGAGGCGTCCAGCGGCGAGCGGCGGCTGGTCAGCCTGCGCGGCGTCGACGGCCGCTTCCCCTTGGCCGGAACGGTGAAGGTGGACGGCGCACCCGACCTGAAGACCGCCCTGGCCGATCGCGACGGCGCGCCCGGCGCGGCCGTGGAGCCGGCCTTGCTGGATCGCCTGCACCTCAAGCTTGGCGACCGCTTCACGGCGGGTCCCGTGACCTTGCGGGCCAGCGCCGTGCTGGTCAGCGAGCCGGACGGCCTGTCGCGAGGCTTCGCCCTGGGGCCGCGCGTGCTCGTGCGCCGCGAGGTGCTGGAGCGCTCGGGGCTGCTGGCGCCCGGCGGCCTGTCCGGTCGCGCGGTCCGCGTCGCCCTGCCCGCCGGCCAGGATCCGCGCGCCGTCGGCAAGGCGGTTCAGGCCCGGTTTCCCGATGCGGGCTTCGAGGTTCGCGACCGCCTGGACGCCGCCCCCGGCGCGCGGCGCCTGATCGACCAGCTGGAATACTTCCTCGGCTTCATCGGCCTGGCTTCGCTGGTGGCGGGCGGCCTGGGCGTGGCCGGCGCGGTCAGCGCCTATCTGGCCACCCGCGAGCCGTCGATCGCCGTGCTCAAGGCGCTGGGCGCCGATGGCGCGCTGATCCGCAACCTCTACCTGATCCAGATCGGCCTGCTGGCCGCCCTGGGCGTGGCCATAGGCCTGGCGATCGGCGCCGTCGCGCCACTGGTCCTGGGACAGTTGGCCGGCTCGTCCCTGCCGATCCCCGCCCTGTTCGCCGTCTATCCCCTGCCCCTGGCCAAGGCCGGACTGTTCGGCTTGCTGGCGGCGGCGGCCTTCTCGCTGGTCCCGCTGGCCCGGGCGCGCCGCACGCCGCCGTCGGCCCTGTTCCGCCGCAGCCTGGGCGGCCGCCTTCCCCTGAGCCTGGAAACCCTGGGCGCGGTGCTGGCCGGCGCGGGCCTGGCCGCCCTGGCCGTGGCCACCGCCCCGACGCCGATCGCCGCGGCGATCATGATCGCCGGGGTGGCCGTCTCGTTCGCGGTCCTCTGGGTCCTGGGGCGCGCCGCCGCCTGGGGCGCGGGCAAGGTCCGGCGCCTGGTCAGCGGCCCCGCCAAACTGGGCCTGGCCAACCTGGCCGGACCGCGCTCGGCCGCCCGCACCGCCAGCCCCGCCATCGGCCTGGGCGTGGCCCTGCTGGCCTGCGTGGTGCTGATCCAGTCGGCCCTGCTGGCCCAGATCACCACCACCGCCCCGCGCACCGCCCCGGCCATGGTGTTCACCGAGATCCCCGGCGGCCAGGCCGCCGCCTTCGACGCCGAGGTCGCCCAGGTCATGCCGCTGACCCCGGAGACCTATCTACGCCTGCCGTTCGTCACCGGCCGGATCAGCGGCCTGAAGGGCCGGCCGGTCGACAAGGACAAAATCAAGCCAGGCCAGCGCTGGGCGTTCGACAACGACATCGGCATGACCCTGCTGCCCGGCGCGCCAAAAGATGGCGGGACCACCGCCGGCCGATGGTGGACGCCCGCCTACGCCGGCCCGCCGCTGCTGGCCCTGAACGCCGAACTGGCCGAGGGCGCGGGGCTGAAGGTCGGCGACAGCGTCACCCTGACCATCCTGGGCCGCGACATCGAGGCTCGCATCGCGGTGCTGCGCAAGATCGAGTTCGGCGGCTTCGGCCCCAACTTCAACGTTGTGCTGGACGCCCGAGCCCTGGAGGGGGCGGACCTGCGCAACGTCGCCATCGCCCGGCTGGATAAAGGGCGGGAGGCCGTCCTGACCCGCCGCCTCGGCGACAACTTTCCGGAGGTCAACGTGATCAGCGTCCGCGAGCAGCTGGACGCCGCCGCCGCCCTGTTCGACCGCCTGGCCCTGGCCGTGCGCGGCGCGGCCGCGGTGGCGGGCCTGGCTGGCCTGTTGGTGCTGGCCGGGGCCATCGCCGCCGGGGCGCGGGCCCGGGCGCGCGAGGCCGCGACCCTGAAGGTGCTGGGCGCCACGCGCGGCCAGATCCTGGCCGCCTACGCCATCGAATACGGCGCGGTCGGGCTGATCGCCGGAGCGGCGGGCGTGGCCCTTGGCTTCGCCGCCGCCTGGCCCGTGGTGGTCAAGGTGTTCGAGGCCAGTTGGAGCGTCGACTGGGGCGGGGTCACGATCCTGCTGGCCGGCGCGGCGGGGCTTTCGACGGCGGGGGGCCTTTTGGCGGCGGCCTTGGCGCTGTCGCAACGGCCGGCGCCGGTGCTGCGGGCGGAGTGAGCAGCGGGTCGCCCGGACGGCCGGACCCAGCCAGCGGCAGGCTGGCGATCGGCACGCCCGGCAGCATCGGCTCGCCCGTCCACTCCCAGTGCCAGGGCTCGAACACGTAGTTGACGAAGCCGAACCGGCCGGCGTTGGCGACCAGCCAGCGATAGAGGTCCGACCGGCTCATCGCCAGCCGGTTGGGGTCGGCGCTGGAGTCGGGGCCGAAGCCCGGCGCGGCGGCGATGAACAGGTCCATGGCCAGGCCGGTGCGGTGGGCCGAGCAGATGGTCCGCGACACGCCCTGGCAGTTGTTGTCGCGGGCGCAGCGGACGGCGTCGGCGACCGGATCGCGGAAACCGGAGAACAGGGTCAGGGCGCGCGGGTCGCGCACCACGCCGGCCGCCTTGGCCTCGGCGACCATGCGGCGGTAGGCGTCCAGGGCGCCGGGCCGCAGCTGGATGGCCTTGCCGCCGTAGCTCTCCTCGGGCTTGGCGGTGGACAGCAGGGCGACCGACGGCGCGCCGGGGCAGATCCCCTCGCCGTTGACCTTCACGAACGGCCGCGCGCGGTGCCAGCGCACCAGCATGACCTTGAAGGTCTCGGGATCGAAGGTCCCTGTCGGCTTCAGGCCATGGCCGCCCTGCCAGCGCGCCAGGGCGGCGGCGAAGCGCGGCGTGCCCGGGGCGCAGGCGGTCTGGATCTCGTGGGCCACGCGGGGGGCGTAGATCTCCCAGCCGGTCTCGGCCCGCCCGAACGGCGCCCAGGTCAGGGTGGTCAGCGAGGCGGCGTTGACCGGGGCGGCGCTGGCCGAGGCGCCGCCGGCGTTGCAGTCCTCGGGCGAACCGTCGGCCGCCGCCCCGAGGGTCGGGCTGGACGGCGGATCGTTCGACGGCAGATAGGTCGGCGGCGCGTACTGCGCCGGCTCGCGCGGCGCCGAGGCCGAGGGCGGCGGCAAGGCCGGCGCGGGGCGCTTGCCCGGCCACATCACCCACGCGACGAACGCGGCGACCAGCACCGCCAGCCCGCCCAGAACCCAGATCAGCCGACGCAGGATCTTCAAACAGGGCTCCTTGGCCACGGGAGGCCGGTGGTGGAACTTCGCCATGGCTCAAGGCTTGAGAGGGGCAAGGCGTTCCCGCCCCGGAGTCGTTTGCATGCCCTTGCCCCCGCGTCCCGTCGTCCTGCTGCTCGGCTGCCTGGCGGCCACGGCCGCCTGTTCCGACCCCGCCCCGAAGCCGGACAAGCCGGCCGCGTCGAAGCCCGCTGCCCCGCCTGCCAAGCTCCAGACGCCCGTGGTCGCCGCCCCGGCCGTGGCCCCCGCCGCGCCCTCGCCCCTGGCCCAGGCCGTGAACGCCGCCGCCTTCGATCCCGCCACCACGACGCCGGAGGCCAAGCAGGCCTATCTGACCCGCGCCCAGGTGCTGCTGGACCGCGCCCACTTCTCGCCCGGCGTGATCGACGGCCGGGAGGGTTCGAACCTGACCCTGGCGATCAGCGCCTTCCAGGAAGCCCGCCGCCTGACCGTCGACGGCAAGCTGAGCCCCGCCGTCTGGGACGCCCTGGTCGCCGACGCCGGCCCGGCCCTGACCGACTACGTGATCACGCCGGAAGACGTCGCCGGGCCGTTCACGCCCGACATCCCCAAGGACGACTACGAGGCGATGGCCAGGCTGCCCGCCCTTGGTTACGGCTCGCCGCTGGAGGCCCTGGCCGAGAGGTTCCACATGGACGAGCCGCTGCTGCAGGCGCTCAATCCCGGCGTCGACTTCTCCCGGGCCGGGACCACGATCATCGTCGCGGCCCTGGGCCCCGACGGCCTGGACGGCAAGGTCACGCGGATCGAGATCGACAACGCCAGGGGCGTGCTCAAGGCCTATGCCGAGGGCGACAAGCTGCTGGCGGTCTATCCGGCCACGGTCGGCAGCACCGAGCGCCCCGCCCCGGTGGGCGAGTGGGCCGTCAACACCGTGGCCCCGCGCCCGACCTACACCTACGATCCCTCGCGCCTGACGTTCGGCAAGCCGACGGGGAAGCTCACCATCAAGCCCGGGCCGAACAATCCGGTGGGCTCGACCTGGATCGACCTGACCAAGGACACCTACGGCATCCACGGCACGCCCGACCCGAAGCTGGTCAACAAGCGGGCCTCGCACGGCTGCGTGCGGCTGACGAATTGGGATGCGGCCGAACTGGGCGCGGCGGTGCAGAAGGGGGCGAAGGTGGTGTTCGAAGGCAAGCCGGTGCGATAGATCGAACCCTCTCCCGGCGGGAGAGGGAGGGGCCCGACCGCGAAGCGGTTGGGAGGGTGAGGGATTAGGGACGGTCGACGGCGTGCCGGCACGCCGGTTGAGGGCGTAACCCCTCATCCTCCCACGCCTACGGCGCGGGCCCCTCCTTCTCCCTCTGGGAGAAGGTGATCAGATCGCCACCCTCAACCCCACCCGCACCACGCGCGGCGCGGCATAACCCGCCACGCCGTCCGCCGTCCGCGAGGTCTGGATATTGGCGTCCAGCAGGTTGTCGCCGGCCAGGTACAGGGTCACCAGCGGCCGCACCCGCCAGTCCAGCCGGGCATCCAGCCGCCAAGCCGGATCGAGGACCCGGCTGTTCAGGTCGTCCTCGAACCGCTTGCCCTCCCAGGTCAGGTCGCCGGCCAGGGTCAGGCGCTCGGTCAGCTCGGCCGCCAGGCCCGCCACGGCGCTCCAGACCGGGGCCTGGGCCGGGCGCTTGCCGGTCAGCTGCGGAGCCGTCGAACCGCCGTCCACCCGGGCGTCGGTGACCGACAGGGCCGAGCTCAGGGTCGCGGCGCCGACCTTGCGCTCGGCGCGACCTTCCAGCCCAACCGCGTCGATGGTCCCGGCGTTCTGGCGCTGGCGCAGCACGCCGCCGGCCGGGATGAAGCCGCCGATCGGGAAGGTCCCCGGTCCCGCGCCCAGGGTGACGTTGACGATCGGGTCGTCGATCCGATTCCAGAACACCGTAGCCTCGACCAGTCCCTTGTCGCCCTTGCGCGACACGCCCGCCTCCAGCCCTTGCAGCCGCTCGGGCTTGAGGGCGGCGTTGGCCTCGGTGACGTCGTTGCCCACCCGGAACGGGCGGTAGAGCTCGTTGAGGCTGGCGGGCCGGAAGCCGGTATAGCCGGCCAGCCGCGCCGTCGTCCCGTGGCCCAGGTCACGGGTCAGGCCCAGGCGGCCGCTGACCACCTCGCCGTCGCGATCGGCCGGGCGCTGGTCCAGCAGCACGGCCCCGGTCAAGGCGCTGCGCTCGACGCGGAAGCCGTCGGTGTTGCGCCAATGGTCCAGCCGCAGCCCCCCGGCCAGCAGCCACGGCCCGGTCGTCCACGAGCCGTCGGCATAGGCGCCGACAACCGAGGTCTTACCGCCCGCCACGCGGTTGCGGGTGTAGGTCCCGCCCGAATAGCTGTAGCGCTCGCGCTCTTCGCCGTCGTTCAGGCGAGCGTCGGCGCCTAGCTCCCATTCCAGTCCGCCGACCTTGCGACGCAGCGCGCCGTTCAGGCCCCAGCCGGTGGCCGGGGTCTTGTCCTGGCTGTTGGCCGGCGTCGTGGCCGAGCGACCGGCGGCCACGGCGACCGAGCTGTTGAACAGGTCGCTGGTCCGCCGCCAAGCCTGCAGCTTCCAGCCCAAGGCCGCGCCGCGCGGGGCCTTGACCAGGGTGGCGCTGAACACGTTGCCCGACGCGTTGGCCCGCGCCCCGGCCAGGCCGGCGCCGCGGTCTTCCTCGAAGAACCCGCCGCGCAGCGACAGCAGACCCAGGCCAGTGGCCATGTCGACGCGGCCGGAGATGCTCTTAGCCTCCAGGTCGGTCCGGGTGTCGGCCGCGCCCCGGGCGTCGCCGCGCACCGGCACATAGCCGTCGGACTTGTCGTAGGACGCCGCGCCGAAGAGCTCGAACCGGCCCAGGGTCGATGTCGCCGCCGCCGAGGCGCGCTGACTGCCCAGTTCGCCCAGGGAGACGTCGGCGGCGATGCCGCTGTCGCGCTCCTTCAGGCCGATGACGCCGGTCAGGGCGCCAGCCCCGTAGGGACCCGCCCCCGCTCCGCGCACGATGTCCACGCCGGTCAGGGATTCGGGGGCCAGTTGCGACCAGATCACCCAGCCGCCGAACGGGTCGTTCAGCGGCACGCCGTCCAGAGTGACCAGGGTTCGCCCCGCGCCGGACGGGGCGATGGCCCGCAGGCTGATCCCCTGGGTGGTGGGATTGGCCGACAGGCTGGAGGTGCGGCGAAACAGCGACACGCCGGGCGTCTGGCCCACCGCCTCGTCCACCCGCTGGGCCTTGGCCAGGTCGCGCTCGCCCAGGTGGACGGTGGAGAAGGCCGCCTCGGCCGCGGCCGGCGGCAGGCGGGCGGCGGTGACGATCACCTGTTCGACATAGGGCGCTTCGGGGGCGGGCGCGGGAACAGGCGGCGTGTCGAAGGGCATGAAGATCCTCGCGGGGGAGCGCTCGCCGACGACCTAGACCGCTTCGCGCGGCGGAAGAACGGCGCAGGTCGCGGCGGGTTCATTTTTCGCCCCGCGCGACCGGACTCACGTCGCGTAGAAGACCTAGCAGCTCCCCGGATTGTCCCGCTTGAGCACGCAAATCATCTTGGCGCCGCGCGCCGGGCCGTAGACGGCGACCAGGCGGCTTTCGAAATAGGCCCACTTGGCGCGGGTGTCCTGGGCGGCGACGTCCATGGCGCGGTGGTAGGCCGGCAGGCCGCGCGCCGTGCCGGTGGTGTCCTTGTTGAGCACCGCATGCCGGATTCGTCCGTCGCAGTAGCTCGACTCCGGGTACCCTTCGTAGCAGCCGCTGATCAGGCCGGCCGGGAACGCCGCGCCGGCCGGGGACAGCCACGGGGCGGGCGCGGCGTGGTTCAGGCCCTGGGGATCGTCGATCGACGGCGCGGCGCGCGGCGTGTCGATCCAGTTGCTGTGCGAATAGAAGTCCTGGGCTGCGTGGAAGGCCATGCCCATGTCCTCGAACACGTTGCACTTGGCCCGGCCCTTGACGCCGTTGAACGTGCAGCCGCCGAAGATGCTGGTGCTGTCCAGCCGCAGGTTCGGCTTCACCAGGCGCGCCGCGTCGGTCACGGCGGCGTCGATGTTGCTGTAGATATAGGTCCGGCACGAGGTCAGGATGGCCTGGGCCATGGCGGCGCTCTGCGGATAGGCGCCGGGCGTGAAGACGTCGCCGCCGTCGCAATGGGCGGCCTTGCTGCTCATCAGGCCGCGCGCCGGATCGTCGGGAGCGCCCACCGCGCCCCACGTGCCGTTCTTGCCGGCCAGCTGCGCCAGCGAGTCCGATCCGAAGCCGAACGAGGCCAGGCCGCCGCGCGTGATGCGCTCGTGCTCGGCGTTCTGGCCGAAGCCGTGGATGGTGCCGAAGGCCTGGGCCTTGGGGGTAAGCGCCTGGGGCGCGAGTAGGATGGATGCGGCCATGGCTGTCACGACCATCGAACGCTTGCGCATGACGCGACCTCCCCATTGATTCAATCAAAGGTTATATATGGTCGCGCAAAAGTACAGCCCAGATCCAGCGGTTGAACCGCGGCGCGGCCGGCCGACCTTGCAGGACACGACCCGTCTAGAGCCACAGCCCCGTCGCGCTCACGCCATCGCCCCAGAACCCCGGCTTCGGCGCGGTCAGCCGCCCCTCCGCTACGCGACAGCCGCCGGGATGATCCTGGGCCAGCCACCACGGCCCGTCGAGGTCGGCGAAGGCGCAGGAGCTGGCCAGGTGCAGGGCGGGGGCGATGGCCAGGGACGAGGCGACCATGCAGCCGACCATCAGCGTGAAGCCGTGGTTGCGGGCCTCCTCCAGCATCAGCAGGGCCTCGGTCAGGCCGCCGGCCTTGTCGAGCTTGAGGTTGACGGCGCGGTAGCGGCCACGCAGCGCGGCCAGGTCCTGCGCCGTGTGCACCGACTCGTCGGCGCAGATCGGATACGGCGGGTCGTAGCCCTCCAGCGCCTGATCCTCGCCGGCCGGCAAGGGCTGCTCGACCAGGGCGATGTTGAGGTCCGACAGCACCGGCTTGAGGCCGTCGAGCGTCGCGAAGTCCCAGCCCTCGTTGGGATCGACGATCAACCGGGCGTCCGGCGCGGCCCGGGCCACGGCCAGCAGCCGGGCGGCGGGATCGTCGGCGGACAGCTTGACCTTGATCAGCGGGGCGGAAGCCACGGCCCGGGCGGCCGCGCCCATGTTTTCGGGGCTGTCCAGGCTGACGGTGACGGCGGTGACCAGGCTATCCGGCACGCGCAGGGCGGTCAGGGCCTCGACGCTGAGCCCCTCGCGCTTGGCCCGCAGGTCCCAGAGGGCGCAGTCCAGGGCGTTGCGCGCCGCGCCGGGGGTCAGCAGGGCCAGGGCCTCATGCGGCCGCGCGCCCTCGCGCAGGGCCTGGGCGGCCGGCTGGAGCTGGACGACGACGCTGTCGACCGTCTCGTCATAGCGGGCGTAGGGCACGCTCTCGCCGCGCCCGATCAGCTCGCCCTCGACGATCTCGACCACCACCACCTCGGCGGCGGTCTTGACCCCGCGCGAAATGCGGAACGGAGCCTTCAGGCGGTGGCTGACATGGGCGATCGAGACGGTGCGCTGCATCCGCCTGGAATCCCACCGTCCGGCCGGTTTGGCTAGTGGCGACGACGGATCGGCGAGTCCGCGCGGCGCTCGCGAAACACCTGCATCGCCAGGGCCGGCCGCACCACGAACAGCGCGGCCCAGACCAGCAGCACGCCGGCGTAGTTCAGCGCGCCGAACACGCCCCCTGGACGGCCAGGACGCGTGAAGCGGACCGAGCGGGACTGGGGCTGGAACAGGCTGGGCATGGCGATGTCGGTCATGGCGTCCTCCTTGGATGACCAGACCTTCGCCCCTCGATACGTCAGGTCCGGACGTATGAACCATGGCTGTTCGCCCCCATATGTCGCCCACGGGCGTTAGATCCCCGGGCAAGAAGACAGGGAGCGCCTGGCGCATGAGCAGGCCGGTCACCATCACCATTCCCCACCAACTGGGGGCCGCCGAAGCGCGTCGCCGCATCGAGGACGGGTTCGGCCAGCTGCTCAGCCAGACGGGCGGCATGGTCAAGGACGTTCAGAAGGCGTGGGCGGGCGACGCCCTGACCTTCTCGGCCCAGGCCATGGGCCAGCCGATCTCCGGCGTGCTGACGGTGTTCGACCAGTCGGTGCGGATGGACATCGTCCTGCCCGGCCTGCTGGGCGTGATCGCCGGCAAGATCACCGGCCAGGTCAAGAAGCAGGGGCAGTTGCTACTGGAGAAGAAGTAGCGACTACGCCGCGCCCTCCAGAGCGGTCCGAAGCCTAGGAACTCGTCTTCACCCGCCGCGCCGGCGCGTTCTTGGCCGGCGGCGGGCGTTTGGGCCGGGCGCGCTTGGCCTTGGGCGCCGCCTGGGCGTTCCTGCGGGATTCGCGCACGGCCGACACCTTGTCGAGACGCTCCTGGGCGACCTTGGCGTGCTCGACGCAGCGCGCGTGCATGACCGCCAGTTCCTTCTCGGTCAGCGTCTCGATGCCCATGAAGTCGTTCTCGGCTTCCGAGGTCAGGATCAGCTCGTCCAGCTTGGTCTGGACCGCCGCGCCGTCACGGTTCTGGGTGTTCTGGATCAGGAACACCATCAGGAAGGTGATGATCGTGGTGCCGGTGTTGATCACCAGCTGCCAGGTCTCGGAAAACTTGAAGACCGGCCCGCTGGCCGCCCAGGCGAGAACCACCAGAACGCAGACGAGAAAGGCCTGCGGACTGCCCGTGGCACGCGCCGTGGCGTTGGCGAACTTGGCGAACAGCTTGTCCATGACGCTCCTGCTTGGACCCGATGGCCCAGCGCCATAACGCCCAGCGGCGCCGCTGGGTTCGGTCGGCGCAAGTTCGGCCCGGGCGCGCCGGGCGTTGCTCAGGATCCTGGCGGTGACGCTGATGGGCGTGCACGGTCTGGACCGGCCTTGGCCCGGTTGCTGGGCGGCGCCCTGGCTCCCACCGACCCGGTACTGGCCTCCGACATCCAGGTCGGCCCGCCGCGGTCTGGGGAGCGCAACCGTGACGGGATTGCGCTGCACCCCAGGATGCGGCAAAGCGTCACAGCGCCGCGTATCGGAGAACCGCAGAGGCCCCGTTCGCGTATTCCTCCCGTCCGGGGATCGGGAACACCCATGCAGGCTAACGTCGCCTATCAGGAACAGCGGCGACAGGATCGTATCCTGTTCGTCCTGGCGATGGCGTTGCTGGCCAGCCAGGCGTTCAGCGACTTCCTGACCCGCAACGCGCTCGACATAGCCACCCTGTGGCCGACGAACGCCCTGCTGGCGGGCGGACTGCTGCTGCTGAACCCTCGCCGCGGCGCGATGTTGACGGCCGTCGCCGTGATCAGCCACCTGGCCATCGACCTGATGGTCGGCGACGGCCTGGGCCGCGCGGTCCTCTACACCCTGGTCGATGCCGGCGAGGCCGTGCTGATCTGGTGGGTGACCCGGCGCTTCTTCGGCGGTCCGCCGCGGGTGCGGACCATGCGGCAGCTGGCCCTGCTGACCACCCTGACCGCGCCGGTCACCCTGGCCATGGCGCTCATCGCCGCCGCCGTTCTGGCCCTGACCCAAGGCCTGCCTTTCGTGATCGTGCTGACCGAGTGGTTCGTGCGCGGGGTGCTGGGCATGGCGATCGTGCTGCCCGCCGTGCTGGTCCTGCTGGACGGCGAGCATCGCCGCGCCTTCCAGCGCCCGGTGCTGGAACAGCTGGGCCTGGCCCTGCTGGTGGCGGCCCTGTCGGCGCTGGTGTTCCACGCCAAGGGCGTGCCTGCGCCGTTCATCCTGTTCCCTGTCGCCCTGCTGGTCGCCTTCCGCCTGGGTCCGCGCGGCGCAGCCTTGGCCTCGCTGATCGTCGCCTGCGTGGCCATCCCGCTGACCGTCAACGGCCTGTGGAACTCGCAGATCCAGACCGGCTGGTCCCAGGCCCACCAGAACCGGCTGGTCCAGGTGTTCGTCGGCGTGCTGTTCGTCACCAGCCTGGCCGCCGGCCTGGCCCTGGCCCAGCAGGAGCGCCTGCGCCGCCTGCTGGTGCGCCGCGAGCAGCTGACCCGCGCCGCCCGCGCCCGCGCCCTGGCCGCCAACGAGGCCAAGACCGAGTTCCTGGCCACCATGAGCCACGAGATCCGCACGCCGCTGAACAGCATGCTGGGCTTCTCGCAGTTGCTGGTCGAACGCCAGGACCTGCCGGCCGACGTGCGCCGCCAGTTGGGCCTGATCGATAGCGCCGGCACGGCCCTGCTGACCGTGGTCAACGACATCCTCGACTTCTCGCGGGTCGAGGCGGGCCAGGTCGAGCTGCTGTTCCAGCCAACCTCGGCCGCGGCGGTGCTGCACGACGCGGTCGGCATCGTCAGGCCCGAGGCCGAGAACAAGGGACTGACCGTCGAGGTCGAGGTCGTCGACCCGGTGGGCGGCCTGCACGACCTGGACGGCCTGCGCCTGCGCCAGGTGCTGCTGAACCTGCTGAACAACGCGGTGAAGTTCACCGAGGCCGGCCGGATCCGTGCCTGCCTGACCGTCGAGCCCGGCGAGCTCGAGGACAGGCTGAAGTTCGAAATCATCGACACCGGTGTCGGCATTCCCGTCGAGCGGCAGGGCCGGCTGTTCCAGCGCTTCAGCCAGGTCGACAGCTCGGCCAGCCGACCCTATGGCGGCGCCGGCCTGGGCTTGGCGATCAGCAAGGCGCTGGTCGAGCTGATGGGCGGCAGGATCGGTTTCGACAGCGCCCCAGGCCACGGCTCGGCCTTCTGGCTGGAATTGCAGGCGCCCCAGGTCGAGGCCTACGACGCCGGCGAGCCCCGGCCAGCGGCCGCCCCCGGCGCGGCCCGCATCCTGCTGGTCGACGACCACCCGATGAACCGCGAAATCGGCGCGGCCCTGCTGGCCCTGGTCGGCTGCCAGGTCGAGACGGCCGACAACGGCGAGCAGGCGGTGGCCAAGGCGGCGCGCGGCGGCTTCGACATCATCCTGATGGACATCCACATGCCGCAGATGGACGGCCTGGCCGCCACCCGGGCCATCAAGGCGCTCAACGGCGGGATCGGCGACGTGCCGATCATCGCCATGAGCGCCGACGCCCTGCCCCAGCAGGTCGAGCGCTGCTACGCCGCCGGCATGGTCGACCACCTGGCCAAGCCGGTGCAGCGCGAGGTACTGTACGCCAAGGTCAGCCGGTGGCTGGCGCGAAGGTAAAAGGTCCTCCCCCTGTGGGGGAGGTGTCGGCGAAGCCGACGGAGGGGGGAGTGTTCGGCAGGACCCCACCCGGATCGACGACCTAAAACTCCCCCCACCGGCCTTCGGCCGCCTCCCCCAAAGGGGGAGGAACTTGGGCTTCCCACGCCCTGCCTCCCCCACTAACCTCCGCCCCGCACCTCGGGGAGACGACGATGAAGATCCTGCGCCTGGCCGTGCTGGCCGTCTGCGCCGTCCTGGCCGCCTGCGCGCCGGCCAAGAAGGAGGCGGCCGAGGCCCCCGGCCGCACCGCGCTGAAGCTGGCCACCGACTGGAAGGGCGAGGCCGAGCTGGGCGGCTACTACCAGGCGCTGGCGACGGGCGAATACAGCAGGCGCGGCCTGGACGTGACCCTGATCCAGGGCGGCCCGGGCGTGAACGTGCCCCAGTTGCTGGCCACCGGCGCGGTCGACGTCGGCGTCGGCTCCAACAGCTTCATTGTCCTGAACCTGGCCAAGGAGAAGGTCCCGGTCAAAGCGGTCGCCGCGTTCATGGACAAGGACCCCCAGGTGCTGATCGCCCATGAGGGCCAGGGCATCAATTCCATCGCCGACATGAAGGGCCATCCGATCCTGCTGTCGGACGCCTCGATCACCGCCTTCTGGGTCTGGCTGAAGGCCAAGCACGGCTTCACCGACGACCAGGTGCGCAAGTACAACTATTCGGCCGCGCCCTTCCTGGCCGACAAGTCGGTGGTCCAGCAGGGCTACGCCACCTCCGAGCCCTACCTGATCGAGAAGGAGGGCAAGGTCACCCCGAAGGTCTTCCTGCTGGCCGATGACGGCTATCCGGCTTACGCCTCGTTCGCCCTGGTCCCGACCGCCCTGATCGACAAGAACCCCGCGGCCGTGAAGGCCTTCGTCGAGGCCACCGCGGCCGGCTGGACCAGCTATCTCTACGGCGATCCCAAGCCGGGCGACGCCCTGATCCTCAAGGACAATCCGGAAATGAGCCAGGACGTCCTGGACCAGGCCCGCGAGAAGATGCGCTCGTACGGCATCGTGCCACGCCAGGGCGTGGGCCGGATGGACGACGCGCGCTGGGCCGAGTTCTTCAAGGTGGCGTCCGAGCAGGGGGTCTATCCGAAGGACATGGACTACAAGAGCGCCTACACGCTGCAGTTCCTGCCTCAAGGCCAGTAGCCGCCATGGACCCCGCCGCCCCTCATCACGCTGGCGATCCCCTGCTGATGCTCGGCTTGGCCCTGTTCATGGGCGGGTGGCTGACCTTTTCGCTCTGGACCGGCGAGGTTCGCCTGCGCAACCTCGGCGTGGTCGAACGCGCCAGGAGTCCCGCCATCTTCTGGGGCGTGTGCCTCTTCAAGCTGGGTTTCGCCCTGCTCGGGGCGACGCTCTTCATCCTGGAACTGCGCCGCAAGTGACGGGCGTGCTGGCCAGCCTTTCGGCCGTCGAGGTCGACTATCCCGGCCGCGGCCGTGCGCTGGGTCCCGTCGACCTGGCGCTGAGCCCCGGCGAGATCGTCGCCCTGGTCGGGCCGTCGGGCTGCGGCAAGTCCACGGCCCTGCGGCTGCTGGCTGGGCTGGAGGCCCCCACCCGCGGGACCGTGACCCGCGCGGCCGGCAAGGGCCAGACCTCGGTGGTGTTCCAGGCCCCGACCCTGGCCCCCTGGATGAGCGCGGCGGCCAATGTCGCCCTGCCGCTGGAACTGGCCGGGACGCCCAGGACCGACGCCCGCGCCCAGGCGGTCGACGCCCTGGCCAAGGTCGGGCTGAAGGGGGCGGAGAACGCCCGGCCCGCCCAGCTGTCGGGCGGCATGGCCATGCGCGCGTCCCTGGCCCGCGCCCTCGTCACCCGCCCGCGCCTGCTGCTGCTGGACGAACCGTTCGCGGCCCTGGACGAGATCACCCGCCGCGCCCTGGCCGACGACGTCCTGGTGCTGGCCGCCGAGTTGGCGCCGGCCGTGGTCTTCGTCACCCACAATGTCGAGGAGGCCGTCTACATGGCCCGCCGGGTGGTGGTGATGAGCGCCGGACCGGGCCGCATCATCGGCGAAGTGGCGGTCGAGGGCCCCGTCGCGCGCCCGCCGGGCTTTCGCACCACCGCCGCGTTCCGCGAGACGGCGGAGCAGGTGTCGCGGCTGCTGGCGGAGAGGGTCGCGGCATGAGCGCCTGGCTCGAAGAGGCCCTCCCCCCGTGGGCAGGGGTATCGCATATGGATTCGTCCTATCGAGAGCCCGCGTTGGATCGAGGCAAGCTCTACCAAAAGGCGAACAAAACGAATCCAAACAGACTCACGAGCCTGCCTTTTTGGTCTCGATTGGACGCACGGCTCAGGCCGTCCACCTTTCGTTCTTCATATGCGATAGCCCTGCCCCCGTGGGGGAGGCGATCGCGCAGCGATCGGTGGGGGGATACGCCTGACGCGAGATCACTCCCCCCTCCGGCCCGTTCGGGCCGCCTCCCCCACAGGGGGAGGGTCTGTCGCGGATGACCCGCCTCCTCGCCCCCTTGATCCTGATCGTCCTGCTGCTGGCCCTCTGGGAAGCCGCCTGCCGTTTGCTGGCCCTCCCCGTCTATCTGCTGCCCGCCCCCTCGGCGATCGGGACGGCCCTGGCCGAGGGCTGGCCGCTGCTGCTGGCCAGCGCCTGGAACACCCTGTCGACCGCCCTGGTCGGCCTGGCCCTGGCCAGCGTCCTGGCCTGCGGCCTGGCGTTGGCGGTCAGCCTGAACCCCACGGTCGAGGACGCCGTGCGCCCGGTCGCCGTGACCTTGCAGGTCACGCCGTTGGTGGCCATCGGACCGCTGATGACCATCTGGGCCGGCATCGAGCATCCGCAGCGCGCCGTGGTCGCCCTGGCCGCGGTGGCGGCGTTCTTCCCGATCTTCTCGGGCGTCCTGACCGGCCTCAAGGCGGTCGATCCGGACCTGGCGCGGCTGTTCGATCTCTATGGCGCCCGTCGCACCCAGCGGCTGTGGCGGCTGCGCCTCCCCTCGGCCGTGCCGGCCCTGCTCGAGGGCCACAAGGTGGCGGCCGGCCTGGCCGTGGTCGGGGCGGTGGTGGCCGAATTCGTGGCCGGATCCGGCGGAAACCAGGGCCTGGCCTGGCGGATCCTGGAGGCTTCGAACCGCCTGCAGACCGCGCGGGTGTTCGCCGCCTTGGCGGTGCTGGCTGTGCTGGGCGTGGCCCTGCACGGCGTGCTGAGCCTGGCCGAACGCCGCCTGCTGGCCTGGTGGCGCGGCCGCTGAGCCGCGGACCCATGTCGAAAACTCGACATAAAACCCACAATCTTCCGGCGAGAGCCGACGGCGTTAGGTCAAGATTAAGTCCCGACGTCTATCAATCGTACCGATCCCGCGCACTGTCGGACCGGTTCATGCGTCTCGCCCTGCTCCTGCCCGTGCTGTTCTGCGTCGCCGCGCCCGCCCATGCCGAGGGGGCGCGCGAGAGCCGCTACGGTCCGACCACGCCTCGCCAGGCCCCCGCCATCGCGGCGGCCACCCCCGTCGTGCGTTACGACGGTCCTATGCTGAGCTGGGCCAACAAGCGCCAGCCTTCGGCCGATGTCGCCGCTTCCATTCCCGTCGCGTCCGCGCCCGCCCAACCCGCGCCAGTCGCGGCCTGGGCCGGTTACAATGCGCCGCCCGCGCCGCCCAGGCCTGTCGCGCCCGTCGCCTACACGCCGGTGCCGGCGCCGCCGCCTGCGCCCGCCGCCCGCGCCAAGCCCCTGCCGACCAGCCTCTACGCCCCGCCGCGCCCGGCGCCGGTCGCCGCCGCGACCCCCGGCCCCGCCAGGGACTGGTCGGGCTATCGCAGCGTCCGCATGGCGACCGCCGCTTCCGCTCCGGCTCCAACCCCAACAGCCGCGCCGGCTCGCGTTCAGGCGGCCACGCCCGCACCGGCTCCGGCGGCGGCGCCTCCGCCGCCCCGCCAGATGGCCGCCGCCAGCCCCGGCGTGACCGGCGCCCGCTTCTATTCGGTGGCCCGCGAGTCCGGCCTGACCCCCGACCCGATCCCGCCCGCCGGTCCCGACCGTCAGGTGCTGATCACCACCGACGCAGCGTCCGCGCCAGCCGAGGACGCCGCGCCGGCGCACGGCTCGGCCGACTGGCTGGCGGCCGGCGCGCGCGGCGACGACGATGACGACAGCGCGACCCGTCGCGCCAAGACCCGGAACGAAGGCCTTTGATCCAGTCGCGTCTCCACGACCTCATCGCCCTGGCCGATGAGCCGTCCAGCTCGCGCCGTCGCGAGCTGCTGCGCGGCGTCACCGACCTGTTCTTCACCGTCGAGGGCCACGGCGACGTCGAGCTGGGCCTGTTCGACGACGTGATGGGCCAGCTGGCCGGCGAGATGGAAGAGGCCGTGCGCATCGAGCTGGCCGAGCGCCTGGGCGCGAGCGCCGCCCCGCCGCCATCCCTGACCCGGACCCTGGCCAGCGACAGCATCGCCGTCGCCCGCCCGATCCTGCAAGGCGCGCCCCAGCTCAGCGAGGCTGACCTGCTGCACGTGGCCCGCACCCAGGGCCAGGACCACCTGCGGGCCATCTCGCAGCGTCCGGTCGTGCCCAGCCTGGTGTCCGACGCCATCGTCCAGCGTGGCGACGACACCACCCTGGGCGTGCTGCTGCGCAACGAGGGCGCGGTGCTGTCGCGCCAAGCCCACGAGGCGGCGGTCGACCGCGCGGCGGCCAATCCTGAGCTGCATGAGGCGGTGATCGACCGCCAGGCCCTGCCGATGGACCTGCTCAACGAGATGTACTTCGTGGCCGAGGCGCGCCTGCGCGACCGGATCATGGAGCGCAACGCCAATGTCGATCCGGCCATCCTGGACGCGGCGCTCAAGGCCGGCCGCAACCGCGTCGCCGCCAGCGACGGCGCCCTGCCAGCCGACTACGACGCGGCGGTCAAGGAGATCGTCGCCCTGAAGGCTCGCGGCGCCATCACGCCCCAGGCCCTGGTCGGCATGCTGCGCGCCAACCGCACCACGATCTTCCTGGTCGCCCTGGCCGAGCTGGCCGACATCGACTTCCACACCGCCCGCAAGATCATCGAGCGCCGCGAGCTGGACGCCCTGTCGGTGGTCTGCAAGGCGGCCGACTTCGACCGCGCCCTGTTCCTGACCTTCGCCCTGCTGATCCTCGACCCCAGCGACAACGCCATGGGCAAGGCCAAGGCCTATGGCGAGCTCTACGCCGCCCTGCCCCGCGACGCGGCCCTGCGCACCATCCGCTTCTGGCGCATGCGCCGCACGACGGGCGACGTGGCGGCGGCTTAAGGCGCCGCCGAGGCCCGCGCGGAACTGTCGCCGCCCGGCGCCCGTTCCCTTTCCGTCGAGGGGCCTTCCGTTTCCGGAGCGCCCTAGTGGACCTGCCCAAGAACAAGACCGCTCTGGCCGCCAGCGTCGCCGTGGCCGCGACCGTGACGACGGTCGCCCTGGGGATGGCCGTCTGGCCCGCCCTGACACGTCCGGATCCGCCGGCCGAGGCGGCCGGCGACGACGGCCTGCGCATCCGCGTGGTCGAGCCGCCCAAGACGTCGGTCGCTCGCGCCGGTCCACTGGACGTGGGCCTGCCGGAGGCGGCCCAGGCCATGGCCAAGGGTCGCGAGGCGCTGTTCGCCGGGACACCTGCGCCCGCTCCGCCTCTCGTGCGCCCGGCGCCGGCCCAGGTCGCGCAGCCGGACGAAGAGGAAGATCTCGCGCCGTCGACCGAGCCAACCGAGGACCGGTGGGACCGCGACCGCGCCGAAAGCGGCGACGAACTCGCCCAGCAGCGGTGGGAGGAGGAACGGCAGGCCCGGCGCGAACGCGAGCGCCGCGCGGCCTGGGACCAGGATCAGCGCGACCGTCGGCGCTGGGACGACGCCCGCGAACGCGACCGCTATGACGAGCAGCGTTATGACGACCGCTACGATCCCCCGCCCGCGCCGATTGACGATCGTCCGCCGCCAAACTGGTGACGCCCGGCTTGCGGCGAGCGCCTAGCCGCGCCGACGGTGCATCAGGGTCAGCAGCCAGCCGACGCCGAGGCCGCCAGCGACCGTCAGCGGCAGGGTCGGCCAACTCGGGATCGGTTCGTGCATCCACAGGTCCCGGCCAGTCAGCAGGACCCAGACGAGCAGGCCCCAGACCGCGCCATGCACCGCCCAGGGATACTGGTCCACCCAGCCCCTCAGGCCGGGTCGTGGTTCGGGTTCGCGTGTCGGTTCGATCGGGCCGCCGCAGGCGCCGCAGGTCCAGCCGCCCCATGGGCCGAGCGGCGCTGCGTTCGTGTCGACCGGTGTCTCGCAGGTCTCGCAGCGCGGCGGCTCGATCCGGCGACGGATCGCCGACGGCAGGCCGCGCAGCCCCATGATGACGATGAACAGATAGAGGACGAGGTAGAGCGCCCGCGAGACGTCCACGTCCTTGAAACTCTCGCCCATGTCGCCCCCGAAACACCGCGCCGCCAAGCTAGGCCGCGTCGCGCTTCGGGTCGAGCCTTGGCTAGAGCAAGCCGCGCGATGTAGGAATCGCACGGCTTGCTCTAGATTTTTTTTCGCATCGCTTTTGCGGAAAAACCGGCATCCACTTTTCCGCGCGATGCTCTAGCGGATGCGGATGCGGACCGGGACGTCGATGAACGAGCCGGCGCGGCTCTTACCGTCGGGGCCCATCAGGTCGACCTGGAACTGGGACGCCATGGTCAGGGCCGCCTTGCCCACGCCCATCTCGGCCGGAAACTCGCTCTGCACCGAGCAATCCGTCAGGCCGCCGTCGCGCTTGACCATGCAGCTGAGAAGCGCCTCGGCGATCTGCGGCTGGACGTTATTAACTTGGGTGACGGCCGGTTGGGCGATCGGGGTCGGAACGATCGAGACAGCGGCGGCGGCGAGCAACGAAGCGATCACTGGGTCTTCCCTACTGGTCTTAGGGTCCGGCCCGTTCGGGACCGTCCGGTTTCATTCTGGGTCAGGCGGCGTGCGCCTGCTTGACCCTTTGCAACCCCTGGGCCGCCAGATCGGTCAGCGACCGCAGGCCCAGTTCGGCGAAGATGTCGAAGGCGCTGGCCAGGGCCGTGGCGGCCCGATCCAGGCGGCCGTCGTCGCGGCCGGTGATGTCGACCCGCGCCTCGTAGAGCCGGGCCAGGTTCATCTGGATCACCGCCCAGGCGGCCGGGTCGCGGGCGCCCGGGGTCGCGGCCAGTTCGGCCTTGAAGGCCATCTCGGCGGCGTCCAGCACGGCCAGGTCAGCGGTCAGCTCGGCGCAGCGGGCCAGGCTGAGGGCGCGGTTGTTGGCGACCACGGCGCGAAGGGCCAGGGCCGGCTGGGTCTTAAGGATGTGCGAGGCGCGGTCGTAGCAGGTGACCGCCCGCTCGAAGCAGCGCTCCGAGGTCGTGGCCTCGCCCATGGCCTGCAGGCCGGCGCCGAGAGCGGCCTGGGCCCGGGCCCAGTCCATCGGGCTGTGGTCGGCGGTGACCGGTTCCAGCGCCTGGGCCAGGGCCTCGACCCCGTCGGCGATGAAGTTGATCTCGCCGTCCAGTTCGCCCAGCTGCACCAGGGCGGTCCCGCGCAGCGACTCCAGCCGCGACCAGGCCAGGGGTTCGAAGTCGGGATCCAGGCCCGACTCGGCCTCCTTGGCCTCGGCCAGGGCCACCTCGGTCAGAGCGCGGTCCTTCAGCCGGGCCGCGCAGGACAGCAGCAGTTCCACGCGAGCGGCGCGCTGGTCAGCCAGCAGCAGGCGCGAGGCCCCGCCCTTGACGCGGCGCGCGGCCGACAGTCCCCGCAGCGGGGCCTCGAAGGCCTCGGCGGCGGCCAGGGCGCGGTCCAGGTCGTTTGCGCCCAGGGCCACGCGCCCTTCCAGTCCGGCCAGCAGGGCCTCGACCATGGCGCAGCGGTGGCCCGGCGCGGTCTTGGCCAGGGTCAGGGTGGCGCCGGCGGCGGCGTGCAGGCCCTCGTCGCCGAACAGGTCGGCGCCCAGCACCGCCAGGGTCGCCTGTTCGCAGCGGGCGGCGGCCAGGCATTCCAGCTTGTGTTCGGCTTCGAAGAGCTTGGCGGCGGCCTCGGCCTGGGCCGCGCCCTTGCGCAGAGCGGCGGCGTCGCCCGAGCGGCGGGCCAGCTCGCGCCAGACGACGGCGGCTTCCAGCAGGCGGTGACCGCGGTCCTTGGCCCCGATCCGGCCGGCGGCGACATCGGCCGAGCGGGCCTCGTTGACCAGCAGGCGCAGGTCCAGCAGTTCCAGCAGCGAGGTGTCGCCGCCGGTCAATCCGTCGCGATGCGCCGCGGCCCGCGCGGGAGCCCCGGCGTCGACTCCAAAGAGCCTCTTCAGGTCACGACCGAAATCGAACATCGCTGCGTACTCCGGACACGGAACGTCCCGGGCCGGGACGTCCGGCAAGGGTTCAACGCCCTCGTAGCAAAGCCGGAGCCAACGCGTTTAACAAGTGGTTAACGAAGCTTAAGGTGGCGTTAACCATAAATATTTGCAGCGCGTTTACACTTCGTTCCTCAATAGCGCCAAAACCCCTGTTTTTGGGCCGGATTGGCACACTTCTTGCTTAATGGATCCTTATTGGACCATGCGGGCGGCCGCAGAGGTTAGAACATTGTTCACTGAAATGAAAATGACGTTAACCATAGATTTTAAGATCGGGTTTACCTTCTGTTCTGGCGGCGCTTCCCAGCGCACGCCCGACAGCCGGCTCGCGAGGCTTTAGAGGCCGTAGCCGCGCGCCATGGCGGCGGCGAAGATCGGGATCAGGGCGAAGACGGCCAGCTCCAGACCCATCATCCGGCGGATCCTCGCCACCTCGCCGGTGGAGGGCGCGAAGGCCAGGTCGGCCGTGGCCTGCTTGCGCCATTTCAGGATCGTCACGGTCGGCCAGGCCGAGAGCAGACCCACCACCACGAAGGCGGTGATCTTGGCCCAGAACACCGGGTTCTCCAGATAGAAGGCCGAGCCCTTGGCGCCGAAGAACACCCGGCCGGCGCCGACCACCACGATCAAGGTCGCCGTCGTCCCATAGCCTACATCGATCACGGCCAGGGTCTTCAGGCTCGCGCCGCCGACGCCTGGGCGGACCAGGGCCAGCTCGACGGCCAGCAAGCCAGCCATCGACAGGATCAGCAGGTGGTGCAGGACGGCGAGGACGAGATCCAGCATGGCGCGCTCCGACTCGGCGACGGGAAGGGACTTCGGCGCGGAGCATGCCTCGCCAAACGCCGTTCGTCACGACGCCCGCCCTCCCCTCTGGCCAGCCTTCGACCCCGTCTCTAAACAGGGGCCATGACCGCCTCCGTCGTCCTCTGGACCGCCTCGCTCTGCAAACCCGATCCCGGCTATGGCGGCTGGGCCCATGTGCGCCGCAACGCCGACGGGACCCTGGCCGGGGCGGCCGGGGGCGAGCGGCGGGTCGGCGGGGCCAGGATGGCGCTGACCGCGGTGATCGAAGCGCTGGCGGCCCTGCCCGGCCTGCCGGCCGACGCGGCCGTGACCCTGCACTTCGCCGATCCGGTCCTGGCCGCCGAACTGGTGGCCAGCGACGGGGCCTACGCCATGGCCGAGCCCGAAGCCTGGACCGCCGCCCGCAAGCTGTTGGCCGCCCGTCCGCTGCTGACCCTGTCGCCCTTGCCGGACACGGCTCCCGCCGCCGGTTTCCTCAAGGCCTGGGCCGACTTCGGCCTCGACACCGCCAAGACCCGCGGCACGTTCAAGGCCGCGATCCCAAGGCCGAACCTGCTGAAGTTTCCGGGCTAGAGGCGCGCGTCTAGGGACAGGCCGTGGTCTCGCGGATCACGTAGGGCGTGCGCACGCCCCACTGCGACCCATTGCCGTCGCAGTCGCGATAAACCTCGCCGACCAGCTGATTGTAGTCCGGCCCGGAATAGTATTGGGCCTGAACGGCGAAGACGCGCCGCGCCGAGGCCGGCTCGGCCCAGGCGAATAGCGAGGCGGTCACCAGCGCGCCGGCGAGCAGCTTGGTCATCAGGGTCTTCATGAACAGTCCTCCGCGAACCACTCACGCTACACACCCTTAGATTGCTCGCAACCTGCGAAGCCTCCCGTCGCGGCTCACATCGCCGTGAAGCTCACCGCCCGGCCACGATCAGGTCGGCGGTGGCCGGGTTGCAGGCGAAGGGCACGTCGGCCAGCGTCGCCATGCGGATCAGCGCCTTGACGTCGACGTCGTGCGGTTGGGGCGACAGCGGGTCGACGAAGAACACCAGCATGTCCAGCAGCCCCTCGGCCAGCAGCGCGCCCAGCTGCTGGTCGCCGCCCAGCGGGCCGCTCTTCAGGCGGGTCAGGTCGAGGTCCGGCAGGGCGTCCAGGATCCGCCCGCCCGTGGTGCCGGTGGCGTAGAGCCTGTGCCGGGACAGGAACGCCTGGTGCGCCACGGCCCAGTCGACCAGGGCCGCTTTCTTGTCGTCGTGGGCGACCAAGCCGATGGCGAGGGACGTGGCGGACATGGGCAAGCTCCGGAATCGACGAGGGGACACTCATTTCGCGGCCGCGCCGGAATGACAAGGGCGCTCGCCGCCAGCGAGGCTGGCCACCGCGAGGCAGGCCTGCTCTCGGCGTGGGCAGGCGCGGCCGGTTGGCCTTTTCAGCCGCGCAACGCCTTGCGCCCCGGCGGCGTAGGGCTTGTCCTTGGCTCCGCCGAGCCCGTCGAAGGGCCGGCGTGGGATGGGCCCGAGTGGGGATGACGATGGACACGCAAAAGTCGGACAGGCTGGCCATGGGCCGCCGATCGTTTCTACGGGCCGCCGCCCTGGCCGCCGCGACGCCGATCCTGACCGAGGCCCACCTGGCCCAGGCCGCCCAGACCAGCTCCCCCCAGACGGGCGCCGCCCCGCCCTCGGGCATGGCCCTGCACGGTCAAAGCCCCAACGCCCCGCCGCCCGGCGCGGTGCTGATCAACGCCAATGAGAACCCGCTGGGTCCGTCCAAGGCCGCCTGCGACGCCATTGTCCGCGTCGCCCCGCTGGGCGGCCGCTACGACCTCAACGGCGAGACCGCCATGCTGGTCTCGACCTTCGCGGCCCAGCACGGCCTGAAGGAAGACCACATCGCCGTCTATGCCGGGTCGTCCGAGCCGCTGCACTATGCGGTGCTGGCCTTCACCTCGCCGACCCGCAGCTTCGTCACCGCCGACCCCTCCTACGAGGCCGGGATGCGGGCGGCGATGACCAGCCAGGCCAAGGTGGTCAAGGTGCCGCTGGCCGCCGACTACGGCCACGACGTCAAGGCCATGGTCGCCGCCGACCCGCAGGCGGGGGTGATCTATATCTGCAACCCCAACAACCCGACCGGCACCACCACCGCCAAGCAGGACATCGTCTGGGCGCTGGACAACAAACCGGCCGGCTCGATCCTGCTGGTCGACGAGGCCTATATCCACCTGTCCGACGCCGGCGACGTGCTGGACATGGTGGCGGCCGGCAAGGACCTGATCGTCCTGCGGACCTTCTCGAAGATCTACGGCATGGCCGGCATCCGCTGCGGCTTCGCGGTCGGACGGCCCGACCTGCTGGCCAAGCTGGCGCCGTTCGGCCAGAACGCCATGCCGATCACCGGCTCGGCCGCGGCCCGCGCCTCGCTGGAGGACCCGACCCTGGTCCCGACCCGCAAGAAGATCATCGGCGACACCCGCCGCGACACCCTGGCCTGGCTGAAGGCCAACAATTACAAGGTCATCGGCGCGCCCGAGACCAACTGCTTCATGATCGACACCGGCCGCGACGGCAAGTCGGTGATCGCCGCCATGAAGGCCCAGAACGTCTATATCGGCCGCACCTGGCCGATCTGGCCCAACGCCGTGCGGGTCTCGGTCGGCACGCCAGAGGAGATGGCCAAGTTCAAGACGGCGTTCAAGACGGTGATGGACAGCAAGGCTGTGGCGATGGCCGAGCCGGCCCGCGGCGTGGAGCAAGCGGCATTGGACTACTACGCGGTGCTCTGAAGCGGGCCTACGACCTTCTGGACGGAGTGACGCAAGGCGCCTTGGCTATGAAGGCGGACTTCCCAGGTCGCCCCAGGGTGTCGCTCTTGACCCGCCCTACATCATGAGGTGCATTGGGAAGATCCGCGACCCCGGGGGTGTCTCGCCACGCTTGAATGGCGTTGGCCACGGGGGCGCGACGAGCGCGAGAGTCCGTGTATGCGTGAACTGCCCCTGGTCTGGCGCCTAGGCCTTGTCGCCATCGCTGTCGCAGCCCTGGTTTTCGTGGCCTGGAAATCGGCCGCGTCCAAGGACGACTGGATGGGCGAGCACCTGGCGGAGTTCCTCGGCGCGGTCGCCAGCGCGGCCGCCCTGGCCTTCATCGCCTATGCCGCCAACATCCAGGCGCGGCAGGCGCGCAGCCAGGAACTGCTCAACGCCTATGACCTGGCGCGCGGCGACCTGGGGGCCCAGGCGCGCACGATCGCCATCACCGCGCGGCTCGTCGTGGAGGAGAAGAAGGGCGGCGGCCAGGGCAAGCTGGAAGTCTACCAGAGGGCCTATGACGCCGGCGACCGGACCGCCTTCGCTCAGTTGATCATCCAGCCCCGGCGCATCATCGAGGCCTTCGACGGCGAGGCGGGCAAGCGGCTGAAACACCAGGCGCTGCGCTACATCGCGATCTTCGACAGCGTGGCCGCGCTGACCCAGGAGCAGGCGCTGGAATCGGTGCTGTTCCGCCTGCCGCTCGGTCGCGCCTACTGCGTACTGAAGATCGCGCTGCAGGACGACAGGAGCGGGCGACTGGCGGGGTTCCTGAAACTCTCGCCCGATCCCGAGCCCATGCTTTCCGAGGACCAGCCATGAACCGGGAAATCGCAGGTGACCTCGTCCAGCGCTGGCTCAAGGCGGAGTCCTCCGACCACGCCTTGCTGGTCGGCTGCGACTATGACGACGGCCAGCACGAGGAGCTGCTGTCGATCACCGGCGTGGCGCCGAACCTGTCGCTCATTTGCGACGGCCCTGACGGCGTGGTGCGGGTGCCGTTGGGCTTGGTCCGGAATGGCCGGCTGCACGTCCCAGACGACAGCCCCCTGATCGCCGCCATCGAGGCGCTCGTGGCGCCGCATGAGCGTCGGGAGGCCGAGATGAGGCGGGACCTCGGCCCCGGCTATCCGTTCAGCGTGTCGTCGTCGGACGTCCCGACGCTGCACGCCGCCGAGATGGCGCGGCGGCAGGACCTCCTGCCGGACAAGCAGACCCGCGAACGACAGTTCTTCGCCCTCAAGCGCAACGATCTCCATCACCAGGCCGTCGAGGTCGCCAAGGTTTGGCGACGGCTGGCCTCGTCCCGGGACGAGCCGTGGGGCGACATCGCCGTGGCCCTGGCTGCCCACCTGCGCGCGACGGGCCATCCGGTCGCGGCGATCCAGACCGTCCACGAGACGCTGGAGGATCGCACGCTCCGCGCCACCCAGCACGAAAAGGCCAAGCTATGGACGGTCGAGGCCGCGTCCTGGCTCGACAGATACGCGCGCAAGGGCGGCGAGGCGTCCGACCTGGCCAAGGCCAGGCAGGTCGCCGCCCGGGTCTGGGCCATGGAGGCCGAGCGGGAGCACGTCGAGATCAGCCATGTCTATGACCGCCTGAAGGCCCTGGAAGCCGATCCTTTGCGTCGGTGAGGGCGTTTGCTCAAGCCGCCGTAGCCCTGGAGGCGCGCAGGATTGAACGACAGGGCTGGGGCGAGATCAAGGAAGGCCCCGGATCGCCCGTCCCCAGGGTGGTTTCCGATCGTTAACGAACCTTAAGTACCGCGCCAAAGCCGCTCATGCATAGACTGATCAAATGATCACACGGCGTAATTTCTCCCTTCTGCTATCCGGCGGCCTGGCGGCTCCGGCTCCGGCAGCGCTGGCGGCGGCCCCGGTCCCCGCACTCCGCCGCGCGGAGGCTCGTCGCTTGCAAAAATACGCCGAGACGACCCACCCGCGCGGGTGGGAAGCCGCCGCGGATCCGGCGTGGCGGTCGGGTTGGGACAGGCTCGCGGCCGAAGCCGATGGCCTGACGACGGAGGCCTGGGTCATGGGCCTCGTGGCTCGGTTGGCTTGGTTCCGCGACGGACACACGACCATCTACACGCATATGATCAAGCTCCCAGGCTTCGACCTCGACCTGCCGATCACAGCCAGCCCCTTTTTCGACGGCCTTTACGTCACCGCCGCCAAGGCGGAGGGCGCGGCGTTGCTGGGCGGCCGGATCGTGCGGGTCGACGGGGTCGCCGTCGAGCAGGTCCTGCGCGCCTTCGCAGCCGTATGGCCCGCCAACAACGCCGCCGGGGCCTATCACCACGCCGGCCTCGCCCTGAAGCCCGCGGTCCTGCGCGGGGCGCGACTGGCCGGGCCGGCAGCTGTGTCAGCGCCGGTCACCCTCGAAGCGGAGGTCGAGGGGTCAGTCGTCAAGGTCGCGCTGACGCCGCGTCCGGATGGCGGCGATGCGCTGGTCGCGCTTTCACGCAAGCTCTGGCCGGTCGAGGCCTGGCGGCCGGGCGCCCAGGCCAACTTCGTCCATGCAGACGGCAAGGTGCTGGTCATCGCCTTCGATCGCCTGAGCGACAAGCGCGACTCGATCCTGGCTTTCGTGCGCGACGCCTTTGCGGCGATGGAAACCCCTGAGATCGAACGTGTCGTTCTGGACCTGCGCCGTAACGACGGCGGCAACAATTTCATGGGCGAGGGCCTGAGGCGGCGCCTCGAGCGGTCCCGGTTCAACCGGCCCGGCGGCCTTTACGTGCTCACCAGCGGGAAGACCTTTTCCGCAGCCCAGAACCTGACCTCGCGGATAGAGCGGGAGACCTGGGCGGTATTCGTGGGCGAACCCAGCGGCGGCGCGCCCAACCACTACGGCGACGCCATGCCGTTCCAGGCCGACGGGTTCCCGGCCTATGTCTCGACCCTCCCCTGGTTCGACTCCGACCCCTTGGACAAGCGCATCTGGACCATGCCCGACGTCCTGGTCCCGCTCCGATTCGCGGACTGGACGGCCGGCCGGGATGCGGCGATGGAGGCCGCATGCGCCCATGTCGACAACCGGACGCTTGATGACCTGAGCGAAGCGCGCACCCTGTATTCCGACCGCCCCAGCCAGAAGGCTGAGTGGAAGCCATTCTGGATATGAACCTCAGGCGCTTGTGGTTCGCCGAAAGGTCGTCCTCGATTTCATCGAAAGCCTTCTGGAGAAGGTTCGCGACGATGATCGTGACAGCGCCTCACGCCGCCGATCTGGCGAACCGCCCTAACCCCGCTCCTTGGTCCGCTCGAACCGCACCTTCGGATAGCGCTCGGCGACATAGCCGATCTCCCACGAAGACTTGCCCAGGAACACCGGCTGCTCGTCGATGTCGTGGGCCATGGCCGAGCGGTGCTTGTTGGTGAAGTCCTCGACGTCGGCGCGCTCGCCGTTGACCCAGCGGGCCTCGGCGTAGGGGGCGGCCTCGAAGATGCAGTCCAGGGCGTATTCGTTGGCCAGGCGGTCGGCCATGACCTCGAACTGCAGCTGGCCGACGGCGCCGACGATGAAGTCGGAGCTGCCGATCATCGGCCGGAACAGCTGGGTCACGCCCTCCTCGGCCAGGCCCTCCAACGCCTTCTTCAGGTGCTTGGCCTTCAGCGGATCCTTGACCCGCACGCGGCGCAGGATCTCCGGGGCGAAGTTGGGCAGGCCGGCGAAGCGCAGGGTCCCGGTCTCCGACAGGCTGTCGCCGACCCGCAGCACCCCGTGGTTGGGAATGCCGATCACGTCGCCGGCGAAGGCGTCCTCGGCCAGTTCGCGGTCCGACGCGAAGAACATGATCGGGGCGTTGACGCTCATCGCCTTGCCGGTGTTCTGGGCCTTGAGCTTCATGCCGCGGGTGAAGCGGCCGCTGGTCAGGCGCAGGAAGGCGATGCGGTCGCGGTGGTTGGGGTCCATGTTGGCCTGGACCTTGAACACGAAGCCCGAGACCTCGCTGTCGCCGGGCGCCACGTGGGTGTCGACCCCGGCCTTGCTGACCTTGGCCGGGTGCGGCGGCGGGGCGTAGGCGCCGATGCCGGCCAGCAGTTCGTTGACGCCGAAGTGGCGCAGGGCCGAACCGAAGAACACCGGCGTCATGTGGCCTTCCAGGAACGACTGCACGTCGAACGGCTTGGCGGCCTCGGACACCAGCATGGCCCCCTCTTCCACCTCGGCCAGCTCCTCGGGGTCGAGGTACTGCACCACCGCGTTCGACTTCAGGGCCACCGGGTCGGGATGGCCTTCCTCGTCGGTCGAGCTCTTCTTGGCGTAGGGAATGAATTTCTGGCCGCGCAGGTCGAGCATGCCCTTGAACCGTCCGCCCGAGCCCGCCGGCCAGTAGAGCGGCGCCGGGTCCAGGGCCAGCTTCGAGGACACCTCGTCCAGCAGCTCGAACGGGTCCTGGGCCTCGCGGTCCATCTTGTTGATGAAGGTGATGATCGGGATGTCGCGCAGGCGGCAGACCTCGAACAGCTTCAGGGTCTGGGGTTCGATGCCCTTGGCGGCGTCCAGCACCATGATCGCGGCGTCGGCGGCCGTCAGGGTGCGGTAGGTGTCTTCGGAGAAGTCCTCGTGGCCCGGGGTGTCCAGCAGGTTGAACATCAGGCCGTCGTGGTCGAAGGTCATGACGCTGGCGCTGACCGAGATGCCGCGCTCGCGCTCGATCTTCATCCAGTCGGACTGGGTGCGGCGGGCCTGGCCGCGGGCCCGCACCGCGCCGGCCGCGCGGATCGCCCCGCCGGCCAGCAGCAGGTTCTCGGTCAGGGTGGTCTTGCCGGCGTCGGGGTGGCTGATGATCGCGAAGGTGCGCCGACGCGCGGCCTCGAGGGCGAGGGAGGTGCTCATCCCCGGGGGTTAGCTCCCCGAGGCCGCCTTGTCACCCTCTGCCGACGCCTTGTCGGTGGACTTGGCCCCGTCGGACGCCTTGTCGCCCGGGCCGGCCTTGGCCTCGATGTCCTTGAGCATGGCCTGGGCCGCCTCGACCTCGCCGCCGCCGTGCGGACTGCTGGCCAGCGGATTGAGCAGGGTGCGGGCCAGGTCCAGGTCCTTGATCTGGATCAGGGCCCTGGCCGCGTCGAGGCGCAGGTGGCCCACCTGCGGCGCCAGCACCACCGCCCGGACGCGGATATCGACCATGGCGTCGGTCAGCGGCTCCAGGCCGTGGGCCTCGGCATAGCCGTGCAGGGTCTCGGGGTTGTCCGGATTGACCTTGAAGGCCCGGGCGAACAGCTTGCCGGCCTGGGTGAAGGCGGCGGCGCGCTGGGCCGGGTCGTCCGGAGCCGCGGCCAGACGGCTTTCGCCAAGCGCCACCAGCGCGTCCTCGTCCTTGGGATCGGCGGCCAGCAGTTCCTCGAGGATCGCCTCGCCCGCCTTGCGGTCGCCGAACGTCGTCTCGGCCTTGGCCAGGATCAGTTGGCTGAAGCGCTCTTTCGGCCGCTTGGCCGCGGCGGCGCGGATGTCGGCCAGGGTCTCGGCTCGGTCGTCCTTGGCCACGCCCAGCTTCAGGCGCTGGCCCTCCAGGATCAGGTCGTCGGCGCCCGGCGGCAGGTGGGTCACGGTCATCACGGGATCCGCGGAGCCCGTCCGCGGCAGCGCCCCGGCCGGGATCGGCCGGTTCATGTAGGTCTGCAGCTTGCGGCGCAGGCCCTCGGGATCGTCGCCATAGATCTTCGCCCACGCCTTCACCGGATCGTTGCCGTCGCGTACGAGCTCGAGATAGCGGCTCAGCAGCTTGTGCCGCGCCGGGTCCGACAGGATGTAGTGGGTCAGCAGCCAGGCCTGGGCGTAGTAGGCGTAGACGTCGCGCTCCTTCAGGGCGCCAGGACGCTTGCTCAGCAGGTCCTCCATGGGGATCCAGCCGCCCGGCTGGGTCAGGCTGTAGGCCCGGCCGCGGTTCACCCCGCCCACCACCATGCGCGTCTTGGCCAGGTCGGCGGTCATGTAATATTCGGCGTAGCCCTCGACCAGCCAGGCCGGATAGGCGCTGGGATAGTACTGCAGCATGAAGTGGTGCACATATTCGTGCAGCACCGTGTCGTCGCCTTTGTTCTGGTCGAATTCGTCGCCATCGCGGATCGCCACCACGAACACCTCGGGCACGGACGACAGATAGACGCCGGCCATGCCCTCCTTGGCCTTCGGGATCACGCGCCTCAGCTGCCCGAGGTTCGAGACCAGGTAGACCGGCAGCTTGCGCGGGGTGACCTCGTCCTCCGGCCGTCCGTGCAGCCGGCGCAGCAGGGAGTCGAAATCCTCCAGCATGGCCGCGTACTCGCGCACCGACCTGTCGCTGCGGCCATAGACCACGAAGTGGTCGCTCTCGGCCCGCAGCCATTCCGCCCTGGCCGGCGCCCCGGCCGTCAGCAAGGCCGCCGCCGCAAAACCCATCAGGGCCTTGCGCCCCATCGAGAGGCCCTTCCGGCTCATCTCACGCTCCCCCACAACGTCGCGTTGAACATGCCGGCGAGCGAGAGACGAAGCAAGGGCGGAAAACGGCGCGCCGCCAAGCTGTCGGCGACGCGCCGCGGCTGCGGCGTCACGCCCCATACTTGGCCTACGAAAATGCGGGAACGACCCTAGTCAGTGTAGGGTTTTAGAGTCATGCTGAGCTTACTGCGGACCAGCCTCCGGCAAGTGGGGCGCCGCGAAAGAGGAAACGACAATGGCTATGGTCCACGAGCCGCGTCACAAGCGCGGCGCCTGCACCCCCCAAGGTAACGCGCTCTGCCTGGGCGTCGCGTTCGCCGGCCTGGTGATCGTGGCGATGATGCTGAGCTGGCTGTTCGGCCTGATCGACCTGCTCCTTTAGGCGATCAGGGTTTCCGGGCCGGAGCACGGCCCCAAAGGAGGCGCCTTTCGAAGGCGGCCAGTCGAAGCCGGCCTCGGCGCGTGCGGTGTGGCCGTCAAGCCGCCAGGCGGCGCCAGACCTGGCGATCGGCTTCGACATTGCTCAGGGCGCCGGCCTTCTGGCGCTCGAACAACGATCCCATGATCTCCAGGCCCAGCTGGGCGTAACGCACCTGCACCTGGTCGACCAGGCAACCGCGCGACGGGGCGATGAACAGGGCCGCGTTGACGTCCGGCGCCTTGGCGATGATCAGGGCGGCCAGGCGCTGGGCCTTCTCCAGATCCTTGTGATGCAGCAGCGGCTCGGCGGCATAGAGTTCCTGGCCCAGCTTGCCGACGTAGTTCAGCGACACCTTGGCGAAACGATCGCGGGTGAGCGGCGGGGCCAGTTCGGCCGCGTCGAGGCTGAGAACGACGTCGTTGAGCAGGAAGAGCATCGGAACCTTGCTGAGGCCTGGCGGCGGCGGACGGGAATCGGCGCGAAAGGAAAGCCGTGCGTCACCCTGCCGCATCGAGCTTTCGCTCCGGTTTAGGAGGACGGTTAACGCGGCGGGATATGAGACGTCCAGGCAACCTCCGGGACGCGATCATGGCTTGGCGCGCGGGCCTAGGGGCCCCATCTGGAGACCTCGTTCCGCTGGAGGCAAAGCTTGATTCCCCCTGACAAGACCCTGCCCGACGAGCTGGTGCGCGAAATCGCCGCGGCCCTGGACGACACGGGCTTCCGCCGGGTCGCCCCCGCCGAAACCGACGCCCTGCTCGGCCCCGACGCCGTGGCCGGCTGGAAGGCCTTCGCCGACAGCTGGAACGACCTGGGCCTGGACCGCTTCATGGCCGACGGCGGCCGCTATCGCCGGCGGCGGTTCGCGGCCTTCTCGGCCTCGCCTGGCCCGGACTCTTCTGACGGGATCGTCCGCAAGCCGCACCAGCCGCACTACCAGAGCCGCGACTACAACGGCCTGAACGGCGGGGTGCAGCGCTGGTTCGAGCCGGTGCTCGACAAGGTGGCCCAGCATTCGGTGACGCAGAACCTGCTTCGCGCGGGGCTGGCGCTGTTCCATCCGCTGACGGTCGATCCGCCGCGCAGCTGGCACGTGGAGCTGCACCAGTTCCGCATCGAGGCGGCCGACGGCGAGACGGGCCTGCCCACGCCCGAGGGCGCCCACCGCGACGGCGTCGACTGGGTGATCGTCATGCTGGTCGACCGCCGCAACGTCGCCAGCGGCGTCACAGACATCTTCGCCAACGACGGCGCGCAATTGGGCGCCTTCACCCTGGAGCGCCCGCGCGACGCGGTCTTCCTCGACGACCACCGCGTGATGCACGGCGTGACGGCGATCCATCCGCTGGAAGCGGGGGCTCCGGCGCGGCGGGACGTCCTGGTGGCGACGTTCCGGCGGGAGTGAGCGGGGTTCAACCGCTTCTACGGCAGTCGTCGAAAGCCTGAATCCGATGTCATCCCGGAAGCCTCGCAGAGGCTGTCCGGGACCCAGGGGACTGGGCTGATGCGGTGCGGTTCACCTGGGTCCCGGACAAGCGCTACGCGCTTTCCGGGATGACAACGGCTGGTGGGTCGTCGGGAAGTTTCAGGGCGTCAGCCCCGTTCCCCCTCCACCGGCTCCGTCAGGAAGTGCCGTCCCTCGCGGTCCTCGATCTCGACCACCCAGATGTCCGGGTCGATCCGCGCGGCGCGTTCGGCGTAGGCGTCGAGGTCAGGCTCGAAGTCCGAACGGACCGGCTGCATCCAGAACCGCTCGCCGTCGCCGCGCGTGGCCTCGCTGTAGAGCCTGGCGGTGTTGGCGCGGCGGTCGACGGCCTTGACCAGCACGGCCCCGGCCCGCGGATCGCCCTTGCGGGCCACCATGGCGAAGGCCCCGCCCAGCTCCGCGCGGCGGATAAGCGCGCCGACCCAGATATCCGTCGAAAGAAGCATCGCTAACCGAACCGCAACCTCGGCGCCCTAAGGCTGCCTGCTGAAACCGCTCTCGCAGAATACGAGATCATGACGTCAAGAAAGACCCCCAAGCGCGCCAGCGCGCGCTCGGATCCTTACTGTAGAGCCTTTTTGTCCCCTTCGAACCTCGTTCGAAGGAGAAAGGCTCTATGGGTTTTGATGGCGCGGTGGCTAGGGGCTTTTGTCATGACCGCCGGGTTCGGCGCGTCGAGCGCGTCCCATGCCGCCACGGCCGCCGACCAGCTCTACGAACGCACGCTGATGACCTCGGCCGACGCCCGCTGCCGGCTGTTCAGGCCCGCCGTCGGCTCGGCCCTGGACGCCGCCCGCGCCCAGGCGCGCGGCGCGACCCTGCGCTCGGGCGCCAGCGAGGTCCAGGTCCAGGCGGTAGAGCAGCGGGCCCGGGCGAAGGCCGGCGCCGCAGCCTGCGGCTCCCGCGACCTGCAGACCGCCGCCGGCCGCGTGCGCCAGGCGTTCGACGGCTATTCGACCCTGCAGCGGATGACCTATCCCGGCGACCGCGCGACCTGGCAGGCCGACCGCTCGGTGTCGGCCACCATCCCGGTCTGGCGGCTTTCGCAGCCGGCGGGGTTTGGGCGCGACCGGCTGGTGTTCGGCCTGTCGGGACGGTCCAACGACATGCTGGCGGTGGCGACCTTCGCCGACGACGCCCAGCCCTACGCCGCGCGCCTGGTCGTGCGCGACACCCTGCGCACCCAGGGGCCCTACCTGAACGCCCGCAACGCCAAGGGCCTGGCCGCCAACGCCGCGCCGCGCAACGCCAGCCGGGTGTTCGCCGCCGAGACCCGCGACATGGCGCCCCTCGCCCTGCTGCCGGCCGGCGCCAAGACGGGCCTGTCGTTCCGCTTCCCCCGCGAGGCCGCCGACGCCATGAACCGCCTGGACCCGCGCGAAGCCGCGACCGTCGAGTTCGTGTTCACCAGCCGCAGCGGCGTGGACGTGGTGCGACGGGCCTATGTGGAGGTCGGGGATTTCGCGGCAGGACGAGCGTTTTTGCGGTAGTTCGCGAAGATCCTCCCCCTTTGGGGGAGGATCACCTCGGCGGCGCGAACTTCACGACGTTCGGGCCCAGTTCCGGTTCTTCCGGCGGTTCGGGCGCCGGCTCCAGCAGCGGGGCCTCCATGGCCGGACGCGAGGCCCGCAGCAGCACCGGCAGGCGCACCGAGACGCTGGTGCCCGCGCCCAGGCGGCTCTCGATGGTCATCTCGCCGCCGTGCAGCCGGGCGAAGGCCCGCACCAGCGACAGGCCCAGGCCCGTGCCCTTGGCCCGCTGGTCGACGCCGCCGGCCTGCTCGTAGGGACGGCCCAGGCGCTCGAGGTCCTCGGGAGAAATCCCGACCCCGGTGTCGGCGACGACCAGCTCCAGTTCGCCGTCGTGGCCGTCGGCCGTCACGATCACCTGGCCGCCGCGCGGCGTGAACTTCAGGGCGTTGGACAGCAGGTTCAGCACGATCTGCTTGAGGGCCCGGCGGTCGGCGTCGACCTCCAGCTCGTCCGGCGGCAGGACGCCGCGCAGTTGAACCCCGGCCGCGTCGGCCTGGACGCGCAGCAGGCGCATGGCCGCCGTCACCGCCTCGCGGGCGTCGAACTCGCCGCGCTGCAGCTCGAACCGCTCGGCCTCGATCTTGGACATGTCCAGCACGTCGTTGATCAGGTCCAGCAGGTGGCCGCCGCTTTCGTGGATCAGTTCGGCATATTCGCCGTAGCGGTCGGTCAGGGGCCCGAACATCCGGGCGCGCATGATGTCGGAGAAGCCCATGATGGCGTTCAGCGGCGTGCGCAGCTCGTGGCTCATATTGGCCAGGAAGCGGGCGCGGCCGGCCGCAAGGCCCTCGGCCTCGGCCCGGGCCTGGCGCAGGGCCGTCTCGCGGGCCTTGTCCAGCGTGGCGTCGCGCATCACGCCCACCAGCAGGTCGGGCGAGACCTGGCGCAGGTCCAGGCACACGGTGCGGGTCGGGTCCAGCAGCGGGGCGAAGGTGACGCTGGCCTCGCCGGCGTCCAGCGCGGTCGCCAAGGCGGCGCTGACCTTCTGGCGGTCGCCGGCCACGGCGGCGGAGGCCAGGCCGTCGGCCAGGTTGGCCGTCGCCACGCCGCGCGGCGCGGCCCCGCGCACGGTCCGGACCCGGCCGTCGCTGGCCACCACCAGCAGCAGCTGCGGCGCGCCGTCGACCAGGGTCTGCAGGGTGTTCAGCTCGCTGACCTGACGGCTGTCGCGCTCGCCGGCGCGGCGGTGGGTGAGGATCAGGCCCGAGGCCAGGCCCACCCCGACGGTCGCCACCGACAGGAAGCCGAGGACGAAGGCCAGCGGCCCCGTGGGCGCGGGCGGCGCCAGGCCCGACAGCTGGGTCAGGGCCGCCACCGCGCCGCCGATCAGGGCCAGGCTGGCGCCCTCGGCCAGCCGTCGCGGGGAGGACAGGGTCGAAGCCGCCGCCACCGGGGCCAGGATCCAGGCGCTCATCGCGCCGGAGACGCCGCCAGTCACCACCGCCGCACCCGCGCCGCAGGTGGCCCACAGCACCAGGATCAGGGATTGCAGCCGCTCGTCGCGTCGATCGCCCACCGCCAGGGCGGCCAGGGCCGGGACCGCGCCGGCCGCCAGGGCCAACCAGACCGGCAATCCGACCACGCCGGGCGTGAAGGCCGCCGCGCCGGTCGCGAAGATCACGGTCGCCAGCCAGCCCAGCCGCCACAGATGCGCCGCGCCGAAGGCCCCCGTCGGAGACGAGGCCTGGCCCGGCCCGAGGCCGGTCTGGAACGAGGCGCCGTCGATGGGCAAGGCCGCGAGAATCCCTTCCGGTGAGTCTTCGTCGTCGAAGCTTAACGCCGCGAGCCCCCCGGCCCAAGGCCGCACAATCGGCGGGCGATCGTTAACGCCAGAGCTTCTTGTGGACGGAAACGGATTCGTAAGCGCCTTGGTTCATCCTGGTCCATCGAAGTTACGGACAGAAGGTCCGGGAGTCCCTGATGTCGCCACCGGCGATCACCGATGCGTCGGGCCATGCCGAGACGCCGCGCGAGAGCGCCGGCGCCGACACCGGCCTGATGTCTCAGACCACCGCCTTCCGGCGGGCGGCGGCGCGCGCGCGGCGCAAGCAGGCGCTGGACGACCAGAAGCGCTCGTTCCTGCGCATGGTCAGCCACGAACTGCGCACCCCCCTGAACGCGGTGATCGGCTTTTCCGAGATCCTGTCCTGCGAGCTCTACGGCCCCCTGGGCGCGCCGCAGTACAAGGAATACGCCAGCCTGGTGCACGAGAGCGGCCTGAAGCTGCTGCGTCTGGTCAACCAGATCGTCGAGATCGCCCGCCTGGAAGGCCACGTCACCGACCTGGACCTGGGCGAGGAGAACCTGGACGACGCTGTCGAGGACGTGATCCTGCAGCTGCGCGGCGAGGCGAACGCCCGCGGGGTCAGCATCGTCGTGCCCGAGGCCGGGACCCTGCCCAGCCTGCGGGCCGACGGCCGGGGCCTGCGCACCATCCTGAGCAACCTGCTGCAGAACGCCCTGACCCACTCGCCGCAGGGCGGGCTGGTGGTGGTCGAGGCCCGGCAGACGGGCGGCGGGCTGGTCGAGATCGAGATCCGCGACCATGGCGAAGGCGCCGACCCGGCCGACCTGCCCCGGCTGATCCGCCCGTTCGAACAGGGCGGGGCCACCCTGACCCGCGCGTCGGAGGGCGCCGGCCTGGGCCTGCCGATCGTCGACCTGCTGACCCGGGCGATGGACGGCGGCCTGCGGCTGAAATCCACGCCGGGCCATGGCTTCACCGCCATCGTCACCCTGCCGGACACCACGTCGCGCCCCTCGACGGCACGGGCCCGGTTCTAAGGGGCCTTTCCCTTTTCGCCCCGGCGCACTAAGTCCCGCGCCATGCAACGCTCCATCGACGCCGCCCTCGACGAACTGGCCGACGAGTTCGAACTGCTCGGCGACTGGGAAGAGCGCTATCGCTACGTGATCGAACTGGGCAAGGACCTGGCCCCGCTCAGCCAGGCCGAGCATTCCGAGGCCAACAAGGTGCGCGGCTGCGCCAGCCAGGTCTGGCTGGTGACCGAGCCCCAGGCCGACGGCACGATCACGTTCCGGGGCGACAGCGACGCCCACATCGTCAGCGGCCTGATCGCCATCCTGCTGCGGCTCTATTCGGGACGCCCGGCCAAGGACATCGTCGACTTCGACGCCGCCGCCGCCATGGCGCGGCTGGGCCTGTCGGAGGCGTTGTCGTCGCAGCGGTCGAACGGCTTGAAGGCCATGGTCGCGCGCATCCAGCGGGACGCGGCGGCGCTGGCGGGCTGAACGTCCAGCTAGTGGAAGAACCCCGCGCGCGTCCCGATGAACCAGATGGCGATCACGATCAGCACCAGCTGGATCATCCAGTTGACCGGCGACGGGATGGGGCTGCGCTGGACCGCGTAGAGCGCCAGGCCAAGCAGGACGAGGGCGACGAGGACGACGATCAGGATGCTCATGCTGGTTTAACCACCACGTCCGGCGATAGTTCCAGTCGCGCTTGAGAAGCCCGCCTTGAGGATTTGGCGTCCAGCGCCTATCAGCCCCTCATGACCTTCCGCGTCGCCGCCCTCTATCGGTTCACCACCTTCGCCGACCCGCTGACCGTCATGCGGCCGCTGTCGAAGCTGTGCTGCGGCCTGGGCGTCAAGGGCACGCTGCTGCTGGCCCGCGAGGGGATCAACGGCACGATCGCCGGGACGCCGGACGCCATCGACCAGGTGCTGGACCACATCCGCGCCCTGCCCGGCTGCGAGACGCTGGAGCTGAAGTTCGCCGACGCCGAGACGATGCCGTTCCACCGCATGAAGGTGCGGATCAAGCGCGAGATCGTCACCCTGGGGGCCGGCGACCTGGATCCGGCCAACAACGCGGGGACCTATGTCGAGCCCGCCGACTGGAACGCCCTGATCGCCCGGGACGACGTGGTGGTGATCGACACCCGCAACGCCTACGAGGCTGCGATCGGCACGTTCGAGGGCGCGGTCGATCCGAAGACCGCCAGCTTCAGCGACTTCCCGGCCTGGTTCCACGCCTTCCGCCAGACCTGGGACCCGGCCGCTGCGCCGCCCAAGGTGGCGATGTTCTGCACCGGCGGCATCCGCTGCGAGAAGTCGACCGCGTTCCTCAAGAGCGAAGGCGTGGAGGAGGTCTTCCACCTGAAGGGCGGCGTCCTGAACTATCTGGAGACCACGCCGGCCGATGCGAGCCTGTGGCGGGGCGAGTGCTTCGTGTTCGACGAGCGGGTGGCGGTGGGCCACGGCCTGGCGCCGGGAACCCACGCCCTGTGCCGGGGCTGCCGCATGCCGGTCGGCCTGGAGGACCGCGCTTCCCCGCACTATGTCGAAGGCGTCTCCTGCCCTGCTTGCCACGAGGCCCGCGACGACGAGGCCAAGGCCCGCTACGCCGAGCGGCACAAACAGGCGACCCGGGCCCGGGAATTGGGCATCGCCCATGTCGGGGCGGTGATGGGGCGCGAGACGCCCGACTGACGGCGCCCCTCCCGCCCTCGGCGTTGCGTCCACCGCCTGCCGTCGTCATATGTCGATCATGGACACCCAGACGGCCGCCCCGCTGAGCGAGCGACAGGTCACCCTGATCGCCAAGGCCCTGGCCGAGCCGCGCCGGGTGCAGATCCTCAAGGAAATCGGGGCCAACAGCGCGCCGACTGCTTGCGGCTGCATCGCCCAGTCCCTGCCCATCACCGCCGCCACCCTGTCGCACCACATGAAGGAACTGGAGAGCGCGGGCCTGATCCGCATCGTCCGCGAAGGCAAGTTCGCCTTCCTGGTGCTGCAGCGCGACGTCCTCAACGCCTACCTGGCCCAGCTCGCGGAGATCTGACGCGGAACCATCCACTCACCGCTCCTCGCCCCCTTGAAACGATTAGATGATTATCTAAATGTCGAATCGACCCGATCGGGCGCTGATGCCTCGGGCGATGGAGAGAGTTCAAGTGAGCAAGCTGCAGGGCAAGACCGCCGTGGTGACCGGCGCATCCAAGGGCATCGGCGCCGGTATCGCCAAGGCGCTGGCCGCCGAAGGCGCGGACGTGGTGGTCAACTACGCCACCAGCCGCGACGGCGCCGACAAGGTGGTGGCCGAGATCGTCGCCGCCGGCGGCAAGGCCGTGGCGGTGCAGGGCGACGTGTCCAAGGCGGCCGACGTGACCCGGCTGTTCGCCGAGGCCAAGGCCGCGTTCGGCGCGGTGGACGTGCTGGTCAACAACGCCGGCGTCTATCGTTTCGCCCCGCTGGACGAGGTGACCGAGGACGAATTCCGCCGCCAGTTCGACACCAACGTGCTGGGCCTGCTGCTGGCCAGCCAGGAGGCGGCCCGCCAGTTCGGCCCGCAGGGCGGCAGCATCATCAATATCAGCTCCAACGCCGTGGAGCTGAACCTGCCGACGGCCTCGGTCTACACCGCCACCAAGGCGTCGGTGAACGCCATCACCCGGATCCTGGCCAAGGAGCTGGGCCCGCGCAACATCCGCGTCAACGCCATCAGCCCCGGCGGCACCGAGACCGAAGGGGTCCATGACGCCGGGATCATCGGCACCGACTTCGAAAAGCACCTGGTCGCCCAGACGCCGCTGGGCCGCCTGGGCCAGCCGACCGACATCGCCCCCGTGGCGACCTTCCTGGCCTCGGCCGACGCCGGCTGGGTGACCGGCGAGGTGATCGTCGTCTCCGGCGGCCTGCGCTAGCGATCACCGCGTCCCCGTCGCCGGTCGATCCGCCGACGGGGACCGTGCGGGATCAACCCAGGCAGCCCCGCGTTATCGAAGCTTCCACTTTCCAAGGAGCTTCCCATGGCCGCCTACGACGCCTCCTACGGTACGCCCGCCGCCGCGCGGCAAGGCCTGCTCGCCACCCTGTCCGACAAGGTCTCGGGTCTGTTCAACAAGGCGCCCGCCGATCCCTACGCGCCGACCCCGCCGGCCGACTACGCCCTGAGGCCCGACGCCCAGGGCAAGGTCACCCTGGCCGGCTACAAGGTGCCCGTCGCCATCGCTGTTCTCGGGGCCGGCGTCATCGCCGCCCTGCTGATCAACCGCCGCACCCGCGCCCCGGCCATCGCCGCGGCCACCACGGCCTGGAGCTTCTTCGGATCCAAGCTGGCCAAGTAAGGCCCCGCTTCGAACCTTTCGTCGCCGCCCCGCGTTAGCCGATCCCCCAATGGACGGAGAGCCGCCATGACCCACACCAACGAAGACCATATCAAGCTCGTCAACAGCCTGGTCGAGACCACCATCGACAGCGCCGACGGCTATGCCGAAGCCGCCAAGGACGCCGACGGCGTCCGCTTCAAGACCCTGTTCCAGCAACGCGCCCAGGAACGCCGCTCGGTGGCCTCGGAGCTGCAGGACGAGGTCCGCCGGCTGGGCGGCGAGGCCAAGGACGACGGCACCATCCTGGCTGCCGCCCACCGCGCCTTCGTCAACCTGAAGGACAGCCTGACCAAGGGCGACGAAGCCGTGGTCAACGAGGTCGAGTCCGGCGAGGACTACATCAAGGCCAAGTTCGAAAAGGCCCTGCAGGACACCGACGTCCAACCCCAGACCCGCGCCGCGATCGAAAAGGCCTGGACCTCGGTCAAGTCCGGCCACGACCAGATGCGCGACATCAAGCACATGCTGAAGCACTAGGTCGAACCAAGAGCTTCTCAATTTCTGGACTTCCCTCCCCTTCATGGGGACTGTTGCGAAATTGGCTGGTTGTGATTCCCTGCTGTTGAAGCGGGAGATTTGCCGATGTCGGTGAAAGCGACGGGCCAGCTTGGGTTTG
>NZ_JAVDWJ010000013.1:0-146001 GCF_031457295.1 Caulobacter sp. BE254 | reverse complement strand
CCGCGCCCCCGACGGGGCCGAGGTCAAGACCACGCTGGACCTGCTCAAAGGCTTGTCGCTCAAGGGTTGCCTGGTCACCGCCGACGCCCTGCACGGCCATCCGGCCATGCCAAGCGATGCGCAAGGCCGGCGCCCACTAGGCCCTGAGCCTCAAGGCCGATCGGCCAAAGCTGCTGGCCGACGTCCAGGCCGCCTTCGACGCGGCCGGCGACAGCCTGCCCGTTCACCAGACCTGGAGACCCGCCATGGCCGCCGCGAACTGCGCGCCGCCAGCGTCCTTCCGCCAAGCTGGCCGCCGATCCCGGCTGAACCGACCTGGTTCGCCATCGGCCGCATCCAGGCCGAGCGCACCAAGGACGGCAGGACCGCCGCCTCCGCCCGCTACATCCTGCCGTCGCGCAAGCTCAGCCCCGCCAAGCTGGCCCAAGTCGTTCGCGCCCATCGAAAATCACCTGCACTGGACCCTGGACGTGGTCTTCGATGAAGACGACGCCAGACCCCGCAAAATCACGCTCCCGAAAACCTCCCCGTCGTCAGACGACTGGCGCGGGGCATGCTCAGCTCCCACCCCGACACCAAGTCCATCTCACGCAAGATGAAGATCGCCTCTGGCGGCAAGCCTTCTTCTTCGAGCTCTTTGCTCATATGCGATAGCCCTGCCCCTTTGGGGAAGGGAAGGAAATTAGCCCCTCACCGCCGCGATCTGCGCCTCCGACCACCCGATCTCCGCCAGCACCGACGCCGTGTGTTCGCCCAGGCTCGGCGCCGGGCCGCGCGGTCCGTCCGTCGCGCCGGGGAACCGGGCCGGGCCGGCCGGGGCGGGGAAGGTTCCGCCGTGGCCGTCGGGGGTCTCGACGAAGCAGCCGGCCGCGGTCGCCTGCGGGTCGGCGACCAGGTCGCGCGGCGTCTGCCAGGGCGCCCAGGTGAGGTCGCCGGCGTCGAGGGCCGCGGCGGCCTCGGCGTAGTCCATGGTCGCGAACGCCGCGTCCAGGATGTCGACCAGGGCACCGCCGTGCTCACGGCGCAGGCGGGCGCTGGAAAAGCGCGGGTCCTGAGCCAGTTCCGCGCGGCCAGCGGCCGCGGCGATCCGCGCCCAGTCGGTCGAGCCCTGGCGGGCCAGCAGGCAGATCCACCGGCCGTCGCGGGTCTGGAAGAAATTGGCCAGGGGTTGCACCGCCTCGCGCCGGGGCCGGGTGGAGGCCAGCTTCCCGAACCGCAGCTGGATGGCCATGTCCGAGCCGATCGCATAGACGCCGGTGCGCAGCAGCGAGGTCTCGACCAGCCGGCCGACGCCGGTGCGCTGGCGTTCGTGGACCGCGGCGAGGATCGCCGCCACCGTCGCCAAGGACGTCACGTGGTCGCCCATGCCGGTGCGGACCGGGAAGGGCTCGGCGCCCTTGGGGGCGGTCAGCGCGCCCACCCCGGCCCGCGACCAGAAGGCGGCCACGTCCATGCCTGGCCGATCGGCGTCGGGGCCTTCCAGGCCGTAGCCGGTCAGGCTGCAATAGATCAGGCGCGGGTTGACCGCCTTGAGGCCTTCGTAGTCGAGCCCGGCCCGCGCCAGGCCGGCGGGGCGGACATTGGTCAGGAAGATGTCGGCGTCCCGGACCAGGGCCTTGGCGGCGTCGCGGCCGGCCGGGGTGCGGATGTCCAGCACGACCGAGCGCTTGCCCCGGTTGTCCAGCTCGAAGACCGGGTTGGCGGCCTGGTCGGAGCCGAGGGTGTCGAAGAAGCCGCGCATCGGGTCGCCGTCGGGCGACTCGATCTTGATCACGTCGGCGCCCCAGTCGGCCATGATTCCGGCCGCGCCGGGGGCGGCGATATAGGTGGCCAGCTCTATGACCCGCAGATCGCGCAGCATCGCGTTCCTCCCGCCTTTGTCGTTGCGCGGGAGTGTGGACGATCCAAACGGTCGTTGGGAAGCGCTTAGGCGACGGCGCTCTGGCCGGCGCCGACCGCCTTGCGGTCCAGGGCCGCCGCGTCGGCGACCGCGCGGGCCACGGCCGCGACGCTGACGGGCTTGCGCAGCACGGTGTCGGCGCCAGCGTCCAGGCATTCGCGGGCCTCGTCGGCGTCGCCGCCGATCACCGCCACGATCGCCACGTCGCGGTTGGCCCCGTCGAGGGCGCGCACGGCGGCGGCGGTCTGGGGACCGTCCAGGATCGGCATGCGGCCGTCCAGCATCACCAGGTCGAAGTCGCAGATCCGGGCCAGGTCCAGGGCGCGGCGGCCGTTCTGGGCGTGGACCACCTGGTGGCCCAGCTGCTCGAGGATGGCGCGCAGCATGGCCGCGTTGAGGGCGTCGTCCTCGGCGATCAGGATCCGCAGGTTGCGCGGCGGAGCGCCGGCGGCCTCCACCGGCTGCGGCGTCTCGCCGTCGGCGGGCTCGACCGCGCAGACGGCGGCCTCGTCGAAAGGCAGGGTCAGGGTGAAGCAGCTGCCGACGCCGACGGCGCTGGTCGCCTCCAGGGTCCCGCCCATCAGCCGGGCCAGCTGGCGCGACAGCGACAGGCCCAGGCCCGCGCCGTTGACGCCGGCCCCGGTGCGCTCGACCCGCTGGAACGCCTGGAAGGCCTGGTCCATCTCCTCGCGCGACAGGCCGGGCCCGGTGTCGGCCACCTCGATGGCGATCCGACCTTCGCGCCGCTCGACCCGGACCTCGATGCGACCGCGCACGGTATATTTGACGGCGTTGCCGACGATGTTGGCGATGATCTGGCGGGTGCGCAGGGGATCGCCGACCACCGCGCCGAACTGGCGACGCTCCAGGTCCGGTTCGACGTGGACGCTCAGCTCCAGGCCCTTGGCCACCGCGTGGGGACGGTCCAGCAGCACCAGGTCGCGGATCAGGCGGACGGGCTCGAAGGCCACGCTCTCGACGGCCAGGCGGCCGGATTCGGCGGTTTCGGAGTCCAGGGTGGCGTTGAGCACGGCGACCAGGTCCTGGGCGGCGTCGAGGGCGGCGTTCAGCTGCTCGCGTGAGGGAGCCGCGCGTCCCCCTTTTCCGGCGGCGGCGGCCAGCACGTGGGTCACGCCGGTCAGGCCGTTGCGGATCTCGTGGCTGAGGGTGGCGACGATGTCGGACTTGGAGCGGGCCGTGCGCTCGGCCTCCTCCAGTACGGTCAGCCGCTCCTCCAGCAGGGCCTCATGGGCCAGGGCCAGGGCGTGCTGGCGGCCCAGCATGCGGTTGAGGACCAGCGACAGGGCCATGGCCAGGGCGATCGCCCCGAACGCCATGCCGCCGGACCGCTCGCTTTCGGGACGGGCGAACAGCAGGTACAGCGGCCCGGCCGCCGCGACCGGAGCGGTCAGCAGCAGGACCAGAAGGCAGGGGGCGGCGAAGAAGATGCAGACCACGGCCGCGCCCGCCGAGACCAGCAGCAGCGTCTCGCGCACGCCACCCGCGCCGTCGGCGAAGGCGGCCATTTGACACACCGTCATGGCCCACAGCAGGCTGGACATCACATGCACCCGCGTTCGCCGGGCCAGGTCGCCGGCCGCGTCGGTGCGCAGCCAGGCGACGACGCCGTAGAAGACGCCCCAGTTGATCGCGAACGCCGCGAAGCTGACCGCCATCCAGCCGGCGTTCCGCGCGAACGAGCCGGCCCAGACATAGATCGGCAGGCTGACGGCGAACACGGCCAGGGCGTAGGGCAGCAGGGCGGTCTGGGCGTCGAGCGCCAGGCGGGCGGCGGCGGCGCCGTCGTCGTCCGCGGGTATGTTTGGTCGGCGCTCGGCGAACAAGGACTGATTCCTCGGCTGGTGAGGTCAGACCCTAGGCGGTCGCGGTTTGCGCCCCGTTACGGCTTATCGTTAACGAGCGCGGCCATGAGGGCAAACAATCGTTAAGCCTAACGAGAGATGATCCGATTCCCCGCCGTTCCGTGGGCTTGAAGGGGAAGACCGATGGCCACCACCCGCGCCGCCCTGACCGAACACGACATCCGCATGCTGGTGAAGGGCGCGACGCCCGACGAGCGCGCCCTGGCCGCTCACAAGCTGTGCCGCACCATCGACCGGGCCGAGCTGGACGAGGCGCAGCGCGCCCTGGCCGGCGAGATCCTGCGGGTGATGGCCGTCGACGCCGCCGAACTGGTGCGCCGCGCCCTGGCCGTGACCCTGCGCAACTCACCGACCCTGCCGACCGATGTCGCCAACCGCCTGGCCCGCGACGTCGAGAGCGTGTCGCTGCCGGTGATCAGCTTCTCGCCGGTGTTCAGCGACGCCGACCTGGCCGAGATCGTCCGCCTGGGCGGGCCGGTGCGCCAGCTGGCCGTGGCCAAGCGTCCCAGGCTGTCGGGCAAGGTCGCGGCCCTGCTGGTCGAACAAGGGGGCGAAGAGGTGGTCGCCGCCGTCTGCGCCAACGACAACGCCCGGATGTCGGAGGCCGCCCTGCAGCGGGCGCTGGAGCGCTTCGCCAAGTCCGAGACGGTGCTGACCGCGGTGGCCTATCGCTCGGCCCTGCCGCTGTCTGTGACGGAACGCCTGATCGACATGGTCGGGGAGCAGCTGCGCGACCACATCCTGGCGACCCACCCGCTGTCGGCCGAACGGACGCTGGAGCTGATCCTCGGCGCCAAGGAGCGGGCCACGATCGACCTGGTCGACCAGGCCGGCCGCGCCGCCGACGCCAAGGCCTTCGCCGCGCACCTGGCCAGCGTCGGCCGGCTGTCGCCGTCGCTTCTGCTGCGCGCCCTGGCCCATGGCCACATGACCTTCTTCGAGTGGGGCGTGGCCGAATTGGCCGGCGTGCCGCACCACCGCACCTGGCTGATGATTCACGACGCCGGGGCCCTGGGCCTGAAGGCGATCTGCGAGCGGGCCGGCCTGCCGCCACGCCTGTTCCCGGCCCTGCGCGCCGGGGTCGACGCCTTCCACGCCCTGGAATACGACGGCCGCCCCGGCGACCGCGCGCGGTTCCAGGAGCACATGATCCAGCGCTTCCTGACCGCCTCGCCGGCGGTGTCTCGCGAGGACGCCGACTACCTGCTGGACCGTGCGGACCGCCTGCACGAACAGGCGAAGACGGCGGCGGCGGGGTAGGGGCCAACCCCCTTTCGAAATTCCTGGCGCCGCGTCGCTCCCGCGCCAACCTCGTGCGATGAAAAAGCGCGCCCGGGATCGCGCTTGGTCAGGCGCCGAGCAGGCTCCCCGGCCACGCCCCGGTCGCGAACGGCAGGCCCTGCTCCTTCCAGCCGGTGATCCCGCCCTTCATCAGCTTCACGGGGCGACCCAGCACGGCCAGCTTCAGCGCGGCGCGATCGGCGCCGTTGCAGTGCGGGCCGTCGCAATAGACCACGAACAGCGTGTCGGACGGCCATGCCGCCATTCGCTCGGCGGTGATCTCGGGGTGGGGCAGGTGCAGAGCGCCCGGCACGTGGCGGCGGGCATAGGCCTGCGGCGTGCCCACCACGTGCAGCAGGACGAAGTCAATCTGGCCGGTCCTCATCTCCGCCGCGACGTCGGTACAATCGGTCTCCACGGCCAACCGGCGGGAGAAATGGGCGACGGCTTCCGGCGACGGCGCGGCGGGAAGGGCGGAAACGAAACTCAACACAGCCTCCTCGATTGGGGCCGGAGACTTGCCCGACGCGGCCGGGCTGGGTTAGCCGGCCTGATTGCCATAGACCGTCGTGATCATGCCAAAATCGCCCCTTCGCCCGACATCCGCCAACGGCCCCAAGAACCTGAAGGTCGTGGCCCTGGCCTATGACGGCCTGCGCACGTTCGAGTACGGGTCGGCGGTCGAGCTGTTCGGCCTGCCCCGGCCCGAGATGGGCCCAGACTGGTACACCTTCGCGACGGCGGCTATTGAGCCGGGCCCGTTGCGCGGCCTTGGCGGCGTCCAGGTCATCGCCGACGGCGGCCTGGACCTGGTCGAGCAGGCCGGCACGATCATCGTCGCCGGCTGGCGGGGCGCCGACAAGCCCGTGCCCCGACCGGTGATCGAGGCGCTGCAGAAGGCTCACGCCAGCGGCGCCCGGGTGATGTCGATCTGTTCGGGCGTCTTCGTGCTGGCGGCGGCGGGCCTGCTGACGGGGCGGCGCGCAACCACCCACTGGCACGACGTCGACACGCTCCGCGCCCGCTATCCCGACATCGATGTGGCGCCCGACGTGCTCTATGTCGACGAAGGCGACATCCTGACCTCGGCCGGGAGCGCCGCGGGGCTGGACCTGGGGCTGCACTTGATACGTCGCGACTTCGGCCCGAAGGCGGCCAATATCGTGGCCCGGAGGCTGGTGGTCCCACCGCATCGCGATGGCGGCCAGGCGCAGCTGATCCAGCGGCCGGTGCCCGACGCCTTCGAGTCCCCGCGCCTGTCGCCGATCCTGGACCGCATGCGCGCCGACCTCGCCCGCGAACACACGGTCAAGGCTCTGGCGGAAGCCGCGGGCATGAGCTCCCGCACTTTCCTGCGCCGCTTCGAAGCCGCCACCGGCACGACCCCGGCCCGCTGGCTCTTGGCCGAGCGCCTGGCCCGGGCCCGCGACCTGCTGGAGACCACGCCCGCCGGCGTCGAGCAGATCGCCCACGCCGTCGGCTTCGGCGCCGCCGCCCTGCGCCGCCACTTCCGCGCGCAGTTCGCGACCACGCCCCGAGCGCACAGGGCGCGGTTCGCACGCTCGACGTAGCGGACACCGAGGGAAACAGGACAGGGTGGATGTCGGGACTTGGCTCCCTCTCTCTGGGAGAAGGTCAACCTCCGCAATGGGTGAAAGACGGCCACGCACGACGACAGACGGCGGCAACCGCTTTGTGCCTTCAAAATGTCTGAGTAATTCCTCGCGCGCCTGACGGGGATTAGGGGAAGAGGGCGAATGGTTGACCTGCCGAAGGAGTGAAGCTCATCCGGGGTCCTTGATATTCTGCCGCTTCATTCAACGAGGACGGCGCCGGCCACGGTGTAAATTTGTCCGACAAAAATGAGGCGCGCGTCTTGTCGCCGCCGCCTTGGGTGCGGTAGCAAGGCGCAAACGGGGAAGCGTCATGCGGCATGAATCGAAGTCGAGCGGAATAGTCACCCCTGGCCGTGCTCGGCTCCGGACCTGGCTCGCCCGCGGCGCCCTGCTGCTGTGCATCGCCCTGCCTTTCAGCGGGCTGGCCGCCGAACCCGCGCCGGGCAGCAACCCGCTGCTGCGCGACGTCTTCACCGCCGACCCCGCGCCGCTGGTGGTGGGCGACACCGCCTATCTCTACGTCGGCCATGACGAGGCGAAGGGCGACGAATTCTTCCGCATGAACGATTGGCGCGTCTATTCCTCGCGCGACCTCAAGCACTGGACGTCGCACGGCGCGATCATGAAGCCGACCGACTTCAGCTGGGCGGTGGGCGAGGCCTGGGCGGCCCAGACGGTGCAGCGCAACGGACGCTTCTACTTCTACGCCACCGTGACGCACGACAACAGCCATCCGGGCAGGGCCATCGGCGTGGCGGTGGCCGACAGCCCGCTAGGGCCCTTCAAGGACGCGCGCGGCTCGGCGCTGGTCACCGACCAGATGACGCCCGGCCCCTATGGCTGGGACGACATCGACCCCACCGTCCTCATCGACGACGACGGCACGGCCTGGCTGGCCTGGGGCAACCCGGTGCTCCACATGGCGCGGCTCAAGCCCAACATGACGGAGTTGGACGGGCCCATCGAGAATATCGCCCTGCCCAACTATACCGAGGGGCCGTGGCTGTCCAAGCGCAAGGGCCTCTACTACCTGACCTATGCGGCGATGGCCCACCAGGGCGTATGGGAGCACCTGGCCTACGCCACGGCGCCCAGCCCGCGCGGGCCATGGACCTATGGCGGCATCCTCACCGGCCCGGTCAAGAACAGCTACACCATCCATCCCGGCCTGCTCGACTTCAAGGGCCGGTCCTATCTGCTGTATCACAACGGCACGCTGACCCTGCCCGACGGCCAGACCGGCGCCGGCGCGCGCCGCAGCGTCACGATCGAGTACCTGCACTACGGCGCGGACGGGAGCATCCTGCCCATCACCCAGACCGAGGCCGGCATCAGTGTGCCGCCCCCGCCCGCCGCGCCGGCTCCGGCCATCGACTATGGCCGCTCGGACCCCGCCGTGCGCGTGCAACAATTCGCCCAGGGCTATCCGACCGCCTGGCCTGGCGCGCCGGCGCTGGCGTCGGTGGCCGACCCCTTCAACCAGGCGCCGGAGCCCCTGGGCTTCAACAGCAACGGCGGCCTCGGCCGCCTCGCCCAGACCTTCGTGCCGTCCGCCGACATGACGCTCGCCCGCATCAGTCTCTACGCGGGCGACGGCCTCGGCACCGGGGACGGGCGCTCGTTGCGGCTGTCGCTGCGAGACCTGGGCGAGGCGGATGGTATCGACGGCGGAACCGAGCTGCTCGGCGCTCCGGGCGGCCTGGCCATCGCCTACCAGCCGCAGGGGGCGGGCCTGCTGAGCTTCGAGTTGGCCACCGCCAAGCCGGTCCTGCTGAAGGCGGCGCGCCGCTATGTGCTGGAGCTGAGCGGTGAGCGCAAGGCGCTCACGATCTATCCGCGCGCCAGTCGTAGCGACGTCTATGCCGCCGGCGCCGCGTACGGGGACGGCCAGTCGCTCAAGGACAGGTCCGGCGCCGCCATCGACCTCGCCTTCGCTCTCTACGGCAGGCCCTGATCAAGGCCCCGACGCCGGAACTGTCGGCGGAGTGGGGGAGCCAGTCCGGCCGGAGTCCGCGCGGGCGGGCCCCTGACGCGCCGCTTGAAAGCCGACCCGCCCTAAGCCGCCGGCAGCTTCGCGCCCGTCTCCCCCACCCAGTCGACGATCTCCGACAGGGCCTGGCCGACAGCCTGGTCATAGGCCGGGATGATCGCCGACAGGCGGTTGTCGGCGGCCTTGACCCGGGCGACGAACACCTTGTCGCCCAGCAGGGCGCGGTCGTTGCTGCGGGTTGTGACGGCCCGGATCTCGACCAGCACCTCGGGCGGCGCCTTGGGGCCGTCGACATAGTCGGTCTCGAACGAACGGACCTCCAGACGCAGGGCCATGGCCGCCTTCAGGGCCTCGCCCCGGGTGACCAGCCGGGCCTGGCTGCCTTCGGCCTCGAAGGCCCGGGCCACGGCCTCGTCGAACAGCACGATGGCCGGCGAGACCCAGCGGGCGTCAGAGATGTAGGCCGCTTCGCCATTGGTCACCGACAGCAGGCGGTCGCTCATCGCGGCGCGGGTGAACACCGTCGGCGTCTTGAAGACCCCGAAGTTCTTGTCCGTCACCGGCCGCGAGCTTTCCACCGCCGCGTGGCCGAAGCGGTAGAGACCGGCCGGCTTGGTCTTGGGGAACAGGCTGATGCAGCCGGTGAGGGCGACGGCCGCGACGGCGATCGTCGCCGACCGCAGGGTGGTGCGCAGGATGCTCACGGCTTGACCTCCAGTTCCTTGGCCGGCGCCTTCCCGACCAGGGCGCGCGGGTTCTGTTCGACTTCGCTGACCAGCCGGTCCAGGGACTCGGCGGCCGACTGCAGGGTGACGACGGCCGACGACAGTTGCGGCAGGCCGGTGGCGGCGAAGTCGCTGGTCGGGCCTTCCAGCTTGCCGACCATGCCGCGCACGTCCTTGGCCGTGGCCTTCAGCTCCTCGGCGGCGTCGCCCAGGTTCTTCAGCGTGCGCTTGGCGTCGCCGTCGGCCAGGCCGTTGACCGAGTCCGACAGCTGGCCGATCTTGGTCGAGGTGGTGTCAATGCTCTGCAGGGCCTTCTGGGCGTCGGCGATGATCGCCTTGCGCTCTCGCAGCTCGGCGGTGACCGCCTGGACGTCGTTGAGCGAGGCGCTGAAGGTCTTGACGTTGTCGTCCGACAGCACGCGGTTGACGCGGTCCAGGGCCTCGATGGTGCGGGTCAGCACCGTGCCGCCGCCTTCCAACAGGTCGGACAGGGCGCTGCGCTGGCTGCGGATCACCGGCACCTCGCCGCTCTTGACCGTGGTCTTCAGCAGCGGCTTGGACGGCGCGCCGGCGGTGATCTGCACATAGTTGACGCCGGTGATGCCCTGGGGCTCCAGGGTGGCGAAGCTGTCGGTCTTGATCGGCACGTCCGAGGTGACGCGCACGCGGGCGATCACGCGGTTGGGGTCGGACTTGTCCAGGGCGATCTTGGTGACCTCGCCGACCTTGATGCCGTTGAAGTGCACCTCGCCGCCGTCCGACAGGCCGCGCACCGGGCCGACGAACAGCACGTCGTACAGGTCATATTCCTGGTTGAAGCTCAGCTTGGCCAGCCAGACGGCGAAGACCAGCAGACCCATGAACAGGATCAGCGTGGCCGCGCCCACCAAGGCGTAGTTGGCGTTTCTTTCCATCAGCTCGTCCTCGGTGTGGTCTGGGGAGCCATTTGGGTCGCCGCCTGGCCGGCGGCCGCGCGGCCTCGCGGTCCCATGAAATACTCCTGGATCCAGGGGTGGTCGTTCTTCTCCAACTCCTCGACGGAACCGGTGGCGACCACCTGCTTGTCGGCGATCACCGCGATGCGGTCGGTGATCTCGTAGAGGGTGTCCAGGTCGTGGGTGATCATGAACACCGTCAGGTCCAGGCTGTCGGACAGGTCCTTGATCAGGGTGTCGAAGGCCGCGGCGCTGATCGGGTCGAGGCCCGCGGTGGGCTCGTCCAGGAACAGCAGCTCGGGGTCCATGGCCAGGGCGCGGGCCAGGCCGGCGCGCTTGCGCATGCCGCCCGACAGTTCGGCGGGCTTGAGGTTGCCGGCCCGGGCGGGCAGGCCGACCAGGGCGATCTTCAGGTCGGCCAGGTGCTCGATCTCGCCCTTGGGCAGGCGGGTGTGCTCGTGCAGCGGCGCGGCGACGTTCTCGCGCACGGTCAGGTTCGAGAACAGCGCGCCCTGCTGGAACAGCACGCCCCAGCGGCGCTCGATGACGTTCCAGCGGCGGCGCGAGGCGTCGGCCATGTCCTGGCCGAACAGCTTGACCGAGCCGCCGTCGGGGACCTTCAGGCCGATGATGGTGTTGAGCAGTACCGACTTGCCGGCCCCGGAACCGCCGACCACGCCCAGCACCTCGCCGCGGTTGGCGGTCAGGTCCAGGCCGTCGTGGATGACGTTGTCGCCGAACCGCGAGACGAGGCCCGTGACCCGGATCGGCGGCGCCTCGGCCGTCGACGGCGCCTCGTCCTCGGCCGGAGGCGGGCGCGCGGTCAGGTCCTTCGACCTGCCCTTCGGCGGCTGGGCCGGGCTCACAGGTTGAGTTCCATGTAGATCAGGGCGAACACCGCATCGATGGCGATGATCGCGAAGATGGCGTGAACCACGGCGGCGGTGACGCGGCGGCCCAGGGACTCGACGTCGTTGCCGACCTCCATGCCCTGGCGGCAGCCGATGGCGGCGATGACCATGGCCATCACCGGGGCCTTCGACAGGCCGATCCAGAAGTGCTGCACGCCGATCGAGTCCTGCATCCGCTGCAGGAAGAAGGTCGGCGACAGGTCCAGGGCCGCCCAGGTGACCAGCATGCCGCCGGCCAGGCCCGCCAGGGTGGCCACGAAGGTCAGCAGGGGGATGGTGATCAGCAGGGCGGCGAAGCGCGGCAGGACCAAGGCCTCGTAAGGGTCGACCCCCATCACCTGCATGGCGTCGATCTCCTGGTTCATCTTCATCGAGCCGATCTCGGCCGCGAAGCTGGAGGCCGAGCGGCCGGCCAGCAGGATGGCGGTGATCAGGATGTTGAACTCGCGCAGCACCGAGACGCCGATCAGCTCGACCGCGAACACCTGGGCCCCGAACTGGGTCAGCAGGTTGGCGCCCAGCAGGGCCACGACCGCGCCGATGAAGAAGGTGGTGACCGCCACGATCGGGATGGCGTCCAGGCCGGCGCGCTCGGCCAGGGCCACCACCGGCGCCCAGCGGATGCGGCTGGGCTTGGCGATGCAGCGGCCGATGGCGACCAGCAGGTGCCCGAGGAAGGCCAGGGTGCCGTACAGGTCGCCGCCCAGGCCGTAGACGCCGCGGCCGATGCGCTCCAGGAGGGCCAGGAAGCCCTTGCGCGGCGGCGCGGCCTCGGGCTCGACCTGGATGGCGTCGTCGACCAGCTGCAGCAGGCGCAGGGTGCGCGGGCCGGCCTTGATCCGGCCCGTGTCGAGCCGGCCATCGGCGGCGCGGATGATGGCGTAGGCGCCCGCCGTGTCGCAGCGGCTGATGTCGCTGAGGTCGAGGTTGACGGCCTGGGAGCCTTCCATGGCCTGGACCAGGCGTTCGCCGGCGTCGACCATGCCGCGCGCGGTCCAGTCCCCCGAGAGCACGGCCGTCTTGTGACCGGCGGTCTCCTTGAGGGTGAAATCAGCCGGAGCGCCCATGAAGTCTCGTCGGTCCCTGTAATCCGCCGTCGAAGCTTACCAAGACGCTCGACCAAGCCCAAACGTGCCAAGGCCAGGCTTGTTGCAACGCTTACTGCGCTAGGAATAGGCGGGTGCGTCGCCTCGCGCCAGCGACCATGCCGCGATCCGGGCGAATGGTCGAACCTTTGTCGCTAAAGGTGCGTTGTATGGCCTGCAACGGGGGCGTTGCTCTAAAAGGCCCGAATGTTTCCCAGCTCGCTCAACCGCCGCGCCGCGCTCGGCCGGCTTTCGCTGTCGGCGGTCCTGGCCCTGGCGCCGCGCCTCGTCGCCGCCCAGATTCCCGCCGTCCAGGTCCCCGCCGTCGACGCCGCCAGCCAGCCGTTCTCGGTCGAGGCGCTACGCGACAAGGCCCGCGCCCTGGCGGCCGCGCCCTACGCCAAGCCGCCCGCGCCGCCCACCATCACGGGCCTGACGTACGACGACTATTTCCGCATCCGCTTCCGCGCCGAAGCCGACCTCTGGAAGGACCGCCAGCCGGCGTTCCGGGCCGAGTTCTTCCCGCCGGCGTGGCTCTATCCGCGCCCGTTGCCGATCTACGAGGTGGCCGCCGGTCTGGCGCGGCCGATAGCCTTCGACCCGGCGATGTTCGAGATCCCCGGCGAGCACGCCGACGTCGCCAAGGGCTGGAACGGCTTTTCCGGCTTCCGCCTGCTGTGGCCGCTGAACGAGGCGGGCAAGCTGGACGAGATCGCCGTGTTCCAGGGCGCCAGCTACTTCCGCAGCCTGGGCCGCGGCCAGCGCTATGGCCTGTCGGCCCGCGGCCTTGCCATAGGGGCCGGCGAACCGAACGAGGAGTTCCCCGACTTCGTCGCCTTCTGGCTGGAGCGGCCCGAGAGCGGCGACCCGGCGGCCAGCGGCGACGCCGTGGTCGTCCACGCCCTGATGGACAGCCCCAGCTGCGCCGGCGCCTACAGCTTCACGATCCGGCCGGGCGACAACGTGACCTTCGACGTCGCCGCCAGCATCTTCCCGCGCGCCGCCATGACCAAGGCCGGGGTGGCGGCCATGAGCAGCATGTTCCTGTTCAATGTCGCCGACCCGTCGCCGGTCCAGGACTATCGCACCGCCGTGCACGACAGCGACGGCCTGGCGATCTGGAACGGGCAGGGCGAGCACATCTGGCGGCCGTTGCAGAACCCCAGGGCCCATCGCATCTGCAGCTTCCTGGACAAGGACCCCAAGGGCTTCGGCCTGGTGCAGCGGGCGCGGGCCCTGGAGGACTTCGGTGACCTGCAGGCCCGCTACGACCTGCGGCCCAGCCTGTGGGTCGAGCCCCTGGACGCCTGGGGCGAGGGCGCGGTGCACCTGGCCGAGCTGGCCACCACCAAGGAGACCGACGACAACATCGCCGTCTTCTGGCGGCCCAAGGCTCCGTGGACGGCCGGGTCGCAGGTCGACCTGCGCTATCGCCTGCACTGGGGCCAGGAGCGCTTCGCCAGTCCCGACGCCCGGGTGTTCCGCACCCGCACCGGGGCCGACGCCCAGGCCGGCCTGCGGCTGTTCACGGTCGACCTGCAAGGCGGGGCCCTGGCCGAGGGGCTGGACGGGGTGGCGATGGACCTCCAGGCGCAGGGCGGCGAGATCGTCTGGCGCGACCTGTCGCCCTATCCCGACGAGGCGGCGGCCCGCGTGGCGTTCGGCGTCCGCCCCAAGGCGACCGACATCGACCTGTCGCTGCGCCTGACGCGGGGCGACCAGCCGATCTCGGAGACCTGGCGGTATCTCTGGACGGCGTAGCCGCGATGCCCGCCTTATCCGCCCTGGACGATCTCGGGGAAGGACTTGCCGCTGACCTGATGCCCTGGCCTGGCGTGGCAGGCGGAGCCCGCCACGGCGCGGGCCGTCGCATCGGTCCGTCTCACGCCCTGGCTGCTGGTCCGGACAGGGGCGAAGTCGCGGTCATACTGGCGCCAGAGCACGACCTGCTCGCCGGTCTTTGAACAGTCGATGCGCGAGGTGATCTCGGTGTAGGTCGATTTCTCGTCCGACCAGACGAAGTAGCGGACCTCGAGATTGTCGCCGACGCGGTTGATCGAGTTGAGGTCCACAGCGATGTTCTGGCGGCTGCCAGGCGAGGGGCCGCCGAGGCGAAGGCCGTCGCCGTTGGCCCACGGCCTTGGCGGAGAGGCTCCGCCGTCGGGCGCCGTGCTGGCCGGCGCCTGCTCGGGCAGGGGCGTGACCTTGAGAAGGCGCCAGTCCTGCTTAGGCCACTCCTGCGCGAGGGCCGGAGACGCGAACGAGAGCGCGGCCAGGGCGACGACGATCATCTTCATGTGGGCACCTGTTCTCGAAGGTTGCACAAGGTCGTGGTTCCACAACCATAGGTGATGAGTGCCAGTTCGCCAGCAAATTCGCGCTTCGAGGCGGCCGGATCGCGGGCCGCACCCCGGTGAGCGGCGTCGGGCGAGATCGACCTCGCCAGGCAATACCGGCGTCGCGCCCCGGCGGACAGCGCCTCATATCGGTGGTCGCGAACATGCTCGCCGACGCGGTCTTCGTCCCGCCTGATAGGGATCTGGGGACGAAACAGTTTCGTTCAAGAATTGGCGTGCGGCGATTTATGCGCAGTTTGTAGCGTCCTCAACGCAAGGGAGGACCGCATGCGGGTTCTGTTGTCGACCTTTGGATCGCGTGGCGACGTCGAGCCGATGGCGGGGCTGGCCGCGGCCTTGCGGGGGCTGGGCGTGGAGGCGGTGGTCTGCGCCCCGCCCGATCCGGAATTCGCCGCGCTGCTGGCGCGGGCCGGCGCGCCCTTGGCGCCGGCCTTCACGCCGGTGCGCCAGTGGGTAGCCTCCGCCCTGGCGAACGATCCGCCCATGGACCTGTCCCAGCGCGCGGCGGGGGTGCTGAACGCCCAGTTCGAGGCGATCTCGGCGGCGGCCGAGGGCTGCGACGCGATCCTGGCGGCTGGCCTCTTCCCGTCCACGGCCGCCGCGCGGTGCGTGGCCGAACTGCGCGGCGTACCGTACGTCTACGCGACCTTCTGCCCGATCTGGCTGCCCTCGACGCACCACCGGCCGCACCCCTATCCGGGATATCCGGTCCCCGTGGAGGAGACCGACAATCGGGTGCTGTGGGACCAGAATGTGCGAACCATGAACGGACTGTTCGGCGAGGCGCTCAACGCCCGCCGCACGGCGATGGGCTTGCCGCCGGTGGACAATGTCCGCGACCACGTCTTCACCGACCGGCCCTGGCTGGCGTCGGACCCCACCCTCAGCCCGTGGCGGCCGACGGAGCTGCGCGAGGTGGTGCAGACCGGCGCCTGGATCCTGCCGGACGAGCGCCCGCTGCCGCCGGCGCTGGAAGCCTTCCTGAGCGCCGGCCCGCCGCCGGTCTATGTGGGCTTCGGCAGCATGCCCATGCAGGCCCTGAAGGCCGCGGCCCGCGCGGCCGTCGAGGCGGTCCGCGCCCAGGGGCGCCGCGTGCTGCTCGCCCACGGCTGGGCCGACCTGGACCTGGGCGACGACCGCGACGATGGCTTCGCCGTCGGCGAGGTCAACCAGCAGGCGCTGTTCGCCCGCGTGGCCGCCGTCGTGCACCACGGCGGGGCGGGGACCACGACGACGGCCGCCCGGGCCGGGGCGCCGCAGGTGGTTGTCCCCCAGATCGCCGACCAGCCGTATTTCGCCAGGCGGGTGGCGGACCTTGGCGTCGGCGTCGCGCACGAGGGGCCTGCCCCAACCGTGGAGTCCCTGTCGGCCGCGCTCGAGATGGCCCTGACCCCGGAGGTCCGCGCGCGGGCGCTCAAGCTGGCCGGCGCGGTTGGGTCCGACGGGGCCAGGGTCGCCGCCGAACGGCTGCTCGAGGTGATCGGCGGCCGCTGAGGCCGAAGTTTGCTTTCCGCTTTTGCGACGCGGCGCGCTATCAAGGCGGCATGGATGGTAGACGCAGAATCCTGATCGTCGGGGGCGGCACGGCCGGGTGGCTGACGGCCGCCTACCTGGCCAAGTCGCTGCGGATCGCCGAGCAGGCGCATCTGGAGATCACCCTGCTGGAGTCGCCCGACGTCGGCATCATCGGCGTTGGCGAGGCCACGTTCCCGACCATCCGCACGACCCTGCAGTTCCTGGGCATCGACGAGGCCCGGTTCATCCGCGAGACCTCGGCCACTTTCAAGCAGGGCATCCGCTTCAACGACTGGGCCTGGGCTCCCAGCGAAGACGGCGAGCGCCACCAGTACTTCCACCCGTTCGAGGCCCCGTTCTCGACCGATGGCGCGAGTCTGGCGCCCTACTGGCTGCTGCAGGACGAGGCCACCCGCGCGCCGTTCGCCGAGGCCATGACCATCCAGGCCCGGGTCGCCGACGCCCAGCGCGCGCCCAAGCGCCCGCATGAGGGCAACTTCTCCGGCCCGCTGAACTACGCCTACCATTTCGACGCCGCCAAGCTGGCCCAGGTGCTGGCCGAGCGGGCCCGCGAGCTGGGCGTGCGCCACCTGCAGGGGCGGCTGACGGAGGTGGAGCTGGACGCGGCCGGGGCCATCGACCACGTCGTCTGCGCCGAGCACGGGCGGCTGGAGGCCGAGCTCTATATCGACTGCACGGGCTTCCACGCCGAGCTGATCGGCCAGGCCCTGAAGGCCCCGTTCAAGTCGGCGCGGCCGATCCTGTTCGCCGACCGGGCCCTGGCCTGCAAGATCCCCTATGAGCGTCCCGACGCCCCGATCCAGAGCTTCACGGTCGCCACCGCCCACGAGGCCGGCTGGACCTGGGACATCGGCCTGAACGGGGCGCGCGGCGTCGGCTGCGTTTATTCCAGCGACCACATCGACGACGGCCGGGCCGAGGCGATCCTGCGCGGCTATGTCGGCCAGGACGTCGAGATCGCGCCCCGGACCCTGGCGTTCGAGGCCGGCTATCGCACCAAGCAGTGGGTCAAGAACTGCGTGGCCGTGGGCCTGTCGGCGGGGTTCCTGGAGCCGCTGGAGTCGACCGGGGTGGTGCTGATCGAGGCGGCGGTGGCGATCATCGCCGAGCTGTTCCCGCACAACGGCCCGATCAGCGCCCCGGCCTTCCGCTTCAATGAACTGATGACCGCCCGCTTCGACAACATCATCACCTTCCTGAAGCTGCACTACTGCCTGAGCCAGCGCACCGAGCCGTTCTGGCGCCAGAACGCCGATTCGGTCTCGATGCCCGAGCGGCTGGTCGACCTCCTGGAACAGTGGCGCTGGCGGCCGCCCACCCGCTACGACTTCATCCTGGACCTGGAGACCTTCGCCTTCTTCAACTACCAGTACATCCTGTACGGCATGGGCTTCAAAACCGACCTGTCGCCGGGGCGCAGCGAATTCCCCGACGTGGCGGGCGCCGAGAAGCTGTTCGCCAAGATCCGCAATTTCGGCGAGCGCGCCACCCACGACCTGCCCAGCCACCGCGACCTGATCGCCCAGATCAACCGCTTCGGCTTCGACCGGTCGCTGGAGCCGGCCTGAGGCTGGTACGGCGTCAGGCGAAATCGGCCATTTCGTAAAGCGGCCGGATCTCGATTTCGCTGGGTCCCGGCATGGGGTTGGGGCAGCGCTTCACCCAGGCGACCGCCTCGTCCATGTCCTTGACGTCCCAGAGCCAGAAGCCGGCGACCAGTTCGCGCGTCGCGGCGAAGGGGCCGTCGATGACCGTACGGCCGGCGCCATCGAAGGCGACGCGCTTGCCTTGCGACGAAGGCTTGAGACCGTCGCCGTCGCGCATGATCCCGGCCTTGACCAGCTCATCGTTGAACCGACCCATCGCCTCCATCATCGCCATCGTCTGCGGCGTGGGGACAAAGCCCTTTTCGCTGTCTTCAGTCGCCTTCACGAGCACCATCACACGCATCGCCTGTCTCCCTGTTCGAGCCGGCCTCGTCGGCCTTGTCTCGAAATGACGAACGGGGTTCTCCGTGGCCGACATCGGTCCGCGACTTTCGGCGCAAAAAAAGCCCTCGCTCCGGCAGGAGAGCGAGGGCCCAGGGAAGCGACTTTTGAAAGGTCAGGCGGCGGCCTTCACGGGCGCGCCTTCGATGGCGTCCAGTTCGCCCGTCTCGCGGGCCTTCTTGCCGTAGACCACCTCGAACAGCGGGCTGGCCATGACGGTGGTGACGATGGCCATCAGCACCAGCATCGAGAACAGGGTCGGGCCGATGATGCCCTTCTGCAGGCCGATGTTGATGATGATCAGCTCCATCAGGCCGCGGGAGTTCATCAAGGCGCCGATGCCCATGGCGGTGTGGTGGTTCTCGCCCGAGGCGCGGGCGGCGATGTAGCAGGCGCCCCACTTGGCCAGGACCGAGGCGGCCAGGACGCCCAGGGCGATCAGCAGGAGCTGGGGCGAGTTGACCATGTCCATCCGGGTGTTCAGCCCCGAATAGGTGAAGAACATCGGCAGCAGCAGCACGACGGCGATCGGCTCGACCTTCTTCTTCAGCTCCTGCACCAGCAGGCCGCGCGGCATGACCACGCCCAGGATGAAGCCGCCGAAGATCGCGTGGATGCCGACGGCGTCCATCAGGAAGGCCGAGAGGCAGAAGGCCAGCATGATCATGGCCAGGACCGAGGTGCTCATCTGGCCCTCGCGCTCGACCATGCGGCCCAGCGGGGCCAGGATCTTCGGGCCCAGGATGGTGACGAACGCCACCCAGGCCAGGCCGCCGCCAATGGCGAGAACGGCCACGCCGGGACCACCGCCGAAGGTGGCCAGCACCACGGCCAGCACGCACCACGACACGGCGTCGTCGAAGGCGCCGGCGGTCAGCGACAGCGTGCCCAGCGAGGTCTTGGCCAGGCCGCGCTCATTGATGATCCGGGCCAGCATCGGGAAGGCGGTCAGGGCGATGCAGGCGCCCATGAACAGGGTGGCGTTCCCCTGGCTGATGCCGGCGGCGAACAGGCCCGGCACCTTCAGCAGGAACGGCGTGATGATGGCTGCGATGACGAACGGCGCGGCGATGCCGGCGAACGACACGCTCATGGCGCTCTTGGCCTTGGCCTTGAAGTGATCGGCCTGGAAGCTGGTGCCGACCATGAACATGTAGAGGCCCACGCCCAGCTGGGCGCCGACGTAGAGCACGTTCTTGGTTTCCTTAGGGAACAACATGCCCTGGAAATGCGGGAACAGCAGGCCCAGCAGGGACGGGCCCAGGATCACGCCGGCGACCATTTCGCCCACCACCTGGGGCTGGCCCACCTTCTGGCCCAGCCAGCCGACGACGCGGCAGGCCAGCACGATCGCGGCCAGCTGCAGGAAGAAGTGAACGCTGAAATCGGCGGGCGCATAGCTGTGCGCGGCGGCCGCGGTGGCTGGACCGTGCGGGCCCAATATGCCGCTCACGGTGCTGATCAGGCTGGATATGACGTCGGACAAAGCGTCCCCCCTTGGTGAATCCCTCTCGGCGTTTTCCCGCCGTTGAGGCCAAGCCGCGCAGACTTGGCTTTTGGCCGCAAGTCGAAATCGCGTTTTTGACGCTGCTGTTCAGAAGATTGTTTTTGCTGAGGAATTTCCTGTTGCTCGAACGCCACAATGTAGTAACGTGCCTACAAGACAGCCTTGTCAATGTAGGTACGTAGGCACATGAAAGTCATCTCGAGCCGCGACTTCAACCAGGATGTCAGCCAGGCCAAGCGCGCCGCGCGGATCGAGCCGGTGTTCGTGACCGACCGGGGCCGGACAACCCATGTGCTGATGAGCATCGAGGCCTATCGCAAGCTGTCGGGCCAGACCGAGACGATCGTCGACCTGCTGGCCATGAGCGCGCCGGTCGCCTTGGACCTCGCCGAGGCGCGGTCGGACGAGGCCTGGGACAGGCCCATGAACTGGCGCGGCTGATGTACCTGCTCGACACCGACATCGTCTTCGAGCTGCGCAACGCCAAGGCCGGCGGGACCGATCCGGGCCTGGCCGGTTGGGCCGCGGGCGTGGCCCGCTCCAGCCTGTTCATCTCGGCGATCACCCTGCTGGAACTGGAGACCGGCGTGGCGCGGGTCGAGCGCAAGGACAAGGCGGCGGGCGCGGCCCTGCGGACCTGGCTGGACGGCCAGGTAGCCGGCGCCTTCGAGGGACGAGTCCTGCCGGTCGACGCCGCCGTCGTCCGGGCGCGCGGCCGCCTGCCGCTGACCGACGCCCGTGACGCCCTGCTGGCGGCCACGGCCCTGGAGCATGGCCTGACCCTGGTCACGCGCAACGGGGCGGCCTTCAAGGTCAACCGGCTGAAGCTGTTCAACCCCTGGGGCTACAAGCCCGAGGCGCTGGACGACAGCGAGGACTGGGGCCAGGCCGCCAAGGCGGGATCGCAGTGGCTGCGCAACATCTTCGTGCGGGGCTGACCCGAGCGGGGGGATCCCGGACGCGAAAGCTTGCGGGTGAAAGTCGTCCAAGCGCTCCACCATGATATCGTGAACAGTCGTGGGGCCGGCCCGAGCCCCTCCGCAGGTTGGATCAACCCGCCGTCGGCGCGCCATTTCATCCCGCATCGAGCCTGACATCTGGACTTTGGCCGCCATCGGCATCGACCGATGGGCGAGCAAGCGTGGCCGTCGAAAGACGTTGACAGCCTTCAAGTTGCATTGATATCGATAACAATAGACTGATCGAGGACGTCCTGGACGCTCGGTTCCGACGACGCGGTCAGCCAAGCGAGCTCTGAATCTCGCGCCAAACAGGGTCGGGCCAAAGCCCGAAGGGGAGGAAAGAATGGGTGCTCAACAGCCCCGGCGCGTCCGTATGCGCGCCTTGCAGGTTTCTCACATGGCGTTGGTCCTGGCCGGCGCGAGCCTCCTGGCGACCGCGGCCCAAGCCCAGTCGGCGGCGTCGCGAAAGGCGGCCGCGCCGAGATCGGCGCCGGTCCAGGCCGACAGCGAGGTCAGCGCCGTCGACGAGGTGATCGTCACCGGCGTCATGGCCAACACCCAGGCCAAGAAGGCCAATGTCTCGTTCTCGGTGCTGAACGAGGACGACATGTCCAAGTTCACGCCGATCAGCGCCGACGACATGCTGCGCGACATGCCCGGCGTGGTGGTCGAGTCCAACGACGGCGTGGCGCGCAACGAGGTCTTCACGCGCGGCATGACCATCGGCACCGGGGCCAACACCTCGGGCTATTTCTGGACGACCATCCTCGAGGACGGCCTGCCGGTCGTGCCGTTCAAGTTCAGCGGCTTCCAGGACGGCTATTTCTATCGCGCCGACATCTCGACCAGCCGGGTCGAGTCGGTCCGGGGCGGCTCGTCGGCGACCGGCGTGACCACCTCCGTCGGCTCGACGTTCAACTACATCACCGGGGCCGTGAAGCCGGGCGGGGTCATCCAGACCCGCCTCGGCTTCGAGGGCGACGACCTGCACCTGTCGTGGAAGCAGGTCGACGGATCCTATGGCTGGGTGAACAAGGCCGGCGACGCCGGCGTCGGGGTCAGCGGCTTCTATCGTCGATCCAACGGCCAGGTGGATCCGGGGTGGGACCTGAACCACGGCGGCCAATTCAAGGTGAACCTCTACAAGGAGTACCAGGGCGCCGGCGGGTCGGGCTCGTTCAACGTGATCCTCAAGCACCTGGACGACACCAACGCCGAACTGACCACCTTCCAGCAGCCGACCTACGGCTACCGGGACGCCCAGGAGATCCCGGGCTTCGGGCGGGATGTGAACCTGTTCATGAACGGCGGCGAGCAGACCGTTCCGAACTACTTCAAGCACGGCAGCCACACGCTGGACCCGTCGGCCGGCTATCGCTACCGGCAGGACGCCATTTCGCTGAACTGGCGCCATGACACCGACGGCCCTTGGGGCTTCACGGGCGCGCTGCGCCTGCAGAAATCCGACTATCGCGGCCAGTCCTACAAGCCCCAGGGCCTGGCCTCGCTGGCCTCGGCGGCGGCGACCCGCGAGCGCTTCGGCCTGAACATCAACAATCTCGACCGCACGCCCGGCTATTACGAGTTCTACGATGCGGCCGGCGCCATGGTCGCCCGGGTCGCCAACAACGTCGCCGGCTCGCAACTGGGGACCAACTACCGCACCGGCGCGGCCTGTCCGCGGGTCACGGCGACCACCTGGCAGGCCAACAGCCTCTGCATCATCGGCAACAACCTGCCCAATCGCGACATCGACATGCGCGGCGGCCTAGTCACCGCCACGATCCCGAACGCCAACGGCGCCTTCAATTCCGGCGTCGTGCCGGTCGCCAGCGCCTCGCAGGACCTGGTGCTGCTGACCCGGGCGGAGGACAACGACCGCGGGTCCAAGGACTTCATGGGCAACTTCACCGCCAGCTATCACGGGGAGTCCTACAACCTGAATTTCGGGGTCTACGTGGCCCGCTCCCACCAGGCCAACGACAACTGGGCCAACGGCCTGGGCGTGTCGGCCTGGGCCGACGGGGAGGTGCGGAACCTGAACGCCCGATACGTCACCGCGTCAGGAACGACCTATCGGCTGACCGACGCCGGCGGCTGGGGCTCGTACGGCAGCGGCCTGTTCACCACCGTGTCGCAACGGGCCAGGATCCTGGAGGCCTCGCCTTATGCGGGCTTCAACTGGTCGCCGGGCCACTGGGACTTCAACAGCAGCATCAAGTACCAGCATTTCAACGCCAAGACCTATTCCGAGACCTGGGACACCCGAAACGCAGCCGCCGGCTCCCTGACCAATGGCGGGCTCGATGGCGACCCGCTGACCGTCTACGACAACGTGACCATGACCCAGACCGCGTCGAAGGTCATCCGCGCCGACCGGGCCCTGGGCGTCGTCGATTACAGCGTCTCGGTCGGCTACAATTTCAACGACAAGCACAAGATCTACTACCGCTACACCGACGCCAAGCAGCCGGCGGCGGGCGTCATCAATCGCTACTCGACCGTGGCCGCCCTGGTACGTCCGCTCGGTCCGACCGCGTTCATCAAGGGTCACGAACTGGCCTACACGTTCGGCGATCGCAAATTCAACGGCCAGGTCACCGCCTTCTACCAGAGCTTCGCGGTGAACGATTATCCGACGGCCATCGATACGGACAACGTCTCGACCTACCTGCTGCCGGAAAACTTCAACACGTACTTCACGCGCGGGATTGAATCGTGGGCGAAATGGCGGATCACACGGAACCTCGAATGGTCTCCGTCGGTGACCTACCTGAACGGCAAGACGACCGCGGCCTACAACTGGCTGAATACGGGCGCCAACGGCCTGGGCGCGGCCGACGATGTCCTGCGCGTCGATGCCGGGATCCTGGCCCGGTCGCCGAAGTGGACGGTGAGCAACACCGTCTCCTATCGCTACAAGGACTTCCGCTTCAACGTCCGCCACCGCTGGATGGACGAGCGCAAGCTCAACACCAATTCCCTGGACCACCGCTTCCTGCCCAAGCAGGACAATGTGGACGTCTCGGTGCAGTACGAGGGCCTGGCCAGGACGAAGGTCACCGTCGACGTCCGCAACCTGCTGAACACGCAATATGTCTCGGCCTACGACCCGATGATCAGCAGCAACCTTCCCGCCAACGTCCAGGTCTATGACGTGGTCGCCCAGCTGCCGGAGTCGGGGTTCCTGCTCAAGCGCAACGCGCCGCGGTCGGTCTGGCTGACCGTCCGCAGGGAGTTCTAGGCGGCCGTGACCAACGACCACGACCTGAAGCTCGTCGCGCCGTTCAGCCCGACCATCCTCAAGGCGACGATGCCAGACGGGATGGTCGAGCGCTTGAACGCCCGCATCGATGACTTGCTGGGGCGGCGGGACGAGGTCGCCGCCCGTGACTGGTCCGCGCACCTGGCCGGCGTGGTCAGCACCGAGATGCGGGTCACCGACGTGCTCCGGCAGACGCCGCAGGTCGCCGACTTCCTCTACGACGTGGCGCGCACCTACGCCTATCGCTGCGAGAACGCGCTCATGCACTACGGCGACTACGAGCGGACCGAGGAACTGGCCGACAAGAAGCTGCAGATCCAGATCAAGGAAGGCTGGGTCAACGACATGGTCGCCGGCGACTACAACCCCGCCCATTTCCACCAGGGCTGCCTGTTCAGCAGCGTCGGCTATCTCCGCGTGCCGCCGGGCTACGACGACGAGTTCCGGGCCGACAAGGCGCGGCAGAACACCGCCGGGTGCCTGCAGTTCATCGACAGCCGCAGCGCCGTGGGCGTGCGCAACCTGTTCGTCGTCAAGCCGGTGGTGGGCGAGTTCTATCTGTGGCCGTCCTGGATGCTGCACTGCGTCTACCCGTTCCGGAGCCCCGGCGTGCGCCGCAGCTTCGCGGTCAACCTGTCCCTGGCCTAGGCGGATCAGCATTGGACCCGAAGAACACCATGACGGCGACGGGAAGGAGACACGGGGTGCGTGACGTGATGCGGCGAGTTTCAGGACTGGTCCTGGCGGCGTGCCTGATCGGCGGGGCGGCCCAAGCCCAGACCCTGCGGTCGGGCCATCCCTACCTGGCCTTCAGCGACCGCCATGTGGCGCAGTTCCGCTCGCGCGTGGTCGAGGATCCGGACGCCAAGGCCGCCTGGACCCGCGCGCACGCCCGGGCCGACGAGGCCCTGGCGCGCAAGCCGGCCAACGACCGCGAGCTCAATGCCGCCCTGATGGACCTGGCCCTGGCCTATCGCATGACCGGCGAGCGTCGCTACGCCGACCGGGCCAAGGCCCTGTTGGACATCTATGCCGCGCGGCCCAACTGGGTCACCGACAAGCCGTTGCTGGCCCGCTCGCCGGTGTGGAATTCCGACCTGGGCATGGGGACCAGCGCCTATGTCTACGGCCTGACGTTCGACGCCATCCATGACGCCCTGAGCCCGGCCGAGCGCGATCGGCTGGCCAAGGCCCTGGTCCGGGGCGCCATCAAGCCCACCCTGAACGACTGGGTCGACGGCGCCGAGCGGATCCACAGCCTCGACACCATGGGCCACAACTGGTTCAGCCACATCGTGTTCGGCGCCGGCGTCGCGGCCATAGCGGTCAAGACCGAGGAGCCCCAGGCCGACGCCTGGATCCGGCGGATCGACGAGGCCGCCGAGGAATGGGCCGCCTATGACGGTAGCGCGATCGAGACCAAGCCCCAGCACTTCGCGTCCAACGGGGCCTTCGTCGAAAGCATCAACTACGCCGACTTCGCCGCCGAAGGCTATCTGAGGTTCAGGCGCGCCTGGCTGGACGCCTTCGTCGAAAAGCCCGCCCCGACGCCGCGCCTGGCCGGAATCGGCGACCTGTTTCTGCACAACCTCTACCCGACCGGTTCGGGGGCGCTGTCGTCCAACTTCGGCGACGGCAACCCCACGGCCAGCGGGGCGCACGCCCTGGTCAACCTGTGGGCCAGCGGCGACCAGCAGCCGCGCTATCTCTGGTACCTGGACAAGGTGCGGTCCAATCCCGGCCAGGACGTCTGGAACGAGGCCGAGAACATGGTGCAGTGGCCGTCGGCCAAGGCGCGGGCTGGCGTGGGAACCGGGCCGGGGCTGCCGACCAGCTGGATCGACCGCGACCTGGGCTCGGCGACGATGCGCTCGTCTTGGGCCCCCGACGCCACCTACCTGGCGGTCCGCTCGGGCTTCACCTGGAACCACAACCACGCCGACGCCGGCAGCTTCATCCTGTGGCACAAGGGCAAGCAGCTGCTGATCGATTCCGGCAACAGCAGCTACGCCCGGCCCGAATACGACGGCTACTACCGCCAGAGCGAGGCCCACAACGTGGTGACCCTGGACGGCAAGGCCGAGCCGACCAGCAACACCTATGACGGGTCCCACTTCCCCGGGCGGGTCGAACACCTGGTCGACGCAGGCGACCTGCGCTTCGTCTGGGCCGACGCCACGGGGCCGAACGCCAGCGTCTTCGAGCGCAAGTACCGCAGCTTCCTGTGGCTGGGCGACGTGATCCTGGTGATCGACGACCTGAAGGGCTGGCAGCCGGGCCAGTTCGAATGGCTGCTGCACTACGAGGGCGAGGCCAAGCGGCAGGGCCAGGTGATCACGGTCCGCAATGGCGAGGCCGAAGTGGCGGTCCAGCCGCTGTTTCCCCAGACCCTGCCCGACGGCGGCCTGTACACCGACTATCCGGAACTGCTGCGGATGGCCGAAGGCAAGGGGCTGAAGGACCATGCGCCGGACGAAACCCAGCGCTATCTGCGGCTGCAGGCGCCGGGCGTGTCCGACCGCATGAAGTTCATCGTCGCCCTGACCCCCAACGGTTCGGCCAAGGCGCCGAGGCTCGAGCGCTTCGAGACCAAGGACTATCTGCTCGTCCGGGTCCATCAGGGGGGAGAGGTCACGGACGTCTATTTCAACCTGCTGGCCGACGGGCGTATCCGCCACCGCAACGCCAACGCCGAGCTCGGCGGCTGGCGGACCGACGCCTACATCCTGGCGCTGACCTATCCGGAGGGCGGCGAGGCGCGGAAACCGCGGCGGTGGTTCGTGGCCGACGGCAGCTATCTGCGGCGCGACGGCCGGGTCGAGCTGGACTCGCTGTCCAAGGCCTTCGTCGTCAAGACGGTCGACAAGGAGGGCGTGGCGGCCAGCATCGACGGCCAGCCCGTCTACGCGATCCGCCTGGCCTGCGACGGCGCGCGGTCGATCACGGTGGACGGTGTGGCCAGGGCCTGCGAGCGCGACGTCGCGGTGGCGCGCCGAACGAACGCGGCAGTGCGCTGAAGCGTCCTTCAGGCGCCATCCCGATGCACGACGAAACCTTGCCAACGCCTTCCAGGACTGAGAAGTTATCGATAACGGACGAGCGGCGCCAGAATCGGTCGGCGGCCTGGCGCGGCTGACCGTTCGCCCTGGCGGGACCTGGATCACCGCCGAGACGGCGCGATCTGGCCGGGGGCCCGGCAGCGATCCCTTCGTCCATCACGCTCAAGGAGCCCCGCACTTGGCCAAGGGCAAGACCAAAGTCGAAACGCCCCCAGCCTCGGTCCCGGAGTCGGGGCGGGCGGTGACCATCCACGACGTGGCGCGCTACGCCGGCGTCGCCTCGATGACCGTGTCCCGCGTCGTCAACGGCAACAGCTATGTCAGCGACGCCATGCGCGAGCGGGTGCAGGCGGCGATCAAGGCGCTGAACTATTCGCCCAACCTGGCGGCGCGCAACACGCGGGCCGGCAGCAGCGGGCCACGGATCGGCGTGCTCTACAGCAACCCCAGCGCCTCCTATCTCAGCGAAGTCATGCTGGGCGGCATCGAGCAGAGCTCCAAGCTGGGCACCCAGCTGGTCCTGGAACGGTCGACGGGCCTGGCCAGCCAGAAGGCCGCTGTGCGCCGCCTGCTGGACCAGGGCGTGGACGGGGTCATCCTGCCGCCGCCGCTGTGCGACTCCCGCCCGACCATCAACATGCTGCACGCCGCCGGCGTGAAGGTCCTGGCCCTGGCCACGGCCCGACCGATGCACGACGTCTCGTCGGTGCGCATCGACGACTACCAGGGCGCGGCGGCCATGACCCGCCACCTGATCGAGCTGGGCCATTCACGGATCGGCTTCGTCAAGGGCGACCCGCAGCACACCCCCACCCAGCTGCGCTATGAAGGCTTCGTCGACGCCATGACCGCCGCCGGCCTGCCGGTCGATCCCGACTGGGTGGTCCAGGGCCAGTTCACCTACCGTTCGGGCCTGGCTGCGGCCGAGCTGCTGCTCAGCGCCGACGAGCGGCCCACGGCCATCTTCGCCAGCAACGACGACATGGCCGCCGCCGCCCTGGCCGTGGCCCACGGGCTGCAGATCGCCGTGCCCGAGGCGCTGACCGTCGTCGGCTTCGACGACACCCCGATCGCCAGCACCGTCTGGCCCGAACTGACGACCATCCACCAGCCGATCAGCGCCATGGGCCGGGCGGCGGTGTCGCTGATCGTCGACGAGATCAAGGCCGAGCGGGCCGGAAACGCGCCGTCGCCGACCCATCAGCTGATGAAGTTCACCCTGGTCAAGCGGGGCTCGTCGGGCCCGGCGCCGGTCAAGGCCCCGCCGCGCCGCCGGCCCGCCAAGGCCGGAACCTAGGCCGACGCCAGGGCGACCGCGGACCATCGGAAAATAGCAAAAGCCCAATAACGGTTGTCATCCCGGAAGCCTCGTAGAGGCTGTCCGGGACCCAGGGGACTGGGCTGGTGCGGTGCGGTTCACCTGGGTCCCGGCCTTCCGCTTCGCTACAGCCGGGATGACAACATCTGGGACTTTTTCGATCCTCTCCAGACCTAGGCCGAGGCCAGGACGGCCGCCTGGGCGTCGGCCAGGTCGTTCCAGAGCCGGGCGGCCCCGCGCACGCCCGAGGCGTCGCCCCAGCGGGCCGGCGCTATGCGGGCCGACCAGCGGTCGGAGAACACCCGGGGAGCGATCAGGGCCGGGAGGCGCTCGTAGATCTCGCCGACGTTCGACAGCCCACCGCCGATCACCAGCACGTCCGGATCGGCGATGTTGACCAGCACGGCGATAGCCCGGCCCAGTCGGTCGACATAGCGGTCGAAGGCGGCCACGGCCGCCGGCTCGCTCTGGCGGAAACCGGCGATGATCGCCTCGCCCGTGGCCTGGACGCCGGTGGCGGCGGCGAAGTCGTGCCGCAGGCCGGTGCCGGAAATCCACATCTCCAGACAGCCGTGCTGGCCGCACCAGCAGCGCGGGCCGGGCGTCTCCTGGGGCGTCGGCCAGGGCAGGGGGATGTGCCCCCACTCGCCGGCGACGCCGTTGGGGCCCTCGACCAGGCGGCCGTTCACGGCCAGGCCGCCGCCGCAGCCGGTGCCCAGGATGATGGCGAAGGCCACACGCGCCCCGGCCGCCGCGCCGTCGACCGCCTCGGATAAAGCCAGGCAGTTGGCGTCGTTGGCCAGCCGCACCGGGCGACCCAGGGCGGCGGTCAGGTCCTCGCGGAAGGTGCGGCCGTTCAGATAGACCGAATTGGAATTGCGCATCACGCCCGTGGTCGGCGAGATCGAGCCGGGCGCGCCGACGCCGATCGTGCCGCGACCGCCGGCCTGCTGCTCGACCTGGGCGATCAGGTCGCGCACGGTCTCGATCGCCGCGTCGTAGGCGCCAGGATTGGGGGCCCGCACGCGCGCCAGATAATTGCCCTGGGCGTCCAGGGCGGCGGCCTCGACCTTGGTCCCGCCGAAATCGATACCGACCTGGATCACCAGTAGGGCTCCCAGGGACGGGTCAGCCGGACCAGGGCCTCGAGGAAGAAGTAGTCGCCCCAGATGCAGGCCTCGTCGACGCCCACGCCGTTGGGCATGTGGTAGACCGCGTGGGCCAGGACGCCCGTGCCGGGCGGACCTGGCGGCAGCAGGTAGCGGGTCCCCAGGGTCTCGACGGTCGCCACGGCCGCGCCCTCGTAGGCGGTGCGGTCGGGGTCGGTCGGCGGCAGCCCGCGGGCCAGTTCCAGCAGGCCGCAGGCGGCGATCGCCGCCGCCGAGCTGTCGCGTTCGTGCGGCGGGCCGGTGAACACCAGGTCCCAGCAGCAGATCAGGTCCGAGGGCAGGCGGTTGAGATAGTAGTTGGCCAGACGGGCGCTGAGCGCCAGCAACGACGGGTCGGCCTTGTAGCGGTGGACCAGCGGGAAGCCGCTGATCCCCCAGGCCTGGCCGCGCGCCCAGCACGAGCTGTCGCTGTGGCCCTGGTGGGTCTTGCCCATCCGCGGGGCGCCGGTGACCGGATCCATGAAGAAGGTGTGGAAGGTCGAGCCGTCGGGCCGCACGATGTGGCGCGCCGCCTGTTCGATATGGCGGTCGGCGGCGTCGGCGAAGGCGCGGTCGCCGGTCACCTGGCTGGCCCAGTACAGCAGGGGCAGGTTGAGGTTGCAGTCGATGATCATCCGGCCGGCCTGGGCGGGATCGTTCAGGTCGCCCCAGGCCTGGATGATGCCGGCCTGCGGCAGGTAGCGGGCCAGCAGCAGGCGGGCGGCCTCCAGCGCCGCGTCACGCGCGCCTGTGTCGCCGGTCAGCTTGTAGGCCGCCACGCAGGACAGCGAATAGAGGAAGCCCAGGTCGTGGTGGTCCACGTTGATCCGGCGATCGACCCGGTCCTTGAAGCTTTGAACCTGCCGCTCGGCGGCCTGCCGGTAGCGCGCCTCGCCGCTGACCTCGTAGGCCAGCCACAGCATGCCGGTCCAGAAGCCGTTGGTCCATTCGACATTGCCCATGGCGGGATAGACCCCGCCGACGCTGGACGGCGCGGGGAAGGCGTCGGTGAACACCGCCAGGTTGGCGTCGATGCGGGCGAGCACGGCGGCCAGGATCGCGTCCAGGGCGGCGCGGTCGGGCGCGCGGCCTTCCAGGGCGTCGCGCAGCTTCAGCGGTTCGCGGTCAGAGGTCGGTGGAAGGGAGATCGGCGGCATGGATCAGTCGACCTTGGCTAGATCGGCGTCGGGGAGGGCGGTCTTCAGCGCGGGATCGGCCCGGTTCGCGGCGGCCGGCGTCGGCGCCAGGGCGAACAGCGAGGCGGTCCAGAACAGCGCCGCGCCCAGGGCGATCAGCAGATAGGTGTGCGGGAAGCCGATCAGGTCGTAGGACTTGCCGACGATCGGCGACAGGATGGCCAGGCCCAGGGAATGGCCGAAGCTGACCCCCACCAGATAGAGGGTCGAGGCCAGGCGGGCCTCGAAATGGGCGGCGATGTAGCGGAAGATCGACACCGCCAGGATCGGCAGCTCCAGCGAGTGCAGCATCTTCATCGCCGAGATCGCCACCGGCCCCTCGACGAGGCCCGAGCCGGTGATGCGGAAGATCATGATCCCGGCGGCCAGCAGCAGGCCGTTCTTGGCGCCCGTGCGGTTGACGATGAACGGGGCCACGAACAGCATCCCCGCCTCGACGAAGATCTGAGCCGAATTCAGGTAGCCGAACATCGCCGCGCCGTGCTTGGGATCGGCGAACTGCGAGGCGTAGTAGGCGGGAAACTGCTGGTCGAAGACCAGGTAGAGGTTGGTCACCCCCAGGATCAGCACCATGAAGCCCCAGAACTTCGGCAGCTTCAGGATCGCCAGGGCGTCCAGCGGCTTGAGGCTTTCCGAGCGGGCCTGCTCGTCGGCGGCGCCCTCGATCCGGGTCATGGCCAGGATCGGCAGCAGCAGCAGGCCCGCCAGCGAGGCCAGGGAGAAGTTGATCAGCGGGTCGATGTTGTAGAGCCGGCCCGAGAAGAACGCCGCGAAGGCGAAGCCCAGCGAACCCCACAGCCGCGCGCGGCTGTATTCGAACCCGTCCTTGCGACCGACGCGATCGACATAGGATTCCAGCGCGTAGCTGCCGGCGATGAAGGTGACGCCCAGATAGAGCCCGCCCAGCGTCGCGCCCAGCAGGATGTTGCTCTTCAGCAGCGGACCGTAGACGAAGGCGAAGAAGGCGCCGGACAGCATCACCAGGGCGGCGATGACCCACAGGATGGTCTTGCGGAAGCCGACCTTGTCGGACAGGAAGCCGTAGATCGGCTGCGAGGCCATGGCGAAGATGAAGTTGGCCGAGAACACCACGCCGGTCTGGGCGCCGGTCAGGCCGAGGGTCCGCTTGAGCCACAGGGCCAGCAGCGAAATGCTCATCGCCTGGGCGAAGAAGTAGAGGAACAGGAAGGCGCTGAGCAGCGTGTAGTTCTTCTTGTTCATGGCCCAGGCGACTCCTCCCCCCGTTTGACGCCAGGCGGCGACGCGGCTCTGGGCCGCACGGGTCATCCTGTGATAATCGAAAGAGATATCGATACCAAACAAATTCCGTCACGCCGATGCGGAATGGGAAACGCTTGCCAACGTGAAGTGATATCGATATCAGTTTCGGTGGGCCCTAAGCCCTGTCCTGCGAATTTCTCGGGTGGATTCCTCCTGACTCCGAGAGCGGGGCGCCTGGCCTGGCCGGCGCCCCGAGTTTTTTCGGTCGCGCCGCGACCCCGGTTCGCGACAGGATTCTCCGAAGACAGTCCATTCGACGGCCAGATGGTCGTGGCGGGTAGTGACACGCGCTGGCGAGTTGGGCTATGACTGTGTGATATCGATATCACGTGACGGCGTTCCAGCCGTCCCCCGGGGAGAGACGTCATGCGCAGACACGGGATTTTCCGATCGACGGCGGCCGGGGCGCTTCTAGGGTCCCTGATCCTGGGGCTGTCGAGCGCGGCCGTCGCCCAGAGCGACACCGACCCGAGCGGCGCGGCCCAGGTCGATCCGGACCTGCAGATCTACCCCGCGCCTCCGGCGAAGCTGGTCTACAGTCTGCACAATGACGACTTTACCGTGCGGGTGCGGCGTCCGGGCGGCCCGTGGCGCGATCTCTACGAATACGCCATCAAGGTCGACCAGGACCGTCCGCACGACGCCTCGCTGGTCCAGTTCGATTTCCGCGGGACCGTCGAGGTCGCCGTCCAGAAGAACAATGGCGACTTCCGCAGGGTCGAGGTCCGGCCTCGGCGTGACGCCGTCAAGACGACGGTGAAGGGCGGGGTCGTCTACTTCACCCTGGATCGGCCGCAGAACCTTTCGGTGGAGTTCGACGGCGACCGCCTGGGCAACCTGCACATCCTGGCGGGGACGCCGATCGCGCCGCCGGCCCCGGGGCCCGGCGTCGTCGTCTACGGCCCCGGCCTGCACCTTCCGCCCGACGGCGCGACCGCCTTCCCGGCCGCGTCGAACCAGACCCTCTACATCGCCGGCGGCGCGCTGATGCAGGGCGTGTTCCAGCCGACCAAGGTCGAGAACCTCAAGATCATTGGCCACGGGATGTTCCTGGAATCCGACCAGCTGGTGGTCCAGGATTCCGCCAACGTCCTGATCGAGGGGCCGACCTTCCTCAATCCCGTGCACGGGTCGATGGCGTGCAGTTCGTCGCGCCAGGTGCGGTTCCACGACGTCAAGGCGTTCGGCAAGGGCGCCTGGTCCGACGGGATCAACGTCTTCGCCTGCCAGGACGTCGACATCGACAGGGCCTTCATCCGCACCTCGGACGACAGCGTCGCGATCTACGCCACCCGCAAGAACGGTGTCGGCGACACCCGGCGCGTGCGGGTCAGCCGCTCGATCTTCTGGCCCGACGTGGCCCACGCCATGTTCGTCGGCCTGCACGGCGACAGCGTCAAACCGAATACGCTGGAGGACATCGTCTTCGATGACATCGACGTGCTCAACCTCGACGAGGACGATCCGGAATACGAGGGCGCGATGGCCATCAGCGCCGGCGACACCAACACCGTCCGCGACGTCACGTTCAGCAACATCCGCGTGGACCATGTCGAAGAGGGCAAGCTGATCAATCTGCGGGTGGTCTATAACGCCAAGTACAACACCAGCCCGGGCCTGCTGATCGACGGCGTCCACTTCCGGAACGTCAGCTATTCCGGATCGGGCTGGGCTGGGCCGTCGATCATCGGCGGCTACGCGCCGGACCGGCCGGTGCGCAACGTCACCTTCGACAATGTCACGATTGCCGGCCGCAAGCTGACGGGCCCGGCGCCGGAGGTTCTCGAGGTCGGTCCCCATGTCAGCGGGCTTTCGTTCAAGTAGTCCATCGTCTCTGCCTCTCGTCGATTTAGCCTAGCCGGGCGACGGCAAATCTTGGCTAGAATGCCGGCCAGGAACCGTGCGCGGGCGCGGCGACGGGTGGGAGAGCCTCTTGAGCGGAAAACGACGCCCCAGCGTGACCCTGCACGACGTGGCCAGGCACGCTGGCGTCTCCTCGATGACCGTTTCGCGGGTGATCAACGACTACGCCTTCATCAGCGATGCAGCGCGGGCCAAGGTGCTGAAGTCGATCGAGGAACTCGGCTACCGGCCCAACGCCGTGGCGCGCGCCACGCGCACCGGCGTGGCCCAGGTCGGGGTGCTCTATTCCAATCCCAACTCGTCCAACCTGAGCGCCTTCCTGATGGGGGCCTTCCGCAAGGCCGGCGAGATCGGCTGCCAGCTGCTGATCGAACCCTCGGCGGCCCATCCCACCCCGGCCAGGGCGGTGGTCAAGCTGATCGAGGCCGGGGTCGGGGCGGTGGTCCTGCCGCCGCCGTTGTGCGACGACGCCAAGATTCTCAAGCTGCTGGCCGCCGCCGGTGTCGGGCCCGTCAGCTTCGCCACGGCCAAACCCTCGCCGGACGTGACCTCGGTGGCGATCGACGACTTCGAGGGCGCGGCGATGATGACCCGGCACCTGATCGCGTTGGGCCATGTCGACATCGCCTTCATCCAGGGCGATCCGTCGCACTCCACGGCCTCGCGGCGCGAGGAGGGCTTTCGGGCGACCATGGCCGAGGCTGGCCTGGCCGTGCCCGACGCCCACGTCGTCCAGGGCCTCTACACCTATCGCTCGGGCCTGACGGCGGCCAGCCAGTTGCTGGGCCTGCGCCGCCGGCCGTCGGCGATCTTCGCCAGCAACGACGACATGGCCGCCGCCGTCAGCGCCGTCGCCCACGGCATGGGAATCGCCGTGCCGACCGAGCTGAGCATCGCGGGCTTCGACGATACGCCGGTGGCCTCGACCATCTGGCCGCAGCTGACGACCATCCATCAGCCGATCGCCGACATGGCCGCCACCGCCGTGGAGCTCGCCGCCGGCCTGGCGCGGCGCGACGCCGACGAGGACCAGGCGCGCAAGCACGTCCTGGCCGAACTGACCCTGGTGGTCCGCCAATCGACGGCGGCGCCCGCCGGCTGACGCGCCGGGGGAGAACCTGATCGACCTGAACGTCCACCCCTGATTGACGGCTTGGAAGGAGCGATGATATCGATATCAATCGTCGCGCCTTCGGGCGTCGATCATGAGAAAACAGGCCACGGCTCGAGCGCCGAAGGCTAGAGGTGTCTGGGAGGCGTCGATGATCAGCCCGCTCCGCAAGCGCGTTCGCGCCCCCGTACCGCGTCGGGCCGGAGCGCGGTGATGCTCCGCCCACCCGTCGACCGCCGCCGCTTCGTACTGCTGGCCGCCGCCGCGACCGCGCCGCTCGGCGTGGCGAGCGCCGCCCTGGCCAAGCCGAAACCGGCCGCAGCGCCGCTGCGGGTGGTCTCGCCCGACGGCCGAGTGCGGCTGGACCTGGACCCGCGGAATGGCGCCCTGGCCTGGAGCGTCCTTCGCGACGGTCGCGCAGTGCTTGGTCCCAGCCGGCTGGGGCTGGTCCTGGCCGACGGCCGCCCGTTGGGCGCGGGGGCGGTCGTCGTCTCGGTGTCGCGCCGCCGGCTGACGGGAACCTGGTCGCCGACCTTCGGGATCAGGGACGCCTATGACCAGGCCTGCGAGGAGATCACCGTCGACCTGCGCGACCCCGCGACCGGCATCGCTTTCGCCGTCGTGGCCCGGGCCTACGACGCCGGCTGCGCGGTCCGCTACGTCCTCCGCCAGGGCGTGACCCTGGCCGGCGAGGCCACGGGGTTCAACCTGCCGCCCGGCGTCGAGGTCTATTCCAGCCGCGACGAGGGCGAGTACCAGCGCTCGACGCCGGCGGCCCTGGCTCCGGTCGCCCATCCGGACCTGACGGGCAGTTCCGACGTCGGTCCGCTGGCCGACCTGCCGGTGACCGCTGTCCTGGCGAACGGCGGCGCCGTGCTGATCGCCGAGTCCGACAGCCTGCATTATCCCCGCGCCATGCTGCGGCCGGCGGCAGACCCGGCCGAGGGGCTGGCGGTCCACCTGATGCACTATCCCGGCCGCGCCACCGGCTGGTCGGGCCCCGGCGACACGCCGCCAGCTCCGACCTTCACGGTCGACGCGGGCCAGGCCACGCCGTGGCGGGTCCTGATCCTCGCCGACAATGTCGCCGGCCTGATCGAGCGCGCCGACCTGATCCCGACCCTGGCCACGCCCAATATGCTGGGCGACGTCGGCTGGGTGAAGCCGGGCAGGGCGGTACGGATCCGCAAACCCTACAGCACCGAAGCGGCCCTGAAGGTCGTCGCGTTCGCGGCGGCGCGGAAGCTCGACTATGTCGAGTTCGACGCCCACTGGTACGGCGACGGCACCGATCCCGGCGACGCCACCGTCCCCATCGCCGGTCTGGACCTGCAACGCATCATCGACGCGGCGCGCGCCCAGGGGATCGGCATGATCCTCTATGTCGATCGCGTGCCGGCCATGCGCCAGCGAGACGCGATCCTGGAGACCTATCGACGCTGGGGCGTGGCGGGGATCAAGTTCGGCTTTGTCTGGGAAGGCCGCCAGGCCGACAACGACTTCATCTTCGACCTGGTCAAGGCCTGCGGCGAGCACCGCCTGCTGGTCAATCTGCACGACAACCTGCGTCCGGCCGGTCTGGAGCGGACCCTGCCCAACTATGTCGCCCTGGAAGGGGTGCGCGGCAACGAGCAGTTCCCGACCGCCCGCCACAACGTCACCCTGCCGTTCACGCGCGCCGCGGCCGGGCCGATCGACTACACGATCTGCTACGCCAACCCGAAGAACCAGACGACCAACGCCCACCAACTGGCGATGGCGGCGGTCTACTACAATCCGCTGACCTTCCTCTATTGGTACGACACCCCGGATAAGTACGCCGGCCGGGCGTGGCCCGACCTTCAGTGGTTCGACGAATGCCCGACCACCTGGGACGAGACCCGGGCCCTGTCGGGCGCGATCGGGGAGCACGTCATGGTCGCGCGGCGTCATGGCCAGCGCTGGTTCCTGGGGGCGATGACCAACGAGTCGCCGCGCGTCCTGAAGGCGCCGCTGGTCTTCCTGGGCCGGGGACGATGGATGGCGACCGTGTTCGCCGACGGTCCCGCCGCGGCCAAGGCGTTCGAGACGCCCGTGGTCATCCGCAAGGTCCCGGTCACCGCCGCCACGGTGCTGTCGCTGGCGTTGGCGCCCGGCGGCGGCCAGGCCATCCTGTTCGAGCCCCTGTAGCGGAGACGCCCGTGCCCTTGGCCAAAACGATCCTGGGCGCGCTCCTGGCCTGCGCCGCGAGCACCTCGGTCCTGGCCCAGGCCGGACCGCCGCCGCCGTTCGCCGCCGACCAGGGGGACGGGACCTACCGCAATCCGGTGCTGGCCGGCGACTATTCCGATCCGGACGTGGTCCGGGTGGGCGAGGCCTACTACCTGACCGCCTCGTCGTTCACCAACGTGCCGGGCCTGCCGATTCTGAAGTCGACCGACCTGGTCAACTGGACGCTGATCGGCCACGCCCTGCCGCGGATCACGCCGGTGGCCCACCATGCGACGCCGCGGCGCGGCGGCGGCGTCTGGGCGCCGGCCATCCGCCACCGCGACGGCAAGTTCATGATCTACTATCCCGATCCGGACTTCGGGATCTTCCGGGTCACGGCCACCGATCCGGCCGGGCCCTGGAGCGCGCCGGTGCTGGTCGATGACAGCAAGGGCGCCATCGACCCGGCGCCGTTCTGGGACGACGAGGGCCAGGGCTGGCTGGTGCACGCCTGGGCCGGCAGCCGGGCGGGGTTCAGCAACGTCATCACCGCGCGGCGCCTGAACGCGACGGGCGACCGGACGGTGGGAGAGCCGGTGACCCTGATCGACGGCGCCAAGCTGCCGGAGGTCGCCACCAGTTTCGGCCCGTCGCCCTGGTTCACCACCGAGGGGCCCAAGCTCTACAAGCGCGGCGGCTGGTACTACCTCTTCGCCCCGGCCGGCAGCGTGAAGGGCGGCTGGCAGGGGGTGTTCCGGTCCCGCGCCCTGCTGGGCCCCTACGAAGGCCGCAACGTCCTCGACCAGGGCATGACGGAGATCAACGGGCCCCACCAGGGCGCCTGGGTGACCACGCCGAAGGGCGAGGACTGGTTCCTGCATTTCCAGGACACCGACTCCTACGGCCGGCGGGTCTGGCTGGAGCCCATGGCCTGGAAGGGCGGCTGGCCGGTGATCGGCCAGGACCTCGACGGCGACGGCCGCGGCGAGCCGGTGCTGAAATGGCGCAAGCCCAAGGTCGATCGGCGAGCGGTCCCGACCGCGGTCCAGGCCAGCGACACCTTCGACGGCGCGCTGTCCCTGGCGTGGCAATGGAACGCCAATCCGGGCGAGGACTGGAGCAGCCTGACGGCCCGGCCTGGGGCGCTGCGCCTGAAGTCCATCTCCTCGCCGGAGAACCTATGGGAAGCCGGGGCGCTGCTGACCCAGAAGCTGCCGGGGCCGAGCTTCAGCGCGACCACCAGGATCGATTTCGCGCCCAAGGCCGTCGGCGAGCGCGCCGGTCTGGTGATGTTCGGCGCCGACTACGCCTGGATCGGCCTGGAAAAGACGGCCGACGGCGTGCGCCTGGTGCGCGTGGATCGGGTCGGCGCCGACGCCTTCCAGCCCGAACGGATCACTGTGGGCCTGACCTCGGCGCCGGCCGGCGTCTACCTCAGGCTCAGCGCCTCGCCGATCACCGTCGCCGACCCGCCGCCGAGCTTCGCCCACTACGCGCCGTCGATGCTGCGCTCGACCCATGCCCGGGTGGTGTTCAGCTACAGCCTGGACGGGGTGACCTACACGCCGCTCGGCGATCCGTTCGTCAGCAAGCCGGGGCGATGGGTCGGCGCGCAGATGGGCGTCTTCAGCCAGGCGGCCTCGGGCCGGCCGGCCTATGCCGCCACGCGGGTCGGCTGGACCGACGTCGAGTCGTTCGAGGTCGCGCCCTAGAGCCCACGAGGCGGACCTGCGGCGGGAATGATATCGATAACTACTCTCGCGTGTGCCGAGCCGGTTTTCAGGGGCCAGGGACCTCATTTGGGTCGATAATCTGCAATAGTAGGACAATTGGCGTATTGCCATTTATCTTGATATCGATAACAGTACGTCAGCGGCGGATACGACCGCCAAGACGAAAATGAAATGGCCTCGGCGTCGCCGCGGGTCGTTCAGGAGCGAAACGAAGAGGCCAACCGCAACTGCGTCGGAGCGTCACGGCAAAGCCGGGCGCGTCGTGCGCTACCGTCGCCCTGACCGGGCGGCGCAACGAGATCATCCGGAGGGGACACCATGTCGAAGCCAACCCACAACCGCTCGGCCCACAAGCGTTCGGCCAACGGGCGACTCCTGGCCACCGCGTCGATGACCGCCCTGCTGGCGGCCGGCTGGACGGCGGCCAACGCCCAGACGGCCGCAGCGCCCGCCAACGACACCGCCGTCGCCGAAGTGGTCGTCACCGGCATCCGCCAAAGCCTGCAGTCGTCGGTGGCGATGAAGAAGAACACCATGGAGGTGGTCGACTCCATCCGAGCCGAGGACATCGGCAAGCTGCCCGACCCCAACGTCGCCGAGACCCTGACCCGGGTGCCGGGCGTGCAAGGTTACCGCTATGGCGGCGAAGGCGCCTCGCCGGTGGGCGTCGGCTCGGGCCTGACCATCCGCGGCCTGTCGGGCCAGACGGCGTCGCAGGTCGACGGCCGCGCCTACTTCACCGCCGGTGGCAGCGAGTTCAACATCGAGGCCGCCATTCCGGGCATGATCGCCGGGCTGGACGTCTACAAGAACCCGTCGGCCGAGCACATCGAGGGCGGCATCGGCGGCCTGGTCGACGTGCGCACGCGCCGCCCGCTGGACCTGAAGGGCTTCACCGCCAGCGCCGCGATTTCCGGCAAGTACAACGACATGGTCAAGAGCCTGCAGCCGGAATATTTCGGCTTGGTCGCCAATCGCTGGAACGTCGGCGAGGGCGAGATGGGCCTGCTGCTGGCCGCCAACTACCAGAAGAGCTGGAACCGTTCCGACAACGGCCCCGGCCCCGGCGGCGCCCAGCTGCGCCGGGCGGTCCGCGCCGACAGCGCCGAATACCTGGCCAACACCAGCCTGAATCGCGCGTTTGTCGGCCGCAGCGACGTGACCTATCTGGCCGACGTTGCCGATCCCCTGGCCCTGACCGCGGCCGAACGCGCCAACCTGATCAATTTCGCCGGCGTGCAGATCAATGAGAACGAAGAAGACATCAAGCGCACCCGCAAGGGCGTCAACGGCGCCTTCCAGTGGAAGCCGAAGTCGAATCTCGAATTCTATGTCGACGGCAACTACAACTCGTATCTCTATCACCAGAATTATCAGTTCCTGAATTCGAGCGACAGCCGCTACGCCCAGACCCTGACCACCACCCCGTTCAGCACCACCGAGGGCCTGACCAGCCGCAACGCCAACGGCGGCGAGGACGTTGTCCTGGCTGGCCAGCGCTTCGCCAGCGGCACCTTCCTCGGCTCAACCTTCACCAGCACCGGCGGCGACGAGCACCGGCTCTACAAGACCTGGATCCTGGCCGGCGGCGCCAAGTGGAGCCCGACCGACGACCTGGACCTGAAATTCGACCTGTCCTACGTCAAGGCCGACCAGCACCAGGACAACCGCTCGGTCATCATGGTGCCGCGGTCGGGCCTAGCCTGGAACACCACCCGCGCGATCGGCGCGCAGCAGCAGGTTTCGATCTCGGGGCCCGATCTGGCCAGCCCCGGCACCTGGGCGTTCCAGAAATACTCCAACGGCACCAATAACATTTACGACGACGAGGGCCTCGCCGCTCAGTTCGACGGCAAATATAAGCTGCATGACAACTTCATCGACGACATCAAGTTCGGCGCGCGCTACTATCGAAAGAAATCAAGATTTTACAATTATTCGTTCTTCGACAAGTTCCTGACGACCAATGGTGCGGCGTTGGCGGCCGATTATTCGAATGCGGTCTATGTCACCAGCGCCCAGGACCTCGTCAAAGCGTCCCACAACAACTGGCTCGACGGTGACGCTGGCTACGGCGGCGGTTTCCTGACCTTCGACCCTGACGCGCTGCTGGGCGACAACGTCCGCAACCGCTTCCCGCTGGCCGGAGCCCCCGCCGAGGACTCCCTGCCCGAAACCCTTCTGTCGCGCCGATTGGCGACCGAAGAGACCTTCGCCGGCTACGGCGTCGCCGACTTCAGCTTCCTGGACGACAAGATCCGCGGGAATCTCGGCGTGCGGGTCGTGCGCACCAACCTCGACGCCGAGGCGCGGATCACCGACTCCAGCACCGGCACGCCGCTCGTGATCCCCAACAAGAGCAGCAACGCCTATACTGACGTCCTGCCAACCTTTAATGTCACCGGCTACATCACCCCCGACACCCTGCTGCGCTTCGGCTATGGCCAAGGCCTGACCCGGCCCAGCGTCGGCGACATCAACCCGACCATTTCGGTCAACACCGCCAACGGCACGGGATCGCAAGGTAACGCCGACCTGGCGCCGCTGCATGCCGACAGCTACGATGTGTCGTTCGAGAAATACTTCAACGGCACGAGCTATGTTTCGGCGGCGGTATTCTACAAGAAGATCGATGGTTTCGTTCTTGGCGTAGAGAATTGCCAGGCCGTCGCGACCGCTCCGGCCTATAGCGGGGCGACCTCGAACAGCTGCCCGACCGGCCAGTACCGCGTCACCACGCCGGTCAACGCCAATCCCGGCACGGCCAAGGGCGTTGAACTGGCCTTCCAGACCTTCTTCGACTACGACTTCTTGCCGCATGTGCTGAAGAACTTCGGCGTTCAGGGCTCCTATACCCACGTCAAGACCGAGCTGCCAGTGAAGTTGAACGGCGCGGCGAAATCGACGACGGTCGTGCGCCAGCCCTTCCAGTCGGACGACAACTACAGCATCGCCGGCCTCTATGAGAGCGGCTTTATGTCGGCGCGGATCGTCTACACCTACCGCTCCGACTACGTTCTCTTTGGGGTTTCGGCCAACCCGATCGATGGCCGCTACCTGAAGGGCTACGGCCTGCTCGACGCCTCGGTGAACTTCAACCTGCGCAGGGACATGACCCTGTCGCTGACCGCGTCGAACCTCACCAACAAGGCGCCCCAGCGCTATGTGGGCGAGCCCGACAACGGCAACGACACTGACATCCTGCGCCAGTCCTACGCCAACGGCCGCATCTATGGGGTGAGCCTCCGCTACAAGTTCGGCGGCTAACCCGATCACCCATCCTCCCCCTGCTGCGCCGCCCTTCGGGGCGGCGCTTTTTTGTGGGACAGCCCGGTCAGGTCACGCCGCGCGGCCAGCCAGGCCGCGAAGACGGGCAGGGCCAGCAGGGTCAGGGCGGTGGAGGTCAGCAGGCCGCCGATGACGACGGTGGCCAGCGGCTTCTGCACCTCCGCTCCCGGACCGATGGCGACGGCCATGGGCAGAAAGCCCAGCATGGCGACCAGGGCGGTGGTCAAGACCGCCCGAAGGCGGCCCGCCGTGCCGATGACCACCGCCTCGACCGGCTCAAGCCCGGCGGCCAGCTGCTGCTTGATGCTCTGCATCAGCACTAGCCCGTTCAGCGTCGCCACGCCCGACACGGCGATGAAGCCGATGGCGGCCGAGATCGAGAACGGCGTGCCGCGCAACGCCAGGGCTATCGCGCCGCCGACCAGGGCCAGGGGCACGCAGGCGAAGACCAGCGCCGCCTCCGTCGCCGAGCCCAGGGCGAAGTACAGCAGGACCGCGATCACCAGGAAGACCGCCGGCACGATCACGGTCAGGCGCGCCGAGGCCCGCTCCAGGTTCTCGAACTGGCCGCCCCAGTCGAGCCACGAGCCGGCCGGCAGGGGAACCTGGTCGCGGACCGCGGCCTTTGCCTCGGCGACGAAGCCGCCCAGGTCGCGGCCCCGGACATTGGCCTGGACGATGATCCGGCGCTTGCCGTTCTCGCGGCTGATCTGGTTGGGTCCCTCGGCGGCGTCGAAGCGGGCCAGGGTCGACAGCGGGATCGCCGCCGTGCCGGGCGCGGCGCCTTCGGGCATCACCGGCAGCTGCCCCATCACGGCCGGATCGTTGCGGCGCTGCTCGTCCAGGCGCACGACCACGTCGAACCGCCGGTCGCCTTCGAGGATATGGCCCGCCTCGCGTCCGCCCAGGCCGATGGCCAGGGCGTCGGCGGCGTCGCTGGCGTGGACGCCCAGGGCGGCGGCCGCCGTGCGGTCCACCGTGGCGGTGATCGTCGGCTGGCCCGAGACCTGCTCGACCTTGACGTCGGCCGCGCCCCGCACGCCGCGCAGCGCCTTGGCGACCTTCTGGGCGGTCTGGTCCATGACCGCGAAGTCGTCGCCATAAACGCTGACGGCGACGTCCGAGCGGACCCCGGCGATCAGCTCGTTGAACCGCATCTGGATCGGCTGGGTGAACTCGTAGGCGTTGCCCAGATGCTTGCTCAGCGCTGTCTCCATGCGCGCGACCAGTTCGGCCTTGGGCAGGCGCGGATCGGGCCAGTCCTTGCGCGGCTTGAGGATGACGAAGGTGTCCGAGGCGCTGGGCGGCATGGGGTCGGAGGCGATCTCCGCGGTGCCCGTACGGGTGAACACCAGGGCGACCTCCGGCATGGCCGCCAGGGTCTTCTCGACCCGGAACTGCATGGCCTGGCTCTGTTCCAGCGAGATCGACGGCACGCGCGAGGCCTGGACCATCAGGTCGCCCTCGTCGAGCGTCGGGATGAACTCGCGGCCCAGGCTCAGGAAGGCGACGACGCCGACCAGCAGGGCCACCCCGGCGCCCGCCGCCACCGCGACCGGCCGGGCGACGAGGCCGCGCAGCACGGGCTCGAACCGCGCGCGGGCGGCGGTCATGACCCGGGTCTCGCCGTGCCCCTTGGGTTCGCCGATCAGCAGGGCGGCCATGGCCGGCACGAAGGTCAAGGACAGCAGGAAGGCCCCGGCCAGGGCGAACATCACGGTCGCCGCCATCGGGCCGAACATCTTGCCTTCCACGCCCTCGAACGCCAGCAGCGGCGCATAGACCATCAGGATGATGGCCTGGCCGAAGGCGGCGGGCCGCGCCATCTCGCGGGCCGAGGACGCGGCGATCGCGATCCGCTCGCCGGCGTCCAGCGGCCGGCCCAGCGCCTTCCGTCGCAGCGCCAGCCGGCCCAGGGTGTTCTCGATCACCACCACCGCCCCATCGACGATCAGGCCGAAGTCCAGCGCCCCCAGGCTCATCAGGTTGCCGCTGATCCCGAAGCGCCGCATGGCGATGGCCGCGAACAGGAACGACAGCGGGATGACCAGGGCGGTGATGATCGCCGCCCGGATGTTACCCAGGGCGACGAACAGCACGGCGATGACCAGCAGGGCGCCGAAGGCCAGGTTGTGCTCGACCGTGGCGATGGTGGCGTCGACCAGGTCGGTGCGGTCCAGCACCGGCTTGACCACGACGCCGGCCGGCAGGCTGGCCTGGATCTCCTTCAGGCGCTCGCCGACCCGCGCGGCGACGGTCCGGCTGTTCTCGCCCGCCAGCATCAGGGCGGTGCCGATGACGACCTCGCGTCCCGCCTCGCTGGCCGAGCCTAGGCGCGGAGCCTGGCCGACCACGACGGTGGCGACGTCCGAGACGCGGACCACCGCCGAGCCGCGCCGCCCAACAGGGGTTTCGGCCAGTTCGGCCAGGGTCTTCACCCGGGCGTCTGCGCGCACGATATAGGCCTCGCCGCCCCGCTGGACATAGCCCGCGCCCTCGACCCGGTTGGCGTGCTCCAGGGCCTCGATCAGTTGCGGCAGGCCGATGCCGAACGCCGCCAGCTTGGCCGGGTCGGGCTGGACGACGTACTGCTTGACGTAGCCGCCCAGCACGTCGACGCCGGCCACGCCCTTCAGCGTCTTGAGCTGCGGGGCGACGATCCAGTCCTGGACCGTGCGCAGGTAGGTGGCCTTCTGGACGTCGGTGGTCAGGCGGTCGCCCTCAGGGGTGACATAGACCGCGCCGGGCCGCGCCGCCGGGCCCGACAGCTCGACCGTCCAGATATAGACCTCGCCCAGCCCGGTGACCGGCGGTCCCATGGCGGGCTCCAGCCCATCGGGCAGGTCGGCACGGGCGGCCTGCAGCCGCTCGTTGATCAGGTTACGGGCGAAATAGAGATCGGTGGCGTCGGTGAAGACGGCGGTGATCTGCGAGAAGCCGTGCCGCGACAGCGAGCGGGTCTCGACCAGGCCCGGTATGCCGGCCAGGGCCGTCTCGACCGGGAAGGTGACCTGGCGCTCGACCTCTTCCGGGCCGAGGGCCGGGGCGATGGTGTTGATCTGCACCTGGCGGTTGGTGACGTCGGGGACCGCGTCGATGGGCAGGCCGGCCAGCTGGCTTCCGCCATAGGCCAGCAGGGCCATGGCCAGCAGGGCGACGATCCAGCGGAAGCGGACGGAAAGGTCGATCAGGCGCGCGAGCATGGCTTAGTCCTCATGTCCGGCTTCGCCCTTGCCGAGTTCGGCCTTGAGCAGGAAGGCGCCCTTGCCGGCGATGCGTTCGGTTCCGCCCAGGCCGCGCAGGATCTCGGTGGAGCCGGCGGCGACCCGTCCGGGGGTCACCGGCGTGGCGCGGAAGCCGCCGGCCTCGACCACGAAGACGACCGGGCGGCCCTCGACGGTCTGGATCGCCTCGCTGGGCACGATGATCGCGCCGCCGGCGTTAGCGCCCGTCATCACCCGCGCCGAGACGACGGACCCGACGGGGGCGGTCTTGCCCCAGGGCGTGGCGCGAACGACGGCGATGTTGCCCCCGGACGCGCCGGGCGCCACCGCGCTGATCGTGGCCGCGGCCTCCTGGCCGTCCGGGGTCTGCACATGGATCACCTGGCCAAGCCGGATCGCGTCGGCGGCGGCGGCGGGCGCGTCGAAGACGTATTCGGCGCGGCTCGCGTCGGCGATCTCGGCGACCAGGGCGCCCTGGGTCAGGAAGCCGCCGACCTGGGTCTCGATCCGCGTCACCACGCCCTCGATCGGGCTGCGCAGGATCGCGACGCCGTTGGCGCCGGGCCCGCCCATGGCGCGGACCTGGGCTTGGGCGGCGCGGTGGTCGGCCTGGGCCTTTTCGGCGGCGGCCTGGCTGGCTTCCCAGTCCTGGCGCGCGACCACGCCGGCCTCGAACAGGCGGCGGTCGCGGCTCGCTGCGGCCTGGGCGGCCCGGGCGCCGGCCGCGGCGGCGTCCAGGCTGGCGCGGCCCGAGGCGGCGTCGGCGCTGCGCAAGGTGGCGATCGGCGAGCCGACGGCGACCGCCGCGCCGGCCGAGACGTGCACGCGCTCCACCGCCCCCGACACCGGCGCGGCCAGGGCGGCCAGGGCGTTGGCGGCCAGGGTCACGCGGCCGGGCAGCAGGATGTCGGCCCCGCCGCCGCGCCCCGGCGTGACGACCGAAACGCCGGCCGCCGCCGCGTCGGCGGGCTTGAGCGGCACCAGGCCGGTCTCGCCATGGCCGCCATGCTCGGCGCCTTCCTCCTCGGGAGCAGGGGCGGGCGCGGCCGGACGGTCCTGGAACACTTGGGCGGCGCCGAAGCCGAGCCCGGCGGCGACGATCAGAGCGACCGCCGAGGCGATGAGGGAGCGACGAGCGATCACGGCTGATCTCCGAACGGAACATGACCTTGGGCGCGGGCGAGGTCGGCCAGCGCCTTGACGCGGGCCAGCTTGGTGTCGACGGCGCGTCCTCGCGCGGCGATCAGGTCGCGGCGGGCGGCCAGCAGTTCGGACAGCGGCAGCCGGCCGGCGTCATAGCCGATCCTGGCCAGGCGATGGGCCTCGGCGGCGGCGGTTTCCGCCTGCCACGACGCGTCCAGCGTCTGGTCGGCGGCCGCGGCCTGGGCGGCGGCCGCGCGGCGATCGCCATCCTGCTCGGCCTGGGTCATGGCCAGCCGGGCCTGGGCGGCCTGGGCGTTGGCCGTGGCCGCCGCGACCGCGCCACGGTTGCGGTCAAACAGCGGCAGGGGCGCCGAGATCCCGAAGACCGCGGCCGTGGCGTCCTCGTCCTGAAACCGGCGCACGCCGAAGCTGAGGGCGAGATCGGACGCGCGGCGGGCGCGCTCCACGGCGACGCGGCGCTCGGCGGCGTCGCGTTCGGCCCGCGCGGCGGCGATGGCCGGGCTGAAGGCCGGCTCCGGCGGCGCGGGCGGCGGAACGGCGTCCAGTAAGCCGCCCGCCACGGCGGCGTAGCGCTCTGGCGAGCCGGTCAGGGCGCTCAGGCGGGCCAGGGCGGTCTCGGCCTCGGCCCCGGCCGTGCCCAGTTCGGCGCGGGCGGTGGCCAGGCCGGCGTCGGCCTGGACCGCCCGGACCTGGGCCTCCTTGCCGTTGTCGACCAGCAGCCGGGCGGCCCTGGCGTCGGCCTGGGCCAGGTCGACGCTGTCGCGGGCGATGGCCAGGCGCTGCTGCGCCGCCTCGGCGTTGGCGTAGGCCAGCATGAGGTCGCGGGCGAAGTCTATTTGTCCCAGGGCGGCGCGCGCTTGGGCGGCGGCGAGGTCGGCCTGGGCCGCCGAGGTTCGCGCCGCGCGCTTGCCGCCCAGCTCCAGCGGCTGCTCGATCGACAGGGTGGTCTCGGCGCGGCCGAAGTCCTTGTAGGGGCCCGAGCCGGCGGCGTTCTCGACCACCAGGCCGAGGGTCGGGTTGGGACGGGCGGCGGCTTGGACCGCCAGGCCCTCGGCCGCGCGGGTCTCGGCGACGCCCAGCGCCAGGCAGGGCGCCGAGGTCTGGGCCTGCTTCAGCAGGATCGGGAAGGGCGGGGCGGTCTGGGCCGCGACCGACGTGCAGAGCACCCCGGACGCGACGCAGGCCAAGGCCGCATGTAGCGGCCATCGGTTCGACGGCATGAGAATTCCTCGCGATGGATGGACGACGGCGCGCGGAAGGCGCGCGGGCCGTCAGCCGCGAGGCGGTCGGTCGGGGCCGGAGAGGGTGCGCGAGGCGAGCGCCGGGGCGGACATCCCGAGGTGCGCGGAGGCGGCGAGCATGGGTGCGGAAATCGTCGCGACCAGCGCGTCGAGCATGGCCCCGCCATGGTGGCAATGGCCGCCCACGCAGCACGCCGACTCACAGGGCGCGCCGTGGTCCTGCAGGTCGCCCTGGACGGCCTGGGCGCCGGTCAGGCTCGTCTCGGCGACGGGCGCGGCGTCGTCGTAGATGCACGCCGCCAGGCTGACCGAGGGCGCGACGACGAGCAGCGCCAGGACGCAGGCGGCCATCAGGCCCCCCAGGTTCCGCCACCATGTCATCGTTCGCCGCATGGCCGTCCTATAGCTTCGGCCGCCCGACTTGAGAACGCGTTACATGATTACACAGCCGGCGAGCGGGCGGCGGGCGCGTCGCTCAGGCTCAGCTCGCGCGGCGCCAGGTCTGGGTCTTGCAGAAGGGCGCGACGACGCAGCCCTTCAGGCTGAGCAGGCCGTCCGGGCGCAAGGTCATGACGCCCTTGTAGGTGCCGCCGTCCTCGGGGTTGTAGACCCAGCCGTCGCCCCAGCGGCCCGGTCCGGTCGGCCGGACCTTCATGAACATCAGGTTGCGCAGGAGCCGTCCCCGCTGGGTCGCATCGCGGTTGCGGATGTCCTTCTGTCCGGGGTCGGCCCGGATGTGCGGCGAGATGACGATATAGCCGCACAGGCCGTCGTCGCAGCGCTCCAACCGCACGGTCGAGCCGCCGTCGCCGGGGGCGTTCCACAGCCCCGTCACGTCGGCCGCCTGCGGGCTCAGCCCTGCGGCGAGGGCCAGGGCGGCGATCACGCCACCGCCTCGGCCGGCGCATAGGAGGCCGACAGGTCCTGCTCGGCCTGGCGCATCAGCGCCCGGTCGTCGTGCTGCCACGGGTGGAAGCCCGGCCGGAAGTAGGCGAGGTAGGCCCACAGCACCTGTCTCAGCATGCCCGGCTTGACCAGCATGAAGCGCAACAGCCGTCGCCAGCTGCGGGTGTTGTTGATCCCGTCGGCGGTGAAGATGTCGCCGATATTGCTGCCGACTGTCGCGAACAGCAGGCGGGTGGCGGCGATCATGGTCATGGTCCGCAGGGTCCAGCGCCGCCAGGCCGGCAGCCGCGCGGCGGCCAGCATGAAGGTGTCGTAGGCGACGGCCTTGTGCTCGACCTCCTCGATGGCGTGCCAGCGCCACATGGCCTTGGCTTCGTCGGAAGCGCCGTCCAGGTGGCGCGGATCGGCCAGCAGGGCGTGGGCCAGGATGGCGGTGAAGTGCTCCAGCGCCACGGTCGCGCCCAGCTGTTGCAGCGGCGGCCGGCTGCGGGCGAAGGCCAGGCGGTCGCGGGTGCGCTGCTCCATCGCCGCGACGTCGAAGCCGTGGTCGGCGACCTGCTTGTTGAAGAACAGGTGCTCGCGGGTGTGCATCGCCTCCTGGGCCAGGAAGCCGGCGATCTGCTGGCGCAGTTCGGGCGGCGCCACGTTGCGATAGTGGCGGACCGCGTCCATGAAGAACCGTTCGCCCTGGGGGAAGGTCACCGACAGGGCGTTGTAGAAGGCCGTGCCCACCGGGTCGCCGCCCAGCCACCAGCGGCCCGCGTGCGTGTCGCGGCCGAAGGCCATGTCGCGGGCGCGGATGTCGAGGTCCGACGGGGTCTTGTCCAGCTTGCTCATGAAGGGGGCTCCTGGCGCGCCGTCGTCGACGGCGGCGGGGGTTTGGGAGGCGGGGAGCGTCACGCGCCGGGCGCGACCGGGCTCCGCACGGGATGAAAGGGATGGGTCAGGCGGCCGCGGAGCGCGTCGGGGACCGCCCGGTTTCCCGGCCACATCCCGGTCGTCGCGGCGGCATGGCATGGAAAGGCCTGGGCCATGGCGGCAACTTCTCCTAAACTGCCTGTCAATAAGGCGACGATTCTGGACCGCCCAGATCGCCGTCGGACCGCGGAATATATCGACGCCCGACGATATCTACATGCATGTAAGTTACATTGATGTCAATAGAAGGTCCTGAAATCGGGACGACCGCCAAGCGTCGGCGCCGGGTGCCCGAGGTCGCGCGCCGCGAGGCGCTGGTGTCGGCGCGGCGGTTGCTGATCACCTCGGGGCCGACGGCCGTCACCTTGAAGGCGGTGGGCGACGAGATCGGCGTGACCCACGCCAACCTGATCCATCACTTCGGGTCGGCGGCCGGCCTGCAGTCGGCGCTGATGGAATCGATGGTCCGCGACCTGACCGACGCCCTGGGCGCGGCCGTGGAGCAGCTGCGCTCGAACCCCGGCGCGCCCCGGGCGCTGGTCGACGCGGTGTTCGACGCCTTCGACCAGGGCGGGGCGGGGCGCCTGGCCGCCTGGATCGCTCTGTCCGGCGACCTCCAGCACCTGGAACCGGTCCGGGCCGCCGTGCGCGACCTGGTCGACGCCATCTGCGAGACCTTCGCCGCCGAGGGCGAGCAGACCCATCACCGCGTCACCTCGGCGGTGCTGTTCATCGCGCTATACGCGTTTGGCGACGCGGTGATCGGCGCGCCCCTGCGCGACATGCTCGATCGCGAGGATGACGCCGGCCGCAAGATCGTGGCCCGGCTGCTGCCGACTTTCCTGTTCTGATCCGGCCTGTTTTGGCCCGGTCGAGAGACGCCTGACGCGGGGTCAACCGCGACGGGTTTACATCCTATGCGGATGTCGCCCATGCTGTCGTTGACTTCAATATAAATAGTGACGGTCATGGCGGAGGCGGGCAAGGCGAAGGACGAGCAGGCCGTTCGGCGGAGGCGATCCCCCGACGAGGCCCGCGCCCAGGCCCTGGTCAGCGCCCGCAAGCTGTTGATCGCCGGCGGTCCCAACAGCCTGACCCTGCAGGCCGTGGCCCAGGACATTGGCGTCACCCACGGCACCCTGATCCATCATTTCGGCTCGGCGGCCGAGCTGCAATCGGCCCTGATGGGCGCGATGGTCCGCGACCTGGCCGTGGCGCTGGAGTCGGCCGTGGCCCATGTCCGTTCCGACGAGCGAGCGCCCAGAACCGTTGTGGACATCGTGTTCGCGGCCTTCGACGAAGGCGGGGCGGGACACCTGGCGGCGTGGATCGCCCTGTCCAACCGTTACGAGCATCTGGAGCCCGTGCGCGAAGCGGTCGTCGACCTGGTCGCGGCGCTGAACGAGAAGGTCCTGACCTCCGGCGACGATCCGCCCCGGCACATCCCCTCGGCCCTGCTGCTGATCACCCTGTGCGCCTTCGGCGACGCGGTGATCGGGGGACCCTTGCGTGAAATGCTCGGTCGCGACCGCGACGCCGTGCGCCGCTTGGCCGCCAACTTGCTCCCGGCCCTGATCGAATAATCAACACCAGCGTCAATAAGTATTGACACCTAGGTGAATAGACGCATCCTTAGGGTGAGGAGCGCCCCGCCGCAGGCGACTCCGGTAAAAAAGCGCGGCGAGGAAACGCTTTTGATGTCCGCCCCGTCGGGGGAGAGGACCCTTGGGAGGGGATATGTCTCAACGCATCCGTGCGCGCGTCTGTTGGATCGCCGGGGTCTCCACCGTGGCCGTCATCCTGTCGGCCGGGTTGGCCCAGGCTCAGGCCCAGGGACCGGCGGCGGCGTCGGCCAGGTCCAACCTTGTCGACGAGGTGGTCGTCACCGCCCAGCGCAAGGAAGAGGCCGCGCAGGACGTGCCGATCGCCATTTCGGCCTTCTCGCAGGAGGCGCTCAACGCGGCGAAGATCGAGGGCGGGCCCGACCTGCTGAAGGCGATCCCCAACGTCAGCTTCACCAAGACCAACTTCAGCGGCGTGAACCTGACGATCCGCGGCATCGGCACCCAGGCCGTGTCGGTTTCGACCGACCCTGGCGTGTCGATCAACTTCAACGGCACGGCCTTCATCCGCAACCGCTTCTTCGAGCAGGAATTCTTCGACGTCGAGCGGGTGGAGGTGCTGCGCGGCCCGCAGGGCACGCTGTACGGGCGCAACGCCACCGCCGGCGCGGTCAACATCATCTCGGCCCGGCCCACCGACGTCTTCGAAGGCGAGATCAAGGGCGAGGTCGGCGACTATGACAGCCGCCGGCTCAGCGGCTTCGTCAACATTCCGCTGGCCGGCGACAAGCTGGACCTGCGCCTGGCCGGCGCCTCGACCCAGCGCGACGGCTTCGCCGAGAACGATGTCACGGGCAACAAGATCGACGGTCGCGACCTCTATTCCACCCGCGTCACCCTGGGCTTCAAGCCGGTCGAGGCGGTGCGCGGCGCCCTGATCTGGGAGCATTTCAGCGAGAACGACAGCCGGGCCCGCAGCACCAAGCAGCTGTGCACCCGCGATCCGGGCCCGCAGACCATGGGCGGCTTCACGCTCAGCCCGCAGGCCAGCGCCTTCTTCAGCCAGGGCTGCCAGAACGCCTCGCTCTATGATGACGCCGCCTATGGCACGCCCAATGGCCTGTCGATCCCGTTCGTCCTGGCCTCGGTCACCAACACCGCCGTGCTGGGGCTCAATCCCGACGGCGTGTCGGGTCCCGTCAACCTGATGAAGGTGGCCGACCCCTATGGCGGCATGATGCAGTCCAAGGACCTGCGGCGCATCTCGTCGATCTTCGACCCGAAGTACCGAGCCAAGGCCGACGTGCTGGAGCTGAACGTCGACATCGACCTGGCGCCGAACCTGACCCTGACCTCGCAGACGGCCTACAACCGCGACCACTACTTCTCCAGCGAGGACTACAACCGCTTCAACACCCTACCCGGGGTGTTCAACGACTCCACCGGCCTGGACAACAGCATCGTGCCCGGCGCTCCGGCCCCCAACCTGACGCCGGGCGGCGTCTACTGCGATCCGCAGCTGGGCTGTTCCAGCACGATCGCCGGTCTGGACCAGGTACGCGCCAAGAGCCGCCAGGTCTCGCAGGAACTGCGCCTGTCGTCGGCCTTCGACGGGCCGGTCAATTTCAGCCTCGGCGGCAACTACACCGACTATCGCACGACCGAGGACTACTACGTCTTCTTCAACATCGTCTCGGCCATCGCCCAGAGCAGCGGCTACGGCAACAACAGCCTCGACCCGACCAAGTGCGGAACCGCGTTCGACGGCTCAACGCCGACGATCGCGCCGGACGGCACGACCGGCTGCATCTATATCGACCCCCATCCGCTGGACCAGATCGACGGCCTGGGCCACAACTATTTCCGCAGCAAGAACATCTACAAGGTCAAGTCGGCCGCGGTGTTCGGCGAGCTCTATTACGAGTTCGCCCACGACCTGAAGCTGACGGCCGGCCTGCGCTACACTCGCGACCGCAAGACCTTCACGCCGGTGCCGACCCAGGTGCTGCTGTCGTCCTCGAACGGCGGCACGGTCGACGGCGGCTATCCGATCGGCGAGGACATCAAGCAGAAGTGGGGCGCGGTGACCGGGCGGCTGGGCCTGGACTGGTCGCCGAAGCTGTCGTTCACCGACCAGACCCTGGTCTATGCGTTCTACAACCGCGGCTACAAGGGCGGCGGCGCCAACCCGCCGGCCATCGGCTACAGCGACGAGCCGTTCCTGCCCGGCCTGCCGCCGCTGGTGCAGCTGACCTCTTACCCCGACACCTTCAAGCCCGAATATGTCAACGCCTTCGAACTGGGCGCGAAGAACACCCTGCTGGGCGGCGCCCTGACGCTGAACGGCGCGGCCTTCTACTATGACTACAAGGGCTACCAGGTCTCGCAGATCCAGGACCGCACCGCGATCAACGAGAATTTCGACGCCCGGATCTGGGGGCTGGAGCTGGAATCCGCCTGGCGGCCGACCCGCGACCTGCGCCTGACCGTCAACCTGGGCTACCAGGGCAGCAAGCTGGCCGACGGCTCCAGGTCGATCGACGTCGAGAACCGCACCCAGGGCAACACCGACTTCACGGTGATGAAGGGCAGCCCGTTCCTGCCGTCCAACTGCGTCGTTTCCAAGAGCTATGTCGCCAGCCTGCTGGCCACCAACGCCGCCTTCGGCCTGCCCGACTACGCCAGCCTCAGCGCCGTCTGCCCCGGCTCGATCCTGGGCCTGTTCCTGTTCCCGGCCCCGACCGAGGCCGACCTGCCCAACGGCGGCCGCGGCTTCTATGCCGACGTGTCGGGCCACAGCCTGCCCAACCAGCCCAAGTGGACCCAGTCGATCAGCGTCGACTACGCCCTGCCGCTGTCGGGCGGCTGGGTCGGCGGGGTGCACGGCGACGTCTACCACCAGTCGCAATCCTGGGCCCGCGTCTACGAGGATGCGATCGACAAGCTGCACGGCTGGTACAACGTCAACCTGCGCCTGACCCTGGCCAAGCCGGACGACGGTCTGGAGTTCGAGCTCTACGCCAAGAACCTGCTGAACGACACGCCCATCACCGGGGCCTTCATCAACAGCGACGACACCGCCCTGACCACCAACGTCTTCACGCTGGATCCGCGAATGATCGGCGCCAGCATCCGCAAGCGATTCTGATCCAAACCCCGCGGCGCCCGTCCCGGCCGCGGGGCGGGCGCCGCCCTTGTGCCGGAGTTCGTACGATGGCCTTACCCCGCATGTCCGCGCCCCCGGCGGACCCCGCACCGACCAGGCCCGACCTGGGCGCCTGGATGGCTGTCCACGGGCCCCGCCTTCGGCGCTACTTCGCGCGCCGGGCTCCACGCGCCGACGCCGAGGACCTGGTGCAGGACGTGTTCCTGCGCGTCCAGGCGGCCCGGCTTGAAACGCCGATCGTCGAGGTCGAGCGCTATCTGTTCACCGTCGCCCACAACGTCCTGGTCAGCCGGATCCGGCGGCTGGGCGTTCGGGCGGCCGAGTTGCAGCGCTCGTTCGCCGAATGGTCCGAGGCCGCCGAGGACCTGTCGCCCGAGCGCATCGTGGGCGCGCGGCAGGACTACGCCCGCGCCATGGCCGTCATCGAGCGCCTGCCGCCGCGCACCCGCATGGCCTTTCGCCTCAACCGCATGGAGGACCTCAGCTACGGCGCGGTCGCCGAACGCATGGGAATCTCGAAGGACTCCGTCAAGGAGCTCCTGCGCCGCGCCCACGCCCATCTCGACCAGGCCTTGAAGGGGGCGTGATCCGCGTCGTTCGCGGGAAAACGATATTCGCGAGGGGAGTATGGTGAGTTCATGCCGAAAGGTTTTCCAAGCCTATCGGTGTTTTTCTGCGCCTTGATTTCGCTAAAGTGCAGAAAATATATTTCGTAACCTATGGGTGAATATTTTTGAGAGACATACCCCCCTAATTCTATTCTGACACGTCTAATCCAATAGGCGAGATAATCGTCAAAACGGTGCTTTAGCGCCTCAGAATACTAGGGAAACGCCATGAAAATCTTCGCTTCCGCCGTCGCCTTGCTGGCCACGGCAGCCTTCGCCGCCTCGGCCTCGGCCGCGTCGTTCAGCCCCGCAAACGGTACGTTCACGGGCACCGGCACCACCAGCCTGAAGAAGGGCTCGCTGACCATCCCCTGCACGGCCAACTTCACCGGCCACACCACGGGCGGCCTCGGCGTGATCGACACCGCCACGTTCAGCGGCGGCGGCGGCCTGTGCGGGCTGATCCACAAGACCGGCACCTGGAACGCCACCGCCACTTCGGGGACGGGCACTGGCGCCGGCGCGGCCACCATCACCGGCGTGGCGGTGACGGCTTCGCTGTTCGGCACCTGTGGTCCGAGCACAGTGAACGTCTCGGTCAGCGCGGGGGGCCTGATCACCTTCGACAACCAGACCCTGAGCCCGGACTGCGCGATCAACGGCTCGGTCCAGACCAGCCCGCCCCTGACCATCGTCCCCTAAATCACGCGCTCTCCGGAGACGTCGCCTTTCCCCTACCCCAGCGACGCAGGACCGGTCCTGCCCTGACGACTCCGTCGTCAGGGCGCTTTTTTTGCTCGAGGGTCGGGGCGGGGTCACTGTGCGGGGGAAGCGGCCCCGGCCGTGGGCGTCGACCACACCAACACGTCGCCGGCCTTCACCCCCGAGACGATCTCGACCCCGTCCGGCGCGATCCGCCCCAGTTGGACGGGAACGGTCCGCGGCGGTCCGCCACGCGGATCCTGGACCTTGACCCAGGCGGCCGGCGCCGCGCCCTGGATCGCGGCGGGCGGCGCCACCAGGGCGGCCGGATTGCGATAGAGGTCAACCGTGACATTGGCCGTCATGCCGATGCGGATGGCCTTGGCCTGTTCGGGCGTCAGGGCGTCGAGGCGGGCCACGGCCGGGAAGCTGGCCAGAGGTCCGCCGGCCGTCGCCGGGACCGCGGCCTGTCCAGCGACGGAGGACACGTGGCCGGCGACCGTCAGGCCGCCGAACCCTGGACCCCTGACCGTCACGGCCATGCCCGGCTGCACCCGGTTGGCGTCGGTCTCGCTGAGCTGAAAGGCCACGGCCAGGCCGCCGGCCCGGGCGATCGAGCCGATCAGCTGGCCCCGAGTCACCGTCTGGCCGGCGTGCAGGGGTTCGGCATCCTCGCCCTTGCCGACCGGCCTGACGATGACGCCCGCCTCGGGCGCCCGGACGAGCGCCCCGGCCGCCTGGCCGTCCAGGCGGGCCAGTTGGGCGCGCGCGTTGTCGAGCTCCAGGGCCGCCACGCGGCGAGCGGAGCCCGCGCCCTGGGCGAGCACGGCCGCCAGGTCCTGCCGCGCGCCCGCCAGCACCATCTCTTGGCTCCGCCTTTGCTGGACCAGGCCGTCATACTCGCCGCGCGCCACCAGTCCCCGGTCCAGCAGGCCTTTCGTCTCGGCCGTCTTGCGCTCGAGGTCCGCGAGGTCGAGGACCGCGGCGTCCACCGCCCGGCGGGCGCGCGCGACCTCGGTCCCGCTGGACCAGTCGGCCAGGGTCTCGGACGCTTTCGCCGCTTTCAGATAGGCCGCCTCGGCCTCGTTGCGGCGCTGGCCGATCTCGGCGGGATCCAGCTCGACCAGGATCTGGCCCGCCGCGACCTCGGTCCCGTACTCGAAGCCGAGGCGCCGCACGATGCCGTCGAACGGGGCGACCGCGTCGACGCTGTCGCCGGGAACCACCGAACCGACCAGGCCGAGCGTGGCGACGAAGGGGCGGGGCGAAAGCGTCTGGGTCTGGGCCGCGCCGGGATCGGGGCCGGCGGGGCGACGCGGGGCCAGGGCGACGCACAGCCCCAGGATCGCGACCCCGGACACGGCCGCCACGACCGTCCATCTTCGGGACCGCCAGATCGCCAGGGCCTGTACGCGCGCCGCCATGGCTCAACCTTAGGATCGACGTCGCGTCGCCGTCTACAACAATGTCAGTAGTTGGCGAGCGCCGACCGTCTACTCTTCGCGCAGCGCCACGATCGGGTCCAGTCGCGAGGCCCTGAGGGCCGGATAGAAGCCGAAGATCATCCCCACCACCGCGGCCAGCCCTGGTCCCAGGGGCAGGACGTAGGCCGACAGGCTGAAGGTCCAGCCCGAGGCCTTGGCCGCCGCGAAGGCGGCCAGCAGGCCGAACGCCAGGCCGACAAGGCCCCCCATCAAAGCCAGGATTCCCGCCTCGATCAGGAACATCGCCTGGATGTCGCGCGGGGTCGCACCCAGGGCCGCTCTCAGGCCGATCTCGCGCCGCCGTTCCATCACCCCCATCATCATGACGTTCATTACCCCGATGCCGCCGACCAGCAGCGAGATCGCGCCGATCGCCGTCAGCAGGCGGCTATGGATGGCCTTCTGGGCGTTCAGGCTCTGGATCAGCTCCTGGGCGCTCACGGCCTGCGGGGCCGAGGTCGGGTTGGCCAGCCTGGCGACCAGCCGCCCGCCCACGGCCTTGGCGTCCGCGCCCGGGCGCACGCGCAGCAGCGCGGTGCTCGGCTCCGGCGTGGCCATGATCCGCGCCGCGTCGCCCAGCGGCACGAGCACGGCGGTGTTATAGTCCGTCGGGTCCATGGCCGTGAACGCCACGCGGTCGAGCACGCCGACCACGGTGAACACATAGCCTCGGATGCGGATCTTCGAGCCTGGCGCCGCCGGCGCGCCGGGGGTGGAGAGGGCCGCGGCCGTGTCGGCGCCCAGCACGGCCACCAGATTGCCCTCGTCGGCGGGGGCGAACAGCCGTCCGCGGGCCGGCGACAGCCGGACCAGGTCGGGCAGATTGGGCGCGACGGCGATGATTCCGGCGTCCTGGCTGGCGGGACCGATCGCCACAGTCGCCCGATCGATCGCCATCGGCAGGGCCGCCTCGACGTCCGGATCGGTGCGGGGCAGGGCCTCGATCGCCGCCCGGTCCATGGTCGCGGGAAAGGGCCCGACGGGATTGGCGTGGATCTGCATGATGTCCACGCCCATGTGCGCGAACAGCTTCAGGGTCTCGCGCTGCGCCATGTGGCCGATGGTCAGCATGGCCACGATCGAGGCGGCGCCGATCAGGATGCCCAGCAGGGCCAGGGCCGAACGCTGCCGCTGGGCCAGGAGGTTGGCCAGGGCCTCGGCGCCCGACTGGGTCCAGATCCGGAGGGCCGTACGGGACGAAGGGGAGGCCGGAGCGGTCATGCCGTCGTCGCCGTGTCGGCGACCACCCGGCCGTCCAGCACCTCGATCCGCCGCTCGCAGCGCGCGGCCAGGTCCTTGTCGTGGGTGACCATCAGCACGGTCACGCCCAGGCGCTGGTTCAGGTCGCGCAGCAGGGCCATGACCTCGCCGGCCGTGACGCTGTCGAGGCTGCCGGTCGGCTCGTCGGCCAGGATCAGGCGGGGCTGGCGGATCAGGGCGCGGGCCAGGGCGACGCGCTGGCGCTGGCCGCCGGACAGCTCGGACGGGCGGGCCTGGGCGCGATGCGACAGGCCCACCCGGTCCAGCATGGCCAGGGCGCTCAGCTCGCGCTCGCGGGCCGAAACGCCGGCATAGACCAGGGGCAGGGCCACGTTCTCCCAGGCGTTCAGGCGCGGCAGCAGATTGAACGACTGGAAGACGAAGCCAATCGCCGCGCCGCGGAAGCGCGCCTCCCGCGCGCGGTCGCCGAACGCCACGTCGAGGCCGTCCAGCCGCAGGACGCCGCTGGTGGGCCGGTCCAGCAGGCCGATGATGTTCATCAGGGTGCTCTTGCCAGAACCCGACGGGCCGACGACCGCGCAGAACGATCCCGCCTCGACCGCGAAGCTGACGCCGCGCAGCACGGGCGTGGCCTGGTCGGGCGGGCCGTAGGTCTTGGTCAGGTCGAGGACTTCCAGCACCCGGTCATCTTGCGCGCGGCCACGCAACTTGAACAAGAGCCCAGGGCGTGTTTTGTTGACTTCAGTGTCAATATCGTTCGTCGGGTGACGCGAGGATGTCTGCGTATCGGGTGGCCGAACCTCGCTCCTCACAGCGCCTCGCGGGATGGCCGCCGGTCGCGGCCGCGTTGGCCCTGGCCCTGGCCTCGCCGACCTGGGCCCAGGCGCCCGTCGCCTCGCCGGCTCGGCCGCCGCCCGCGGCGGTCGGCCCGCGCCTGACGCTCAGCCTGGCCGACGCGGTGTTCCTGGGCCTGCGCGACAACCGCACGATCAAGTCGGCCTATGTCGTCCGGGCGGCCGAGAGGTACGACCTGTTCGTCGCCGAGACCCGCTTTCGCCCGATCGGGGCGATCACCGGCTCGGCCGAGGCCACGCGGGCCGGCGATCTGCGCGGTTCGACCCTGCAACTGAACCCGAGCGCCTCGTGGCTGGTCCCCACGGGCGCGCAGTTCGACTTCGGCTGGGCGCGCCAGACCGTGCGCAGCGGCGGGAACGACCTGACGACGCAGGTGGCGACCCTCGGCGTCAGCCAGCCCCTGCTGCGCGGCGCCGGCCTGGCCGTCAACGCCGCCCCCGTGCGCCTGGCCCGGCTCCAGGACGCCATCGACCGACTGTCCTTGAAGGCGACGGTGTCGGACACCGTCAGCCGGATCATCCTGGCCTATCGCAACCTGGTCCAGAGCCAGCAGCAGCTGGTGATCGCCCGTCAGTCGCTGGAGCGCTCCCGCGCCCAGTTGGCCACCAACCAGGCGCTGATCGACGCCGGGCGGATGGCGGCGGCCGACATCGTCCAGACCCAGGCCGACATCGCTGCCCAGCAGGTGGCCCTGCTGCAGGCCGAGCAGCAGCGCAACAGCGCCCAGATCGCGCTGCTGGCCCTGCTGGCCGTCGACCTGCACACCGACGTGGTCGCCGCCGACGCCCTGGACGCCAAGCCCCTGGCGGTCGACCTGGACCAGGCGATCGCCTCGGCCCTGGACAACCGCCCGGACTTCCTGTCGCAGAAGCGGGCGGTCGAGCAGGCGCGCCAGGGCCTGATCCTGGCCCGCAACAACCGGCTGTGGGACGTGTCGGTCTACGGGTCGGTGCAGCGCCAGACCGAGCGCGGCGACCTGTTCGACGATCCGATCACCGGCGCGCCGCTGGCCGGGACCGGCCTGCCGCGCACCAGCGGCGGCGTGGGGGTGCAGTTCCGCATCCCGCTGGGCGACTACCGCCCGCGCCAGGCCGAGATCCAGGCCGAAACTCTGGTGCGGACGCAGGAACTTCGGCTCGACGACCTGCGCCAGGCCGTCGAGGCCCAGGTGCGCGACGCCGTCCAGGGCGTGGAGCTGGCCTGGCGCCAGGTGGAGGCCACGCGCCTGTCGCGCGACCTGGCGGCCAAGACCCTGGAGCTGGAACGCGAGAAGCTGAGCGCCGGCCGGGCCTCGAATTTCGAGCTGCTGACCTTCGAGGCCAACCTGCGCTCGGCCGACCTGCAGGCGCTAAGCGCCTCGATCAACTACCTCAACGCCCTGACCACCCTGGACCAGCAGCTGGGCGCGACGCTCGACACCTGGAAGATCGACCTCCAAGCCGTGAGGTTCACCCCTTCGGCGGCGCGGTCGAGGCCCGATGGATCAGGGTGAAGGGCAGGAGCTCGTCGCGGGGCCGAGTTCCGGCCTCGGCGTTGCGGGCCACGCCGTTGATCAGCATCTTGGTGGCCAGGGTCGACATCTCCACCAGCGGCTGGCGGATGGTGGTCAGTTGCGGGCGGCTGAGGCGCGAGACAGGGCTGTCGTCGAAGCCGGCCACGGAAAGGTCGCCCGGGCACGAAAGTTCGGCCTCGGCCGCCGCCGCCAGGGCGCCCAGAGCCATTTCGTCGGAACTGGCGAAGATCGCCGTCGGCCGCTGGTCGAGGGCCAGCAGGGTGGCGGCGGCCTTGTGGGCGGACTCGAAGGTGAAGTCGCCGGGCTGGATCCAGGCCTTGTCGACCTTCAGGCCGCGCGCCTTCATGGCGGCGACGTAGCCCTCGCGCCGAGCCTGGCTGGCGCCGTAGCGTTGGTCGCCGGTGATGAAGCCGATCCGCGTGTGGCCCAGGCCGATCAGGTGGTCGGTCATTTCGCGGGCGGCGGCGACGTCGTCCATGTGCACGCGGGGGCCAAGCCCCTCGGGCTTTTCCGGACCCAGCCGCACATAGGGCGTGCCGGCCTTGTCCAGCAGTTCCAGCACCACCGCGTTGTCGCAGGACGGCGGAGTCAGGATCACCCCGTCGGGCTTGAGGGCCGCCAGCAGGGCGCCGACCTCCTGGCGTACGCGCGGGCCGTCGTGGTCGACCAGCTCGACCAGCAGGTGGTAGCCCGCGCCTCGGGTCTCGACCGTGGCCCCCAGCTGGATGCGCTGCAGGTAGTCCGAGCCGCGCTCGCTGCGCCAGTGGTCCAGGGTCAGGGAGGCGTCGACGAAGACGGCGATCACGAACGAGCGCGAGCCAGCCAGGCTGCGGGCCGACAGGTTGGGCGCGTAGCCCAGGGCGCCGGCCGCCTCGAGCACGCGCTCGCGCATCTGCGGCCGAACATTGGGCTCGTTGTTCATGACCCGCGAGACGGTCTTGATGGACACGTCGGCGCGCGCCGCCACGTCGTAGATCGTCACCGACGCCATGGGCCTGCCCGTTCGCCGAGGTCCTGATGGGGTGGACTCATCTTCATGCCGCCAGCCTAGAGCAACTGCGCGCCATAAGGCGACGTTCGGAATCCAAAAAAGCGCGGTCGAGCGCCGCGATGTCGGCTTTGTCGCCGCTCGCGCCTTGTGTCGCCCGGCGCGGAAGGCCAGTGTCCGAGCCAATCGCGACGGAGATCGCGCGTCGGGGGATGATGATGACAGTGGCGGAGGCGGTGGGAATCGACAGGGCAAGGCCGACGCTACCGGTGAAGCCCAGCTTCATCGCCGCCTTCACCCTGGCCCAGATCGGGGCCTATGTCAGCTTCATGCCCCTGTTCCAGGTGCTGTTGCCGCTGAAGGCCGAGGCCATCGATTCGGCTGGCAAGGCGGTGGTGCTGAGCCAGGTGGCCATCCTGGGCTCGATCAGCGCCAGCCTGGCCAACCTGCTGGCCGGGGCGATCAGCGACCGCACCACCTCCCGCTTCGGCCGCCGTCGCCCCTGGATGGTGGTCGGCGCGCTGGGCACGGTGGCGTCGTACTTCCTGATCATGATGGCCCACAGCGCAATCCAGCTGATGGCGGGCGTCGTCTGCTTCCAGCTGGCCTTCAATCTGCTGTTCGCGGCCCTGCTGGCGGTGCTGCCCGATCGAGTGCCCGACGCCCAGAAGGGCAGGGTGGCGGCCTTCCTCAGCCTGGGACACCCGATCGGCGCCATGGCCGGGGCGATCCTGGTCGGCGGCCTGCTGGTTGGCGAAGCCTCGCGCTACGTGGCCATCGGCGTGGTGCTGCTGGTCGCCATCGCCCCGTTCGCCCTGAGTTTGAACGACCCGCCGCTGCCGCCGGGCGAGCGGCCGCCGTTCGACTGGCGCAGCTTCCTGGCCGGGTTCTGGATCGATCCGCGCGCCCATCCCGACTTCGCCCTGGCCTGGGTCAGCCGATTCATGGTGCTGGTCGCGATCACCCTGACCCAGTGCTACATGCTGTTCTACCTGCAGGACGCGCTGCACTACACGCAGCTGTTCCCCGGACAGCGCGCCGAGCAGGGCATGGCCCTACTGACCACCGTGGCCACCTGCGCCAACATCGCCTGCGGCATGCTGGGCGGCATGCTGTCGGACCGCCTCAAACGCCGCAAGCTGTTCGCGGCCGGCGCGGCCATGGGCCTGGCGGCGGCGATGCTGGTGTTCTCGCTGGTGCCGGGCTGGCCGATCGTGGTGGCGGGCTTCGTGATCTTCGGCTGCGCGGTGGGCTGCTACTACGCCGTCGATATCGCCCTGGTCAGCCAGGTGCTGCCTTCGCAGAAGGACGCCGGCAAGGACCTGGGGGTGATCAACCTGGCCAACACCTTGCCCCAGGCCATGGCCCCGATCCTGGCGATGTGGGTGCTGGGCCCGGCCCACGTCAACTATCACGCCCTCTATCTGGTGGCGGCGGGGCTGGCGGCGGCTGGCGGTCTGGCCATCCTTCCGATACGGGGCGTGCGGTAGTCTTTTTCGAGAGCCTCGTGCCCGACCTGATCCCCATCGACGATCCGAACGATCCGCGCGTCGCGGCCTATCGCGACATCAAGGAGCGCGACCTGGTCGGCCGCCAGGGGCTGTTCATCGCCGAGGGCGAGACCGTGTTGCGGGCCTTCGTGCGCGATGCGCCCCAGCGGGTGCGGTCGCTGCTGATCGACGGCAAGCGGATCGACAAGCTGGGCGAGGTGTTGGCGGGCCTGCCGCCCGAGGTTCCGGTGCACGTGGCCGGCCAGGCGGTGATCGACGCCATCGCCGGCTTCCACCTGCATCGCGGCGTCCTGGCGGTCGGGGCCAAGCCCGAGCCGCCGTCGGCCGACGCCCTGCTGGCGCGAACGGGGCCCCGCGCGGTGGTGCTGGTGCTGATGGGCGTCGCCAACCACGACAATCTGGGCGGCATCTTCCGCAACGCCGCCGCGTTCGGCGTCGACGGCGTGATCCTGGACGGCGACTGCTGCGATCCTTTCTACCGCAAGGCCATCCGGGTCTCGATCGGCGCGACGCTCAGCGTTCCGACCGCCTGGCTGGCGCGCGGCGAGGACGTGGTCGCCCTGCTGGCCCGCCAAGGTTTCCAGGGCCTGGCCCTGAGTCCGGCCGCCGGCGAGACCCTGGCGGCGCTGACCCCGCCGGCCCGGGCGGCGGTGCTGCTGGGGGCCGAAGGGCCGGGGCTGTCGCGCGCCGTCCTGGATCGCGTGCGGACCGTCGGCATCCCGATGGCCAACGGTTTCGACTCGCTGAACGTGGCCACCACCAGCGGGATCGTGCTGCATCACCTGAGGTTCGCGAAGGCCTGAGCCGTCGGGGATGACACCGGTGGCTTGCCGGAAGGCCGGCCTCGCCCTAGGCTCGCGCCGCGTCGCTTAGGGAGGTCGCATGTTCAATCGCCGGGGAACCCTGGCCAGCCTGACGGGCGGCCTGCTGACATCGCTGCTGGGCGGCGCCGCCCTGGCCGATCCAAAGCCCGCCCAAGCCGCGAAGGCCCCGACGGATCCGACCGAAGTCCTGCCCCTGTGGCCCGGCGACCCGCCCGGCTCGGCCGGCGTCACCGGCGTCGAGACCCTGATCGACCGCACCGTCGCCGGCGGCCTGCCCGACCGCGCCACGACCCACACCCGCAAACCGACCCTGACCGTGTTTCGTCCGGCCAAGGCCAATGGCGCGGCGGTGGTGCTGATGCCCGGCGGCGGCTACGAGCGCGTGGTCAGCGACAAGGAGGGCTTCGAGACGGCCCGCTGGCTGGCCGACCGCGGCTACACCTGCTTCGTCCTGCTCTACCGCCTGCCCGGCGACCGCTGGGGCGCGGGCCCCGATACGCCGCTGCAGGACGCCCAGCGCGCCGTGCGCCTGGCCCGCTCGAAGGCGGCGGCGATGAGGTTCGACCCGGCCCGGGTGTCGATCATGGGCTTTTCGGCCGGCGGGCACCTGGCCGCCAGCCTGACCACCCGCTTCGACGCCAAGGTCTATGACCGCGTCGACGCCGCCGACGACCTGTCGGCGCGACCCGACCTGTCGGCCCTGATCTATCCGGTGGTGTCGATGGCCGGGGGGGCCGCGCACCCCGGTTCGCGCAAGCAACTGCTGGGCCCGTCGCCGACGCCCGAGCAGGTAGCGCTCTATTCGCCCGACCAGAACGTCACCGACCACGTCCCGCCGGTGTTCCTGGTGCACGCCGCCGACGACACGACCGTGCCGGTGGTCAACAGCCTGATGATGTTCACCGCCCTGAAGGCCAAGGCGGTCCCGGCCGAGCTGCACGTCTTCGAGGAGGGCGGCCACGGCTTCGGCCTGCGCTCGATCGACGGCAAGCCGGTGGCGGCGTGGCCCACCTTGTTCGAGACCTTCGCCAAGCGGCATGGGGTTTGAACGGCGACGCCGCTTGCTGAGGCGACGCTCCGGACGTCCGCTATGTGTGGAACTAGAACCTCCAATTTCGGTGGACGCGAGAGTTTACAGCTGTAACTGTCTCCTGTGGGAGATCTCAATGAGGCACGTCGGAGCACGGATGGGCTTGGCAGCGGCGTTCATCGTGGCAACGGCCGGTGACGCCGCGGCTGCACGAAGCGCCGGGTCAACGCTCGAAGGTTATTGGGAAATCACATATGAAATTGTTGACGCATCCAATGCTCAAGCCAGCGACTCAGATATAGGCAGACACGTCAAGAGTTGGATAGGACACAAATATGGTTCGAGAAATTGCGTAACGAATAATAGCAAAAGCATTATTCTGAGATCTCTATATTCTTGGTCCCCGCACAACCAGCCACGGTTCAAAATCGACTCTCATGGACGGTTCAGCGCAAAAAATACTTATTTTGGCGGCTTCGCAATACCAGGTCGGGGCACGGAATACGTGGTCGGGCTTGTCAGAGATGGACGGCTTGATGGTGTCGCCGACATTGATCTTCAATTTTTCGGCCTTACCCATATCCGATCTGTGTTGACTGGCCATCGAATTGGCCCTTGCCCCTAGCTGTCGGAAAACGTCGTCGAGGAATCGATCGACATAGCTGCAGGGCGCCACCCACCAACGTCCGCTTCGGGTCGGAAGCGGACATTCGTATCCTACGGCCCGCAGCCCTCGCCCTTCGCCGCCCAGCGCTTGCGTTCCTCCTCCAGCGCTCGTTGCCAGCGGCTCCGCAGCACGCCCGGCCGCTGGCCGTGGCGTTCGTCGAGGAATTCGGCTCCCTCGATCCGGTCGGTGCGGAAGTTGCGGAAGTCGTTGCGCAACTCGCACCAGGCGATCAGCAGGCGCACGGTTTCCAGATAGCCCACGGTCACCGGCCAGACGACGCGCTGGCTGACCGCGCCCTTCTCGTCGCGATAGTCCAGGCGGATCTTGCGGCCGGCGTGGATCCAGGCTCGGGTCTGGGCGATGTCGATGCCGTCGGGCAGGGCCTTCCAGTTCATGCCGGTCCCCGTGGCGGGGGTCAGCACATAGGGGCGCAGCTGTTCGGGCACGGCGGCGGCGATCTTGGCGATCAGGTCGTTGGCGGCGGTGGCGAGCACCGGATCGCCGCGCCCGGCGACCCACTGGGCCCCCAGCACGGCGGCCTCGATCTCGTCGGGTGTCAGCATCAGGGGCGGCATGTCGTATCCGGCCTCCAGCACATAGCCGACGCCCGCCTCGCCGCGGATGGGCGCCCTCTGGCCGATCAAGGCGGCGATGTCGCGATAAACGCTGCGTTTGGAGGTCTCCAGCTCCACCGCCATGGCGTCGGCCGTCACCGGCTGGCGGCTGCGGCGGAGGATCTGGATGATCTGGAAAAGGCGTTCGGCGCGTCTCATGAAGCCACTCTGCTCGACCGATGCTGACAGCATGCTGGCAGCAGCATGGCGGTAGCGTCTGATTGTCGCAACACGGCGTCTTCAAGGGACACGCGGGCGGCTCAGCAGGGAGAGACCACCATGATCACGCTCTACGCCGCCGGACCCGCCTACGGCCTCCCCGAAGGCAGCCCCTATGTCACCAAGACCGAGATCCACCTGAAGATGGCCGGCCTCTGGTACCAGAAGGTCCCGGCCCATCCGGAAACCTCGCCGAAGGGGCAACTGCCGTGGATCGACGACGACGGCGTCAAGGTCGCCGATTCCACCTTCATCCGCGCCTATATCGAGCGCAGCTACGGCGTCGACCTGGACGCCGGCCTCAGCAAGGCCCAGCGGGGCCAGGCCTGGGCGATCGAGCGGATGGTCGAGAACCACCTGGGCTGGGCCAGCTGCCACTTCCGGTTCTTCGACGACGATAACTTCGCCAAGGGGGCGGCCCGCTGGTTCGACGGCCTGCCCGGCGAAGCGCGCGCCGACGCCATCGACGGCTTGCTGGGCGCGGTGCAGTCCAACCTCAAGGCCGTCGGCATCGGCCGCCACTCGCCCGACGAGATCGTGGAGTTGGGCGCCTGGTCGCTGACGGCCCTGTCGGAGATGCTGGGCGACAAGTCGTTCATGATGGGCCACCGGCCCACCAGCGTCGACGCCATCGTCTTCGCCATGCTGGCCCAGATCTTGACGCCGTTCTTCGACTCGCCCCTGCGCCGCCGCGCCGAGAGCCTGCCCAACCTGGTGGGCTACGCCGAGCGGATGATGGCCGGGTACTATCCGGAATTCGCGCCGGAGATGAGCCGCGCGGCCTAGGCCGAAGCGCGCCGCTCATCCCCTGTTCGCCGGGACGGGCGGCGCTTCTCGAGACTCAGTGCTTCTTCTTCTGGGCGTCGTTGGCCTCGAAGTCGTCCTTGCGGTTGGCGGCGTGGGCGTGATGGACGTCGGACTCGCCGCCGCCGCCCGACACCTTGCTGTGGCGGCTGTAGCGGTCGGGATCGTCCGGATCCTTGACGACGGGGTCGGGGCGCGGCTGCTTGGCGTTCTCGTGGCTGGCGCCGGGGCCGCCCCAGCGGTCGGCGGCGGGGTTCTTGTCGGGCATGGTCAGCGATCCTGTACGTTGCCGGAGCGAGAAGTGTTCTGGGTCAGATTGCCGTGGCGACCCTGCGCCTTGAGGTTCACGTCGGCGTTGCCCGGATCGGGAGACTGCAGGTCGTCGCGACCGCCTTGGCCTTCGATCGCCGGCTTCTGACCCTTGAAGGCGCGCTGCTCGGATGGAATGGGCGGGGCTTTGGACATTGGTTTCCTCCATGTCTGCCCTTTTCAAACCGATCGGAGGGACGGGCGTTCCCAGCGTCCAGCTTGCCCGGCGGCTCGAAGATTTCGGACCCGCATCCTCCACGAACATCTTCGGAATCGGCGTTCCGGTGCTATCTAGGAGCGTGTTCGGGATAGGATGCCGCCTTGTCAGATACAGTCGCGCCTCAAGCCTCCGCCGCCTCGGATCGGGCCAGCCAGACCCTGCATCGGGCGCTGGACATCCTGGAGGCGGTCGCGGAGGGCGCCCATAGTCTCAAGGCGTTCGAGGCGCGGGTCGGCCTGACCCGCAGCACCACCCATCGTCTGGCCTCGGCGCTGGTCGATCGCGGTCTGCTGTCGTCGGTGGGACGGGACTACCGGCTGGGCGGGCGGCTGGTGCAGTTGGGCCACCAGGCTCGCGAGCGGTTGGGCCTGGCCGAGGTCGCCAGGCCCATCCTGGCCGCCCTGTCCGCCGAGACCCAGGACGCCACGAACCTGGGCACGATCGCCGGCGACGAGGTGCTCTATGTCGGCCAGGCGCCGGGGCGCCGCCGGCTAGAGGTCCGCCACCGGGTCGGCGATCGCAACCGCGTCCGCGACACCGCCCTGGGCCGGGCGCTGCTGATCGACGCGCCGCCCGAGCGCTGGTCGCGGCTGTTTGTCGACGATCCGCAGTCGCCGGCGGCGGCGGCGTTCTTCCGCGAGATGGAGGCGGCGCGCCAGGTCGGCCACGCGCTGCACCTGGACGACGGCCTGGACAGCATCCGCTGCATCGCCGCCCCGATCCGCGACGCCAGCGGCGCGATCGTCGCCGCCGTCAGCCTGTCCAGCGTGCCGCAATATATGGACGAGGCGCGGATGGCCGAGTTGACGCCGCGGGTGAAGGCCGCCGCCCTGGAGATCGGCACGGCCCTGGGCTTCAACCCCGCCCGGCTGAACTCGGCGGGATAGCGGGCGAGCTAGTAGCGCATCTCCACCCCCAGGCGGACCTCGCGGCCGGTGTGGTGCTGGTAGTTGGCCAGGCCGCTGGTGTCGGAGAACTGCCGCTGGGCCGCGTTCAGCAGGTTGCCGCCGGCCGCCGTCAGCCACCAGCCCGGCGCGATGCGGTAACGGGCGGACAGATCCAGGCTGGTATAGGCGTTGACCCCGTCGACATCGGCCCCGGTCGGGGCGGGAATGGCGGTCAGGTAGCGGCCGCGGTGGGACAGGGTGGCGCGCAGGTCCAGACCCTTGCGGCGGTAGGCGGTGGTGACCGTCCCCACCAGGCGCGGCGAGCCCAGGCTGTCGTGGGCGTTGAACGGCGCGCCGTCGAGGCCCCAGAACCGCATGCGCGCGCGGGTATAGGTTAGGCCGGCGCGGACGCTCCAGCCGCGCAGGAGTGGGGCGGCCAGGTCGAGCGGGGCCTGAAGCGCCAGTTCCACCCCGTCCAGATGGCCGCCGCCGCGGTCGGTCCGGGTCACGAACTGCCAGATCGGCAGTTCCGGCGCGCAACCGGGCAGCCGTCCGCAGGCGATCACCGCCAGGCTGTCGGGCAGGCCGAACGGGTTGTCGGCGAACACTGTCGGGGCGGTGGCCGAGGTCAGGACGTTGGAGCGGATGGTCTTATGGAAGAAGGCCGCCGACAGGACTGCGCGGGGCGCGAAGTACCACTCGGCGGCGGCGTCGAGGGTGTCGGCCCGCACGGGGCGCAGGGACGGGGCGCCGGCCGAGACCGACCGCAGGCCGCCCGTCGCGACATTGAGCCCCGGGCGCAGGCTGCGCAGGTCCGGCCGCGCCATCACCCGGGCGGCGGCGAACCGCAACAACAAGTTCTCGCGCGGCTCGAGGGCCAGGTTGAACGACGGCAGCAGGTCGTCATAGGCCCGCGTCGCGGCGACCGGGGCCACGAAGCCGGCCGCGTCGGCGTCGATGGTGTAGCCGCGGGATGTCTGGCGGGTGTGGGCGTAGCGCAGGCCCAGGTCGCCGCGCGGCGACCAGGCCCAGGGTAGCGTGAAGCCGGCCTGCAGGTAGGCGGAGCTGTCGTGCTCCTCGACCCCATAGTTCAGGCCCATGAGCGGTTCGGGGCCCAGCGCCAGCGCACCGCAGGCGCTGGAAGCGCAGGCGGCCTGGAAGAGCGCGAAGGCCTTGGCGACGTCCGGAGCCAGCCAGGCGTCCGGCGTGCCGGCGGCGGTGGCGAAGCGGTCAGACCAGGCTTGCCGCAGGTAGGCTGACGGCGGGATTGCCGCGAGTTCCGGTGGGATGTCGGCGTTGAGGTTGGCGATCGTGCCGTTCGATCGCCCCGTGGCCGTCGCCTCGGTGCGGTAGGTCTTGTGCTGCAGCCCGCCCCGCAGCGTCAGGCTTTCGCGGAGCGTCCATTCCAGGTCGGCGCCGAGGGTCTTGAAGCTGTTGTCGACCCAGTTGGGGTCGGACCGCAGCTCGGCCAGGGTCCAGTTCGCCGGCGTCGTCAGGTCGGCCGAGCCGAAGGCGATCAGCGGTCGGCGGCGGTCGCGAAAATCGTAGGCGAAGCCCTGGACGTCATACTGGTCGAGCTGGACCGTGGCCTGCAGCGGGTTGCTGAAATCCGAGCGGCTGTAGCCCGCGAGGGCGTTCAGAGTCAGCCGATCCGAGAGGCGATGGCTGACCGACAGGGTGGTTTGGCGGAACAAGGTTTTGAGCCGGTCCAGCCGCGACTCGGCGCGAACGTCGATGTTGTCGAACGTCCCGGCGATCAGCACCGGCAAGCCCGGTCGCGGGGTGATGACCGTGGCCTCCCGCACCCGGACGGCGGCGATGCCGCAGTCGGGATTTAGCGGCGCGCGGCAGGCGCCCGCCGTGCGCAGCGTGAAGGTCTCCAGCAGGTCCTCGCGACGCTCCGACGACAGCTCGGAATAGAGGACATCGACCGCGACCTGGGTGCGGTCGGACGGCCGCCATTGGAAGCTGCCGGTCAGGCCCAGGCGTTCCTGCTCGATCCGGAAGGCCTCGAGGCGGGGAATACGCGGATGCAGGGCGGCGTTCAGCAAGGCCAGGTCCGGCGCGCCCGGCGCGGCTTCGCCAAAGCCCGGATAGGCCGTGTCGCCGGCCTGCCATTGCCCGGCGTTGGCGCCGACGTCCTCGACGGTCCGCTTGGCGTAGGCCGCCGAGACCAGGACGCCGAACCGGTCGTCCCGGCTGCGGCGCGAGACGATGGCCGACAGGCGCGGGACCGCCTTGTCGGCTCCGAAATTGTACGCGCCCTCGACCGTCAGCTGGATCCGGGAGCTTGGCCCGTCGAGGGGCGAGCGGGTCTGCAGGTCGACGGTCGCCCCCAGCGAGCCCTCGTCGACGTCGGCCGACGGCGTCTTGCGCACGCGGATCTGGTCGAACAGGTCGGCGGCGAAGACGTTGAAGTCGAAGGCCCGTCCGCGATTGGTGCCGCCGCCCGCGTTGGCCCCGCCGAACGTCGCCAGGGTCTCCATGCCGTTGATGCGCACGCGGGTGAACTCGCTGCCCACCCCGCGCACGCTGACCTGCCGGCCCTCGCCGCCGTCGTTGGTGACGGCCACGCCGGGCAGCAGCTGCATGGCGCCGCCCAGGCCCGGCTCGGCCAGGCTGCGAAGGCCGTCGCCCAGCAGGATGTCGCTGCTCTCGGCCGACAGGCGCTTCATCCGCAGGGCCTCGGCGCCGGCGTCGCGGGCCACGACCTGTACGGTGCTCAGGGCGGCGGGTTCGCTGTCCTCCGGCGGCAGCAGCCGGGGGCGGGAAGGGGCGATGGCGGGAAGCGGCGCGGCGGCCCGGATGCTGATCACCCCGTCGGCGCTGACCGACAGGCCCAGGCCCGAGCCGCCCAGGAGGCGTCGCACCGCCTCGGCCGGTTCCAAACGGCCGCGCACGGCTGGCGCCGAGCGGTCCCGGACCAGGCCCGCCGGCGCGATGATGATCGTCCCGGTCTGGCGCGACAGGGCCAGCAGGGCGGTCGACAACGGCTGGGCGGGAATGTCCACGGGCCGCGCCTCGGCGGCCAGCGCCGCCGTCGGCGCGAGGCCCCCGGCCAGCATCGCCCCAAGGCAGGTCAGCCGCAGGCCACGCCCGCCGGCGCGGACATCACGGGGCATGAGGCTCCGACGCCCGTCCCGGATCGGCGGCGACCAGGACCCGGCCGCCCCGACCGTCCGGGACCAGGCGAACGGGCAGCACGCGGGGCAGTTCGGCGACGAAGCGGTCGGCCTGGGCGATATCGAAGGCGGCGGTCACCTTCAGCCGGGCCGCGGCGGGAGATCCGATCGTCAGCGGACGCCGGCTGTAGCGGTTGAGGTCGGCGACCACTTCGGACAGGGGGGCGTCGTCATAGGCCAGGCGACCCTGGCGCCAGCCGCCCGCCAGGCTCGACGGGGCCAGCACGCCCACCGCCAGGCCCTGCGCGTCAGCAAGCGCCGTCTGGCCGGCGCGCAGGGTGACCGCGCGCTCCTGGCCGTCCGGACGGTTGAAGACCTGGACCACGCCCTGCTCGACCTCGACCCGCACGGCGCGGTCGACGCCGCGATGGACGTCGAAGCGGGTGCCGATCACGCGGACCAGGGCGTCCGCGGCCTGGACCGTGAACGGCTGGCCGCTCGGCTGGTGGGCGACGACGAAGAAGGCCTCGCCGCGCTCCAGCGCCAGGGCGCGCGGCCGCCAGCGCGAGGCCGCGCGCAGCCGCGAGGCCGGGGCGAGGGTGACCTGGCTGCCGTCGCTCAGCGCGACTTGGCGGCTCTGGCCCGGTTGCGTCTCGTAGGTCGGGCCGGGGAGGGCGAGGACCGCGAGAGCCAGGCAGGCCGCCAGCAGGCCGCCGGCCGCCGCCATGACCGGGACGCGCCACCGCGCTGTCGGAGGTCGGGCAGGAGCGACGGCCGCCGGCGCCCGCAGGCCGCCCAGCATCATGACGACGGTCTCGGCCTGCTCATAGGCGCGGCGATGCGCCGGGTCGGCGTCCAGCCAGGCGCCGAACTGCCGCGAGCGCTCGGGCGGGAAGTCCTCGCCGACGACCGCCAAGGCCCAGGCGCGGGCGGTCTGGCCGATCGGCGAGTCAGGATCGACGGCTTCGTTCACGCGACAGTCCTCGGTAATCGGCGGTTCCATGGATCAGGGCGCGCTGGCAGACGGCCAGCGCCTCCTCGACGGTCTTGCGGACGAGCGACTGCGAAACGCCGAAGCGCTCGGCGATCGCCACGAAGCTCTGGCCCTCCAGCCGGTTGGCCAGCAGGTACTGGCGATGCCGGTCGGGCAGGCCCTGCACCACCTTCTCCAGCAGACCCATCTGCTGCTTGGCGATCAGGCTGCGCTCCAGGTCGGGCGCCTCGTCGCTGTCGATCGCCAGCAGCGGCGCCGAAGCGTCCAGGGTGCGGCTGGCGCGGGCTTGGCTGCGGCGCTCGTCCAGCATCAGGTTGATCGCCACGCGGAACACGAAGGCCCGGGGGCTTTCGATCCGCTCGGCGCCTTGCAATTCGCCCAGCTTGAAGAAGGCCTGCTGGGCGACATCCTCGGGGTCGGGCGGTCCGGGACCGAACCGCGCGCGCAGGAACGCGCACACGTCGCGCCATTCGCGGGCGTAGGTCGCCGAATAGGACGGGCGATCACGCCACCGGCCGCCTTCACCGTCCCTTGGCCCGGCGACCTTCGGCGCGACATGGCTCGGCCTGACGATTCGAAGCTTGGGCGTCTTCGCCTCGAACACCGGTGCTCCCCAGTCACGTCGGTCTTTTTCTTGAGGCGGCGACGATGGGAGGGAACGGGCCGGCGATCAACCGAAAGCGAAAAAAATGGGGGCGGGCGAACTTTTCTTGTGCGGATCAACGCGCGGAAATCGTCGTTTCGCGCCGGCCTTTTGAGGGGAATAATATTCATGATTTTCCGGGTGATACCGCTAACTTTTCCTCTTTTCTCGCGGTTATTGCCATGTCTATGCTTATGACACCGGTGACAAAGAGGCCGGAAAGAGAAAGGCGGTCCGAACCGCCCGGGACCGACTGGGGAGGAAAAGTCCATGACCACGTCCACGCATCCGCACACCCGCGCCCTGCTTCGCCATTCGTCCCGCCGAGCGCTGACGGCGGCGCTGACGGCCGGCTTCTCGATCGGATTGGCGGCCGCGGCCGCCCAGGCCCAGACGACCCAGGCGGCGGCCAATTCGGACGCCAGCGTCGTCGAGGAGGTGGTCGTCACCGGCTATCGCGCCTCGCTGCGCAGCGCCATGGAGACCAAGAAGACCTCGGACGTCATGCTCGACGCCATCAACGCCGAGGACATCGCCGACTTCCCGGATTCGAACCTCGCCGAATCCCTGCAGCGCCTGCCGGGCATCTCGATCGACCGCGACAACGGCGAAGGCCGCACGATCAGCGTCCGCGGCCTGAGCGGCGACTTCAGCCGCGTGCGGATCAACAACATGGAGGCGCTGTCCACGGGCGCCAACAACGACGCCGGCGCCAGCCCCAACCGCTCGCGGGCCTTCGACTTCAACGCCTTCGCCTCGGAGCTGTTCAGCTCGGTGCGGGTGCGCAAGTCGTCGTCGGCCGAAGCCGACGAAGGCTCGCTGGGCGCCACGGTGGACCTGATCACCGGCAAGCCGTTCGACTACAAGAAGACCGCCTTCGCGGCCTCGGCCGAGGATTCCTATTACGAGAACGGCAAGACCCACAGCCCGCGCTTCACGGTGCTGGCTTCGGACCGCTGGTTCGACGGCAAGGTGGGCCTGCTGCTGTCGGGCGCCTACGCCAAGCGCAAGTCGGTCGACGACAACTACGGACGGGGCGCCGGCTCGTCCGACTATACCTATCGCGGCTCGACCTGGACCGGCGACGAACTGCCCGGTCGCGCTGGCTTCGCCGCGCCCACCGGCACGGTGTTCCGCGCCCTGATCCCCACCACCCTGACCGGGGCCGCGCTCGACACCTACAAGGCCAACCCGGCCAACTACTACAACCCAATGGCCAATCCGGCCGCCTATGCCGAGATGACGGGTTCAGACCCGGCCGCCTACGCCAAGCTCTATCCGAATTGCGCGGCGGCGGCGACCCAGCCCGTGGCGTCGCTGACCCCCACCACGGCGGGCTGCAACGACTCGCTGATCCGCTTCCCGGCCCTGCCGACGCTGAACCAGAAGGACGTCGACACCGAACGCCTGGGCCTGACCGGCGCCTTCCAGTTGCAGATCAGCGACCGCACCCGCCTGACGGTCGACGCGCTCTATTCGCGCTTTAAGAGCGTGACCACGAACTACGGCCTGTCGCCGGTCGGCCTGAACCGCAACAACACCAACGCCAGCTATGCCTATGGCGGCAACGTGCCCACGGCGACCGCCCGCAACGGCTCGACCCTGACGGAGGCCCAGCGCCGCGGGCTTTATCCCGGCAGCTGCACCTTCGCCGAGGAAACCGACCTGAACCCCGGCCAGGATTGCGGCCAGTCGCTCAACGGAACCGCGCCGGTCAGCGGCTACACGTTCAGCTATAATCCAAACAACCTGGACCCTTACGAGTACTATACCAATCCCGCCTCGCCCGGTTACGCCGGCCCGGGCTCGAGCCTGCCGTTCCGCGGCGACCTGATCGGCCGCCCGTCGGTCAAGCTGCTCGACGCCGAGGTGGTGGGCCAGAACGCCGAATATCTGAAGCTGGGCAATGTCGACTGGCGCTCGGCCGCCGACCGCGGCGCCTACACGACCGACTTCCGTCAGGTGTCGGCGGACCTGACCCACGAGTTCAGCGACCGCTTCAGCGGCCAGTTCAGCGCCGGCCTGTCGGAGTCCACCAACAAGAACACGGGCACCCTGGTCGAGTTCAACTACATGGACGCGCCCGAGCCGTTCATCTTCGACGAGCGCGGCGCGGCCGGCATGCCCAGGTTCGACGCCGGCTTCAACGCCGCGGATCCCAACAAGTGGGGGATCGTCAAGGGCTTCTCAGCCATGCGCAACTACGAGCGCGAGACGGTCAACACCTACAAGGGCCTGAAGGCCGACTTCACCTACGAGGTGGACGACCACTGGACGATCAAGTTCGGCGGCACGGGGCGCAGGTTCAAGTTCACCACCAACCAGTTCGAAAGGAATAGCGACCTCCTGAACCCGACCGAGCGCGAGGCCGGCGTCAGTATCGCGTCGCTGGGCCAGGTCATCGATTTCGGCCAGGGCCTGGAGGTTCCCGAGGGCACGACCACCAGCTTCTTCGCGCCCAGCCTGGAAGCCTTCGACAACGTCTTCGGCTTCACCTGCAACTGCATCAACAAGTACGGTGACTTCCGCATCACCCGGAAGCGCAACCGCTCGGCCTCGTTCGGCGTGACCGAGGAGAACCTGGCCTACTACGCCCAGTTCAACTTCAGCTACGACGTCCTGGACGGTCGCCGGCTATCGGGCAACGTCGGGATCCGCCAGGCCCACACGGCCGTCGACTCCCAGGGCGAAACCACCGCCGGCCGGGCGATCTATGGCAAGAACAGCTATGACGACACCCTGCCGGCCGGCAACGTGACGTTCGAGGCCTTCCATAACTTCTACGTCCGGGCCGCGGCGGCCAAGGTCATGGCCCGGCCGCTGCTGGGCAACCTGTCGCCGGCGGTGACCGGCATCAGCATCCCCAGCGACGGCTCGAGCACCGGGGCGACGCTGACCGTGGGCAATCCCAAGCTCTCGCCGTTCCGCGGCGAGGCCTACGACATCGCCGCAGAATGGTACTTCACGCCCGGCGGCCTGCTCAGCCTGGCCTATTTCCGCAAGGACATCGCCTCGTACCCGCAGACGATCTTCTACGAGGCGCCGCTGTCGGACTTCCTCGACCCGGCGGCGATCGAACAGCTGAAGGCGCAGTTCCCGGGCGCGACCGGCGGCGACGTGTTCCGCCGCGCCTATATCGACGCCAACAACCCGGTGCTCGCCCGCCAGGTCCGCGACGCGCCCGGCGGGATCCTGCAGGGCTGGGAGTTCAACTACCAGCAGGACCTGACCTTCCTGCCCTGGTACTTCAAGAACCTGGGCGTCCAGTTCAACATGACCAAGCTGGACACCGAGCTGACCTACATCCTCGATCCGGGCTCGGTGAACGCCGCCACCGGCGCGGTGACCAAGGCGCCGGTCCATGGCAAGGGGCCTTGGCTGGGCGCGTCGCCGAAGGGCGTGAACTTCACGCTCTACTACGAGACCGACAAGTTCAACGCCCGGGTCTCGGTGGCCCATCGCAGCCGGTACTACACCACCTATCCGATCACGGCCGGCAACTGCGATCCGGGCCTGCAGGCCAATGGCTCGGCCTGCGACAGTCCGCTGATCAACGAGTTCAGCGGCGCCAAGGCGACCACCAACGTCGATTTCTCGATGCGCTACCAGCCGCTCAAACAGGTCAGCATCACCTTCGAGGCGCTGAACATCACCAACGAGATGGCCGAACGCTTCAGCTACGCGGACCCGGTCGTCCAGTCCTACGGCGGCACGGGTCCGAACTACCGGATCGGCGTCCGTTACAAGTACTGACCCCTTTCGGTTGGCGATCGCCAGCCGACCCGCGGGTCGCCCGTTCGCGCGAAGAACAGGCGTCCGCGGTCGCCAAGCCGCCTCCCGCGGCCACTTCGGCGGATGGCCGGCCTTCCCCGGCCGTCCGCCTCCTTTGTTCAGTCGGCAGTCCGGAGACGACGGATGCGTTTCAAGGCCCTTCTCCTCGCGACCTGGCTGGCGGCCGGGTCGCTGACCGCCGCCGGCGGCGCGCGGGCGCAAACACCGGTTCCCGACCCGCCGCCGCATTTCAACGCCATCAAGATCGTGCTGGTCGGCGACTCGACCACGGCCGTGCAGGGCGGCTGGGGGCCCAGCTTCTGCGCCAAGCACGTGACCTCGTTCGCCGCCTGCATCAACCTGGCGCGCGGCGGCCGCAGCAGCGGCAACTACCGGACGGAAGGGTCGTGGGCCCTGGCGCTGAACGAGATCAAGTCGGGCGGGTTCAACGACACCTATGTCCTGGTCCAGTTCGGCCACAACGATCAGCCGGGCAAGCCGGGCCGGTCCACGGACCTGGCCACCGAGTTCCCGGCCAACCTGAAGGCCTATGTCGCCGAGATCCGCGCCGCCGGGGCCAAGCCGGTGCTGGTGACCCCGCTGACCCGGCGGCAGTTCAAGGACGGCAAGCTGGTCGACGACCTGGGTCCGTGGGCCGAGGCGACGCGCAAGGTCGCGGCCGAGACGGCGACCCCGCTGGTCGACCTGCACGCCGACAGCTCCGCGGCGGTCCAGGCCATGGGGGCGGCGGAGGCCACGCGCTTCGCCCAGAGCCCGCCGCCCGCCCATGTGCTGGAAGCGGCCAGGACGGGCACGACGATCGCGGCCAGCACGCCCGCGCCCGGCGTGGCCGGCGCACCGACCGGGACCGCTCCGCCGACCGCCCAGAACAACGCCGCCGTCGAGCCCATGGGCCAGGCCAAGCTGTCGTTCGACTACACCCACCTGGGCGAGGCAGGCGCCGACTATTTCGCGGCCCTGGTCGCCGCCGACCTGGCCAAGGTCGTGCCGGCCGTGCGCCGGTTCCTGATCCCCTAGTTTCGCGTGACGAAGGACCCCGCCATGCGGCTGACCCGTAGAACCACCCTGGCCCTGGCGGCCGGCGCCGCGACCGGTGGCCTGGCGTCCAAGACGAAGGCCGCCCCGGCCTCGCCCCTGCGCCTCTGGTATCGCCAGCCGGCCAAGGAATGGGTCGAGGCTCTGCCGGTCGGTTCGGGGCGGATGGGGGCGATGGTGTTCGGCGGCGTGGCGGCCGAGCGGCTGCAGCTGAACGAGGACACCCTTTGGGCGGGCGGGCCCTACGACCCGGCCAATCCCGAGGCGCTGAAGGCCCTGCCGGAGATCCGGGCGCTGATCGACGCGGGCGACTACGCCAAGGCCACCGAGGTGGCCGACGCCCGCTTCATGGCCACGCCCAAGCGGCAGATGTCGTACCAGACGATCGGCGACCTGAAGCTGACCTTTCCGGGTCTGGACGGCCAGTCGACCGATTACGTCCGCGACCTCGACCTGGACGGCGCCATCGCCACCACGCGCTTCAAGGTCGGTGGAGCCCGCTACACGCGGCAGGTCATCGGCAGCTATCCGGACCGGGTGATCGCCGTACGGCTGAGCGCTGACAAGGGCAGGGCGATCTCGGTCGACCTGAGCTTCGAGAGCCCGCTGAAGTCCAGGCCGGTGTCCAGCGTCGAAGGCGGCGACACCCTGGTGCTGGCCGGATCCAACGACACCCAGCAGGGAATCGCCGCCCAGCTGCAGTTCGAGTGCCGCGTCCAGGTGCTCAACAAGGGCGGGACCCTGAGCGCCAGGGACGGGGGGCTGTCGGTCGCCGGCGCCGACGAGGTGCTGCTGCTGATCGCCGCCGCCACCAGCTATCGCCGCTTCGACGACGTCGGCGGCGATCCGGTCGCCATCAATCGCGCGGTGCTGGCCAAGGCCGCATCCAAGCCCTGGTCGGCGCTGCTGGCGACCCACCAAGCCGACCACCGGGCCCTGTTCCGGCGCGTCGACGTCGATTTCGGGACCACCACGGCGGCGCTGAAGCCGACCGACGAGCGGATCAGGGCCTCGCAGACCACCGACGACCCGGCCCTGGCGGCGCTGTACTACCAGTACGGCCGCTACCTGCTGATCGCCTGCTCGCGTCCCGGCGGCCAGGCCGCCAACCTGCAGGGGATCTGGAACGACAAGACCTCGCCGCCCTGGGGCGGCAAATACACGATCAACATCAACACCGAGATGAACTACTGGCCGGCCGAGCCGACGGGCCTGGCCGAGTGCGTGGAGCCGCTGATCGCGATGGTCCGCGACCTGTCGGTGACCGGCGCCCGGACGGCCAGGGTGATGTATGGCGCTCGCGGCTGGGTGACCCACCACAACGCCGACCTGTGACGGGCCAGCGGCCCGATCGACGGCGCCAAGTTCGGGGTCTGGCCGACGGGCGGGGCCTGGCTCTGCAAGCACCTGTGGGACCACTACGACTACGGCCGCGACCGTGCCTACTTGGCCAAGGTCTATCCGCTGATGCGCGGCGCGGCCCTGTTCTTCCTCGACGCCCTGGTGGTAGATCCCAGGTCGGGCAAGCTGGTGACCAATCCGTCGATCTCGCCGGAGAACAGCCATGGCCACGGCTCGTCCCTGGTCGCCGGCCCGACCATGGACCAGGCGATCATCCGCGACCTGTTCACCGCCTGCATCAAGGCCGCCGCGATCCTGAAGACCGACACCGACTTCGTCGTCGAGCTGACGGCCGCGCGGGAGAAGCTGGCGCCTTACAAGATCGGCAAGGACGGCCAGCTGCAGGAGTGGCAGGAGGACTGGGACGCCGACGCGACCGACATCCATCACCGCCACGTCTCGCATCTGTACGGTGTCTTCCCCAGCGACCAGATCGCCGTCGACACCACGCCGAAGCTGGCCGACGCGGCCAAGGTGTCGCTGAACACCCGGGGCGACATCTCGACGGGCTGGGCCATCGCCTGGCGGCTGAACCTGTGGTCGCGCCTGGGCGACGGCGACAGAGCCCACAGGATCCTGTCGCTGCTGCTGGGGCCTGAGCGGACCTACCCCAACATGTTCGATGCCCACCCGCCGTTCCAGATCGACGGCAATTTCGGCGGAACCTCGGGCATGACCGAGATGATCCTGCAAAGCCGCAACGACCAGATCTACCTGCTGCCGGCCCTGCCGTCGGCCTGGCCGAGCGGCCATGTCACGGGCCTGCGAGCCCGCGGCGCGGTCGGCGTCGACGTGAGCTGGACGCGGGGCAAGCTGGAGTCGGCGGTGCTGACCGCCGCCGCCGATGGCCGCCACCATGTCCGCTACGGCGCCTCGGCGATCGATCTCGACGTCAAGAAGGGCCAGCGCGTTCGCCTGACGGCACGCGACGGCGTTCTGCGGAGAGCCTGAGCGTGAGCCGACTGATCGCCATCGTCTGCGGGCTCGCCGCCCTGATGGTCGGCCTGGACGCGCGGGCCACGACCCTGCGGGTGGGCGAGGGCGGCGCCTATGCCAGCGTCCAGGCCGCCGTGAACGCCCTGCCGGCCGACGGCGGGACCCTGGAGCTGGCGCCCGGCGAGTATCGCGAGAAGCTCGAGATCGCCAAGCCCAACGTCCGGCTGGTCGGCAAGGGCAAGCGGCCGCAGGACGTGGTGCTGGTCTGGAGCGACGGGGCGATCACCGCCGGCGGCACGTTCAAGTCTGCCTCGGTCAACGTGTCGGGCGACGGCTTCCGGGCGCGCAACCTGACCATCCAGAACGACTATCACCTGAAGGACGCCCGCCCGTCCCAGGCCGTGGCCCTGGCGATCACCTCCGACCGGGCGGTGCTGGAAAAGGTGCGCCTGCTGGGCGCCCAGGACACCCTCTACGCCGCCAGCAAGAAGGCCGCCCCCAGTCGGCAGTATTTCCGCGACTGCTACATAGAGGGCCATGTCGACTTCATCTTCGGCGACGCCAAGGCCTTCTTCGACCGCTGCCACATCCACGGGATCGCCCACGAGACGGTGATGATCACGGCCCAGAGCAAGTCCAGGCCCGACCAGGACAGCGCCTATGTCTTCGATCGCTGTCGGATCACCGCCGACTTGAAGGTGGGCGAGCTGTGGTTCGGCCGCGCCTGGCGGCCCTACGCCACAGTCATCTTCCTGCGCACCCGCATCGACGCGGCCCTGCATCCGGAAGGTTGGCGCGAATGGACGCCCGGCAAGACCGACACCCTGGGCACGGCCACCTATGCCGAGTTCGCCTCGACGGGGCAGGGGGCCAGCCCCACGACCCGCGAGCCTCGCAGCCGCCAGCTGACCGCCGACCAGGCCAAGGCCTGGCGCCGCGACGCCTTCCTGACCGGCGCCGACGGGTGGCGGCCATGAGCGATCCGTTTCCCGGCCTGATCGAAGGTCAAGCCCGATGAGCCGGACGATGCCCCTGGACCGACGAAGCTTCCTGGCCGCCGGCGGCCTGGGCGTGGCCGCCAGCCTCGCGCCGGCCCTGGCCACCGCCGCCGAGGCCGATCCGTTGGCCGTTCCCGACGACGGCTGGAACCTGTGGATCGACCAGGCCGCGCCCTGGAAGGACGACGCCATCCACCTGCCGGGCCAGTTCGACCTGGCGACGCTGCCGGTCAATCCGCCGACCGGCGGCTGGAACGCCCTGGACTCGTCCGACGCCGTGACGGTGACCTTGCCGACCACGGTCGAGCAGCACTTCTGGGGAAAGTTCGGGACGCGGCCGTACGGCGCCGACGAGTACCGCTACGCCGAGGACGACGACGTGCCGCGCTACGGCGCCTACAAGGGCGTGTCGTGGTGGTCCAGGACCATCGACATCCCCGCGTCCGCCAACGGCAAGCGGGTGATGCTGAACATCCGCGGCGCGCGCCTGCGGGCCGAGGTGTTCCTGAACGAGCAGTTGGTCGGCTATTCGATCCTGTCGGAGCTGCCGATCGTCTGCGACCTGACCGCCGCCATGCGGCCGGGCCAGGCCAACCGCCTGGCGATCCGCATCACCAATCCCGGCGGCCGGTTCGACTGGCGCGACAGCACCACCATGATGTGGGGCAAGGCCAAGCTGTTCGCCTCGCACGGTTTCGGCGGGCTGGACCGTGGGCTGACCCTGAGCGTCCATCCACTGGCGGCCCGCATCGAGGACGCCTGGGTGCTGAACACCCCCGAGCCGCGCCGGGTGACCGCCTTCATGGAGATCGCGCTGGAGCGGGGGGTGACCGACGCCGGGCTCGACCGTCTCAAGGCGAAAGCCTCGGCGAGCCTGGTCGACGACACGGGCCGGCCGGTCGCCGCCAACATCCGGCTGGAAGGACTGGAGCGGTTGGACGGCCATCGCCTGCGCGCCCGGTTCGCCGTCCACGCGCCCGACGTCGGGCTCTGGGACCTGGACACGCCCCACCTGCATCGCCTGCGGTTCTGCTGGACCGAGGGCAGGGGCGCGGTGGATACGCGCGAAGTCCGCTTCGGCTTCCGCTGGTTCGCCCCCGAGGGGCTGGGGACCGACGCGATGCTGCGCCTGAACGGCCGGCGGATACGGCTCTATTCGGCGATCTCCTGGGGCTATTGGGGCTTCAACGGCCTGTGGCCGACGCCGGAACTGGCCCGGCGCGAGGTGACGGCGGCCAGGACGCTCGGTCTGAACGCGCTCCACTTCCACCGCAATGTCGGCAAGCCCGAGGTGTTCGCGGCCATGGACGAGATGGGCCTGCTGCGGGTGATGGAGCCCGGCGGCGGCCGCCACGCGATCGGCAAGGACCTCAAGCCCGGCGAGACCCTGTCGCCCGCCGACACCTTCAGCCGCGACTTCATGGTCGAGAAGTGCAAGGCCATGGCCCGGGCCTTCCGCTCGCACCCCTCGCTGGTTCAGTACACCCTGCAGAACGAGATCGGCGCCAACCTGGCCAATCCCGACGTCCAGGCGGTGCTGAAGGCGATCCACGACCTCGACCCCAGCCGCACGGTGATCCTCAACGACGGCTTCGTGGTGCGCGGCGCGGCCCAGGCCATGTACCTGCCCTATGACGATCGCTACTGGCGCTCGGACAAGGACGCGTGGGGCGGCTGGTGGGTCAACCACCAGGGGGCCGGCGACCAGTGGTACGACAGGTTCTACAAGGGCAAGGACGACTACATCCATCGCCAGACCGGCAAGCCGTTCATCGTCGAGTTCGGTGAGATGCAGGGCTGCGCGGTCGCCGACAATCATCCGGCCATGCTGGTCGAGATCCTGGCCAAGGGCGGCAAGAGCTACGACCTGGAGGATCACAGGGCGGTGGTCGCGGCGACCAACGGCTATCTGGAGCGCTGGGGTTTCCAGAAGGCCTTTCCGACCAGCGAGGACCTGTTCTTGTCGATCGGCCGCAAGGCCTACGAGGCTTGGCGTGAGTATCTGGAGAACATCCGGATCGGCGACAGCGTCGACGTCGCCGCCATCTCCGGCTGGGAGAGCACGGCGATCGAGAACCATTCGGGGATCGTCGACAACCTGCGCGGCTTCAAGGCCGATCCGGCCCTGCTGAGCCAGAGCCTGCGGCCGGTGCTGGCCATCGCCAAGCCCCGGGCGCTCGCCTATGCAGCGGGCGACAGCGCCGAGCTGGACCTCTATCTGCTGAACGACACCGGCAAGGCGGTGACGGGCGAGCTGGTGCTCAGCCGGGGCGGGCCGGATGGCGGCGTCGAGCCCCTCGGCCGTTGGCCAGTTCCGGCCCAGTCGCCCGACCGCTTCAGCTATCTGGTGGCCGAGACCGTCCGCACCCCGCCGCTGCGCCGCGAGGGCTTGAACCGGATCCGTGTCGCCCTCGGCGACATCGTCTCGGATCGCGAGATCTGGGTGACGGGACCGGCGCCGACGCCAGCCGGGACGGCGCGTCTCGGCCTCTCGGGGATCGCTCGCAGCCTGCGCGACCAACTGGCGGCCGTTCCGGGCGTGGTCATCGAGGATTTCAAGCCGGGCGGTCGCTACGACGGGATCGTCGCCTCGGGCCTGAAGAGCGACGAGATCGTCCGGCGGCAGGTCGGCGAGCAGACCGGCCTGGAGGCCCAGCCCAGGAAGGGCGACAAGTCCGTCGTCGTGCTGGGCGAGCTGCCGCCCGAGGTCCTGGCGGCGGTCAAGGCGGGGGTCCCGCTGCTGGCCATGGTGCAGGAGGACGGCCTGGCCGAGGGCGTGGCCCGGCAGCTGTCGGGCCTGGGCCTGTTCACCTACGCCGGCCAGGTCGGCGGCCTGCGCGCGCCCTGGATGGGCAACTGGAACTATGTCCGCGCCCATTCCACCTTCGCCGGCCTGCCGGTCGACCGTGGCCTGAGCGTGCTGCATCAGGTCGAGGGGCAGCCGTCCAATGGGCTGGTCGTCGATGGTGGGGGACTTGAGGTTATCGCCGCCTACAGCCGCGACCACGACCGCAAGAACGGCGCGGCCAGCTTCGTCGCGCGCCGGGGCGGCATGCGGGTGTTGGTCCACCGGCTGCCGGACATGGCCGGTCCGCTGCAGCGACGCTGGCTGGCCAACGCCGTCGACTGGCTGGCGCGGGGATCTTGAGGGAGGCTGGAATGACCGACGACGCAAGCAAGATCGGGCGGCGGGCGATCCTGCTAGGCGGCGCCCTGGCGCTTCCGGTGTTCGGCGCCGTGGCCGCGCCCAAGCCCCGGGTGTTCGAACGCCTGGGCTGGGCGGGCGGAACGCCGGGCGGCGACGGCGGCAGGGTCATCCGCGTGACCACCCTGGCCGGCGACGGGCCAGGGTCCTTCCGTGCGGCGGTGACGGCCAAGGGGCCGCGCACAGTGGTCTTCGACGTTGCCGGGGTCATCGACCTGGGCCGGCATAGTCTCAAGGTCACCGAGCCCTTCCTGACCATCGCCGGCGAAACCGCGCCCTCGCCGGGCGTCACCCTGATCAAGGGCGGCCTGGCTATCGAGGCTCATGACGTCATCGTCCGCCACCTGCGGGTGCGAGCCGGTCGTGACGGCGCGGCCTCGCGCAGCGGCTGGGAGGTCGACGGCATCACCTGCTGGAAGGCCCACGACGTAATCGTCGACCACTGCTCGATCAGCTGGGCCACCGACGAGAACCTGTCGGCCTCGGGCCCGCGCTTCACCGGTGGCGAGGATCCCGAGGGCTGGCAGGAAGGGACCTCGCACCGGATCACCTTCAGCAACAACATCGTCGCCGAAGGCCTGTCGAACGCAAGCCACGTGAAGGGCGAGCACTCCAAGGGCAGCCTGATCCACGACAACGCCACCCAGGTGCTGATCGTCGGCAACCTCTACGCCCACAACCGCGAGCGCAACCAGCTGTTCAAGGGCGCGGTCGAGGCCGTGTCGGTCAACAACCTGGTCTACGATCCGGGCACACGGGCCATGCACTATGCGCTGAACGCCTCGGAGTGGGCAGGCCATGACTGGCGGACCGGCCGGCTGGCCCTGGTCGGCAACGTCGTCAAGGGCGGGGCCTCGACCGATCCGGCTCTGCCGTTCCTGATCGTCGAGGGGCAGGGCGACCTCGACCTCTATGCGCGCGACAATCTGGCGACCTATGCCGATGGCCGCGAGATGCCGCCGGCCCGGGTGTTGCCCACCGAACCCCTGCCGAAGATCCGGCTGCTCGATAAGCCGCCGATCTGGCCCGAAGGCCTGAAGGCGATCGACGCCCGGCGCGTCGAGGCCAGGGTGCTGGCCAACGCCGGCGCCCGGCCGTGGGACCGCGACGCCGTCGATCGCCGCATCGTCCAGGAGGTGCGCCGCGGGACCGGCCGGGTGATCGACGACGAGAACGAGGTCGGCGGCTATCCGCGGTAGGGTTCGACCCTCCTTGAGTCCCGCCCCGAAGCCAGGATCGCCAGCAGGCTGTCGATCGAATAGGGCTTGCGCACGAGGGGGAAGCCTTGGGCGCCCTGTTCGGCGATCACGTGACTGTAGCCGCTGGTCAGCACGATCTGCAGGTCGGGACGCTGCTGCTGGATCAGTTGGGCCAGCTCAAGCCCGTTGATCCCGGGCATGACCACGTCGGTGAACACCAGGTCGAAGCCTTCGGGATCGTTGTTCAGCGCCTTGAGCGCGGCCTGCCCGTCGCCGACCCAGGTGACCGCCTGGCCCAGCTCCTTGAGCAGACCAGCCGCGAACTTGCCGACGCCCTCGTTGTCCTCGACCAGCAGCACCCGGCGACGCGGGGCGTTCGACATGTCCGCCGGCTGGGCGGCGGAGGCTGCGACGGTCGTGACCTGTCCGGCGGCGCTGGGCAAGTACAGCGTGAAGGTCGTGCCGACATCCAACTGGCTGGCGGCGTCGATTTCGCCCCGCGACTGCTTGGCGAAGCCGTAGACCTGGCTGAGGCCCAGGCCGGTGCCCTTGTCGACCGGCTTGGTGGTGAAGAACGGCTCGAAGATCTTCTGGAGCGTCTCGGGCGACATGCCGCTGCCGTCGTCGGAGATGTCGACGGCGACGAAGGCCCCGCTGGCGGCGGCGTGGCCTCGAACGGCGGGAACGCCGTCGACGATCCTCGCGCCGATCCGGATCGTCCCGCCACGCGGCATCGCATCCCGGGCGTTGATGACCATGTTGAGGACCGCGGTGTCGAACTGGGTGGGGTCGGCCTCGACCAGGTGTTCGGTCTCGGGCAGGTCGTTCTGGATGGTCACCGACGAGCCGATCATGCTGCCGATGATCCGGTGCAGGCCCCTCAGGCGCACGCAGACGTCGAAGATTTCCGGCTGCAGGGGCTGGCGACGGGCGAAGGCCAGAAGCTGCCCGGTCAAGGTCGCGGCCCGCTCGGCGGTCTCGGCGATCGCCTCGACATAGCGAGCCCGCTTTTCCTCGGATATGTTCGGTCGCCGCAGGAAGTCGGCCGAGGCGCGGATCACCGTCAGCAGGTTGTTGAAGTCGTGGGCGACGCCGCCGGTCAGCCGGCCGATCGCCTCCATCTTCTGGGCCTGGACCAGCGCCTCGCGCGAGCGCTCCAGCTCCTCCTCGGCCCGGCGCTTCTCGGTGATGTCGCGGGTCACCTTGGCGAAGCCCAGCAACTGGCCGGCGTCGTCGCAGATCGGATCGATCAGGACGCTGGCCCAGAACCGCTCGCCGTTCTTGCGGACCCGCTGGGCCTCGCCGGAGAACTTGCCCTCGCGGAGCGCCGTGGCCAGGGCCCTGGCCGGTGCGCCGGCCTCACGATCCTCCGGCGTATAGAACAGCGAAAAGTGTTGGCCGATGATCTCATCGGCGGCGTAGCCTTTGATGGCTTCGGCGCCGGCGTTCCAGTTGGTGATGTTGCCCTCTGGGTCGAGCATGTAGATGGCGTAGTCCTTGACGCCCTGCACCAGGAGCCGAAAGCGCTGCTCGCTTTCATACAGCGCCCGGTCGGCCGCGCGCTGCTCGGAGACATCGCGGGTGATCTTGGCGTAGCCGATCACCTCGCCCGCCTCGATCACCGGGTCGATCACCACGTGGGTCCAGAAGCGCGTGCCGTCCTTGCGCAGGCGCCATCCCTCGGATTCGAACCGGCCGGTCTCGGCGGCGGTCCGCAGGGCGCGCTCGGGCAGGCCGGCCGCGCGGTCCTCCTCGGTGTAGAAGGTCGAGAAATGCCGGCCGATGATCTCTTCGGCGGTGTAGCCCTTGAACAGCTGCGCGCCCGTGTTCCAGGTCGCGACGCGGCCGTCGACGTCGAGAAGATAGATCGCGTAGTCCTTGACCGCGTCGACCAGCAACTGGAAGCGGTCGGCTTGCGCCAGGTCGGTCACGCGACGAGAAGGCATTAAGTCGGACATACCCGGAAGCGCTGGTGTTGCAAGTGGAACCCCACCGCTCCCGATGAGTTCCACGGCGACGATAACGCCGGCCGCCGCCCGCATCGGTCAAGGCTCGCTGGCGCTGGCCGACGGCGAGAGGCGTCCCCGGTTTAGCGCGCCGCCTGGACCAGGGCGCGGGCCGCCTGTTGCAGCAGGTCCTTCGCCTCGGCGGCCGACAGGATCGGCGAACTGACGAAGGCCCCATTGATCAGCACCGCCAGCTGTCCCGCCAGGATCTCGGCGCGCGCGACGCCCAGCCGCTCGGCGATGTCGAAGAGCCGACGCCTCAGCTCCAGCTTGTGGGCCGTTGCGACCTGGCGGGCCGGGTGGTCGGCCTGGGGAAACTCGGCGGCGACGTTCAGTTGCGGGCAGCCGCGATAGTTCGGCCGCCCGACCCGCTCGCCGATCCAGTCCATATGGGCCTGAAGCTCGCCCGCCGGATCGTCGCGATGCTTTCCGGCGACCTCGTCCCAGGTGCGCCAGAAGTCCTCGTCCTCGCGCTGCAGGAAGGCGGCGATCAGGTCGTCCTTGGTGCGGAAGTAGCGGTAGAGGCTGGTCTTGGCCACGCCGGCCGCCGCGACCACCAGGTCGACCCCGACCGCGCGCACGCCCTCGCGGTAGAATAGCCCCGAGGCGGTCTCGAGAATGCGTTCGCGCACGTCTGTCGCCTCGCCGGCCTTGCTGTTGGGCGTCGAACGCCCCGAGTCCTGCTGCATCACGAAACCTCCTGTGCGCTGTTCCTAGCAGATCGCGGCTTGACACGCTACAGACCTGTTTGTAGCTCTAGCAACAGACAGGTCTGTAGCGAGGAAAATGCAATGGCTGGTTTCGAGAGTTCCGTCCGTCGGGTGGCGGTGTTCGGCGCGTCGGGTCACACCGGACGGTTCGTGGTCGAGGACCTGCTGCGGCGGGGCCTGGCGCCGGTGGCGGTGGGGCGACGGATCGAGGCGCTGCGGGCGGCCTTTCCTGGCGGCGTGGAGATCCGGACGGCGACGGTCGAGGACGCCGCCGCCCTCGATCGCGCGTTCGCCGGCGTGGCGGCGGTGATCAACTGCGCGGGGCCGTTCCTGGACACCGCGGAGGCGGTCGCCGCGGCCGCGCTGAGGGCAGGCGCCCACTATGTCGACGTCTCGGCCGAGCAGCCCAGCGCCCAGGCGGTGTTCGACCGGTTCGACGAACCGGCCCGGGTCGCGGGCCTGGTCGCCCTGCCGGCGATGGGATTCTACGGCGGGCTGGCCGACCTCCTGGTCACGGCGGCCCTGGGCGATTGGGGCGAGGCCGACGACGTCCAGATCGGCATCGGCCTGGACCGCTGGTGGCCGACCGAGGGCACGCGCGTCACGGGGGCTCGCAACACCGCGCCGCGTCAGGTGATCGCCTCGGGACGCCTGACGCCGTTGGCCAATCCGGCCCCGCGCATGGACTGGGCCTTTCCCGCGCCGTTCGGCGCCCAGGCGATGGTCGAGGTCCCGTTTTCCGAGGTCGTGGTCATCGCCCGCCACCTGAAGACCGCCAAGCTAGACACCTTCCTCAGCGAGACGGCCCTGAAGGACGTCCGGGACGCCACGACCCCGCCGCCGGAAGCCGCAGACGACAGCGGACGGTCGGCCCAGAGGTTCGTCGTCGAGGCGATCGTGCGCCGCGCGGGCCAGACGCGACGGGCGATCGCGACGGGGCGCGACATCTACGGGTTCACCGCGCCGCTGGTCTGCGAAGCCGTCCAGCGCCTGCTGGCCAGCGACGGTCAGATCGCCGGCGCGCTGGCGCCCGGCCAGGTTTTCGACGCCGTGGATTTCCTGCGGGCGCTGCCGTTCGAAACCCTGACGGTCAACGCCTAGCCAACTCTCGCCTGCGACGATCCGCCTGCAACCAAGCCGCAACCTTGGCTTTATAGTAATAGCGACAGTGACGCTTGTCTGGAGGCTTTAGCGTCAGGCGTTTTAGGGAAGGTGAAGATCATGCAAGTCACGTCCGTTTCCGAACCGCACCATGTGGACAGGCACGTCGGCGCCTTGATCCGGGCCAAGCGCAAGGCCATGGGCATGTCGCAGACCGAACTGGCCGAGGCGCTGGGCATCACCTTCCAGCAGATCCAGAAATACGAGCGCGGCGCCAACCGCGTCAGCTCCTCCAAGCTCTACGAGATCGCCCAGAAACTGAACACCCCGCTGGCCGACTTCTTCGAGGGGCTGGACCATCCGGGGATCAGCGGAGACACCCCCGCGAGCGGGCTGATCGACTTCCTCGGGGAAAGCGGCTCGCAGGATCTGGTCGTCGCCTTCAAGGCGATGAATCCGAAGCTGCGCCGCCGTCTGGTCGCGCTGGCCAAGGCCATGGCCAACACCGACGACGAGGCCTAGCTGCTCGACGCCGCCCCGGTCCGCCGAGGCGGCGTCAGGTGTCCATCTCCAAGGGGCGGCCTGTCCCGCCCGCCGACAGCCTGCAATCACCCCTTCGCTGCCGGCTGCCCGCGCCCGATATCCGGCCGATGCCCGTTCGCGACAGTTTGCCGCTCCCCCTGAGGTTGTTCGGTTTACGCTAATTTAAGAGCCATGTCAGAAGTTATGGCAAGTAGTGGATCCAGATAACGCTGGTGTCTGCGCGCGGCGGGGGCCGACGTTATTGATCAATTCAGGTAAAAGTGCGATTTCGTTCGCCGGTGAAATGGCGATTTCGAATATCGGTGCAGCTCGCGACAATATCGGCGCGGCGCTGCGCGAGAATGACTCGGTCGTCGTCGATATTGCCGCGATCGACGAGACGGACCTGACGTTCATCCAACTCATCGAATCCGCGCGCCGCAAGGCCGCCGAGACTGGGCGTGACTTCAGGTTGCACCGGCCGGCGGACGGCGCGGTGCTGGAAGTGCTGCGTCGCGGCGGCTTCCTCGACGACGAAACCTCCGAGCGCGCCAAGTTCTGGCTTCAAGGGACCGCACAATGACCTCGATCCTCACCGTGGACGATTCCGCCAGCATCCGGCAGGCGATCAAGATCGCCCTCGCCGGCGAAGGCTACGCCGTCACCGAGGCGGTGAATGGGCAGGACGGCCTGGACAAGGGCAGCGCCGGCGGCTTCGACCTGATCGTCACCGATCTGAACATGCCGGTCATGGACGGCCTGGCGATGATCCGCGCGCTGCGCCAGCGCCCGGCCGGGGCCGGCGTGCCGATCCTGTTCCTGACCACCGAGTCCGACGCCGAGATCAAGGCTCAGGCCAAGGCCGCCGGCGCGACCGGCTGGCTGACCAAGCCTTTCGACCCCGAGCAACTGGTCCGCGTGGTCAAGAAAGTCCTGGCCAAGTGAGCGGCCTCGATCCCGTCGAGACGTTCCGCCAGGAAGCCCAGGAGCTGCTGGAGGACATCGAGCAGGGCCTGCTGGACCTGGCCCATCGTCCCGGGGATCGAGACCTGGTGGACGCGGTGTTCCGCGGCCTGCACACCCTGAAGGGCTCCGGCGCCATGTTCGGCTTCGACGCCCTGGCCGCCTTCACTCACCACTGCGAAACCGCCTTCGACCGCGTCCGCAAGGGCGAGGTCGCCGCCACGCCCGAGCTGGTCGGCGCGGTGCTGGCCGCCCAGGATCACATGCGCGCCCTGGCCGAGGGCCGGGAGGCCTCCGACGCCGCCGGCCAGGCCCTGCTGGCCGACCTGCGTCGCGTCGTCGAGGCCGCGGGCCAGTCGGTCGTTGAAACGCCTTCGGAGCCCGCCCTGAATCGCTGGCGGGTCCGCTTCAGCCTGCCAGCCGACGCCCTGGTCAACGGCACGCGGCCTCTGCCCCTGCTGGACGAGCTGCGCGAGCTGGGCGACTGCACGGTGGTCGCCGTCACCGACGCGGTGCCCGACTTCGACGTCCTGGTCCCCACCGAATGTCACCTGGCCTGGGACGTGACCCTGGTCACCAAGCACGGCCGCGACGCCATCGAGGACGTCTTCATCTTCGTGATCGACGACATGACCCTGGACATCCAGGACATGAACGCCGCCGCCGAAGCCGAGGTCGTCGCCGAAGTCGTCGAGACCGCCGCTCCCGTCGAGGCGGCCGAAGGCCGGGCCGCCAAGACCGGCGGCGACACCGTGCGTGTGCCGGCCGAGCGCCTGGACGAGATGATGGACCGGGTGGGCGAGCTGGTCATCGCCCAGTCGCGCCTCAAGCAACTGGCCGCCTCCAGCAGCGACATCGCCCTGCGCGCCGTCGCCGAGGAGATCGAACGCCTGGCCTCGGAGATGCGCGACACCATGATGGTCGTGCGCATGACGCCGATCGCCCAACTGTTCGGCCGCTTCCGCCGGCTGATCCACGACCTGGCCCGCGACACCGGCAAGACGATCGAGCTGTCGACCGAGGGCGAGGCGACCGAGCTCGACAAGACGGTCATCGAGCGCCTGGCCGACCCGCTGATCCACCTGATCCGCAACGCCGCCGACCACGGCCTGGAAACCCCCGAACAACGTCTGGCCGCCGGCAAGTCCGAGGCGGGGCAGGTGGTGCTGGCCGCCCGCCAGTCCGGCGCCGAGGTGGTGATCACCATCACCGACGACGGCCGCGGCGTCGACCGCGCCCGGGTTCGCGCCAAGGCCGAGGAGAACGGCCTGATCGTGCCGGGCCAGGTGCTGAGCGACAACGAGCTGCTGCAGATGATCTTCGCGCCCGGCTTCTCGACCGCGGCGGCGATCACCAACCTATCGGGGCGCGGCGTCGGCATGGACGTCGTCAAGCGCACGATCGAAGGGTTGCGCGGCTCCATCGAACTGACCAGCACGCCCGGTCAGGGCTCGGTCGTCTCGCTGCGCATCCCACTGACCCTGGCGATCATCGACGGCCTGCTGGTGCGGGTCGGGACCGGTCGCTATGTCATCCCGCTGGCGTCGGTCGAGGAATGCGTGGAGCTGTCGGTCGAGCAGGACGTCCGCTCGACGGGCCGCAGCCTGATCACCCTACGCGACCAACTGGTGCCGTTCATCCGCCTGCGCCAGATGTTCGCCACCGGCCTGGAGCCGGATCCCCACCAGAAGATCGTCGTGGTCTCGACGGGGCAGGGTGGCGGCCAGGAACGGGTCGGCCTGGTGGTCGACCAGATCCTGGGCGACCACCAGACCGTCATCAAGGCGCTGTCGGGCTTTCACGCCGAGGTCGGCGCCTTCTCGGGCGCGACCATCCTGGGCGACGGCGGCGTGGCCCTGATCCTCGACATCGCCCACCTCGTGGCCGCCGGCCAACGCCAGGACGCGCAGCTGCGCGCCGCCAGCTGATGAAAGGCCAGGACATGACCACCGAACCTTCGACCGGAGCGATCGAGGCCCTGACCTTCGACCTGCGCGGCGAAACCTTCGCCCTCGAGGCCGGCCTGGTGCGCGAGGTGCTGGATCTGCTGCCGGAGACGGGCGTGCCCGGCGCGCCGCCGTTCGTCAGCGCCGTGATCAACTTCCGTGGCCGGGTGATCCCGCTGGTCGACCTGCGCGTGGCCTTCGACATGGACGCCGCCGAGCCCACGATCGACAGCCGCATCGTGGTCATCGAGCACGAACTCGACGGCGAACCGACCTTGATCGGCCTGCGGGCCGACAAGGTGCACGAAGTCACCACGATCGATCGCGCCGTCACCGAGGAGGTTCCGCGCGTGGGCCTCCGCTGGCGGCCGGACTTCATCCGCCTGCTGGCGCGGCGGGATGGCGACGTGATCGTCATCCCCGACCTTGAGCAGATCTTCGCCGCGCGCGGTCGCTCGACCGCCACCGTCACGCCCTTCAACGCGCTCCAAGCCTGAGCCGGGAACCCACCATGCGCTTCACGATCAAACTCAAGCTCGGCATCGCCTTTGGCCTGCTCATCGTCCTGATGACGGCCTCGACCCTGTTCGGCATCAACGCGCTGAACAAGATCAACGCGGCCCAAACCGCGATGATCAAGGGTCCCGCGGCCCAGCTTCAGCGCGCCCAGTCCGCCAACATCGCCCTGCTGCAGGTCACGCGAGCGCAGAAGAACATGGCCCTGGCCGACGACAACGAGGAACTGCACGGCCAGAACGAGAAGGCCGACAAGCAGCGCAGGATCGTCCAGTCGCTGGTCGACGAAGGCGTGGCCAAGGCGACGACGCCGGAAGCCAAGACCAAGTGGGTCGCCCTCGAGCAGGATTGGGAAAGCTACGCCGCCATGGACCTGACGATGCGGGAGGCCATGATGAACGGCCATCGCGCCGAGGCCGTGACCATGATGCAGACCGTGCAGCGGCCCGTGACCAACGCCGTGTCGCAACGCGTCGAGGACCTGGTCGCCTACAATGTTCAGCGCCTGGCGATCGCCGACGAGGAAGGCGACCAGACCTACGCCACCGCGCGCAACTTCCTGATCGCGGTCGTCATCGGCTCGCTCCTGATCGCTGGCGCTGCAGCGACCTGGATCGCCCTCACCATCAGCAAGGGCCTGAGCAAGGTCGCCGACCTGGCCAACGCCGTCGCCCTGGGCGACCTCGACCAGCGGGTCAACATCACGACCAATGACGAGATCAAGGACCTGGTCGACACGGTCAACCGCATGACCGAGAACCTCCGCGCCACCGCCGCTGTCGCCGACAAGGTGGCCGATGGCGACCTGACCGTCGAGACCAAGCCGCTCTCCGACAAGGACACGCTGGGCATCGCCCTGCAGCGCATGGTCGAGCGTCTGCGCGGCGTGGTTTCCGACGCGATCTCGGCTTCGGACAACGTCTCGGCCGGCAGCCAGGAGCTGTCGGCGGCCTCCGAGCAGGTGTCGCAAGGCGCCACCGAGCAGGCCTCGTCGGCCGAGGAGGCCTCGGCCGCGATGGAGGAGATGGCGTCCAACATCAAGCAGAACGCCGACAACGCCGCCCAGACCGAGAAGATCGCCCGCCAGTCGGCCCACGACGCGGAGGTATCGGGCGAGGCGGTCAAGCGCGCCGTCGAGGCCATGCGCACGATCGCCGAGCGGATCGCCATCGTCCAGGAGATCGCCCGCCAGACCGACCTCTTGGCCCTGAACGCGGCGGTGGAGGCCGCCCGGGCCGGCGAGCATGGCCGCGGCTTCGCCGTGGTGGCTTCGGAAGTCCGCAAGCTGGCTGAGCGCAGCCAGACGGCGGCGACGGAGATCGGCGCGGTGTCATCCGACACGGTGAAAGCCGCCCAGTCGGCCGGCGAGATGCTGACCACCCTGGTGCCCAACATCCGCAAGACCGCCGAGCTGGTGTCCGAGATCAGCGCCGCCTGCCGTGAGCAGGACATCGGCGCCTCGCAGATCAACGAGGCCATCCAGCAACTGGACAAGGTGACCCAGCAGAACGCCTCGGCGTCCGAGCAGATGTCGGCCACCTCCGAGGAACTGGCCGCCCAGGCCGAGGAACTGCAGGCCTCGATCGCCTATTTCCGCCTGTCGAACGCCGCCCAGGCGTCGCGCAAGGCCGCGCCGGTCGTGCGCCTGCCGACCCGCTCCGCCAAGCCGGCGCCCCGCAAGGCCCCGGCCCGGGCCGTCGCGGTCCAGCAGGCCCGGGCCCAGGGCTTCGCCCTTGACCTGAGCCAGGGCGGTCCCGACTCCGACGACCGCGACTTCACCGAATACTGACGCCCCGCCGCCGCCTCTCGATCACCGCCAAGGACAAGACCATGCGCCTGACGATCAAATTGCAGCTCGGCCTCGCCTTTGGCCTGATCATCGCCCTGCTGCTGGTGGCGACGCTGTTCGGGATCAACAGTCTGTCGACCACCAATCGCGACATGAACGCGATGGTCGACGGTCCAGCCGTACGCCTGCAGGCCGCCCAGCAGTTGAACATCCACATGCTCAATGTGGTGCGCGCCGAAAAGAACATGGTCCTGGTCGACAGCCCCGAAGAGGTGAAGACTCTTGAGGCCTCGATCGAGAAGGAGAAGCGGGCCTTCGAAGCGCTGCTGACCAGGGCCGAGGGCCTGGCCACCGCCGAGGGCAAGCCCAAGTGGCAGGCGCTGGGCGACGCCTGGGAGCGGCTGATCGCCGCCCATGACCGCGTCTACGCCCTGGCCGTCGCCGACAACGACGCCCAGGCCGCCGCCGTCTCGATGGGCGAGGGCCGCAAGGCCGTCGTCGACGCCGCCGCCCAGGTGCAGGAACTGGTCGAACTGTCCCAGGCCCAGCTGGACGCCGCCACCGACAAGGCCGACGCCGACTTCGCCAATGTCCGCACCAGCCTGGTCATCTTGACGGTAGTCTCGCTGCTGATCGCGGCCGGCGCGGCGCTCTACATCTCCATGGCGGTCAGCAAGGGCCTGAACCGCGCGGCGGACGCCGTGCGTTCGGTGGCCGATGGCGACCTGACCCGGACCGTCGAGATCACCACAAAGGACGAAATCGGCGACCTGCTGGGTCATGTGAACGTGATGATCGAGCGCCTGCGCGGCGTGGTCTCCGATGCGATCTCGGCCTCGGAGAACGTCTCGGCCGGCAGCCAGGAGCTGTCGGCGGCCTCCGAGCAAGTGTCGCAGGGCGCCACCGAGCAGGCCTCGTCGGCCGAGGAGGCCTCGGCCTCGATGGAGGAGATGGCGTCCAACATCAAGCAGAACGCCGACAACGCCGCCCAAACCGAGAAGATCGCCCGCCAGTCGGCCAAGGACGCGGAAGTCAGCGGCGAAGCGGTGAGCCGGGCCGTCGAGGCCATGCGCACGATCGCCGAGAAGATCACCATCGTGCAGGAGATCGCCCGCCAGACCGACCTGCTGGCCCTGAACGCGGCGGTGGAAGCGGCCCGGGCCGGCGAGCATGGCCGCGGCTTCGCCGTGGTGGCTTCCGAGGTGCGCAAGCTGGCCGAGCGTTCGCAGACCGCCGCCACCGAGATCGGCGCGGTGTCGTCGGACACGGTGAAAGCCGCCCAATCGGCCGGCGAGATGCTGACCACCCTGGTGCCCAACATCCGCAAGACCGCCGAGCTGGTGTCCGAGATCAGCGCCGCCTGCCGCGAGCAGGACATCGGCGCCTCGCAGATCAACGAGGCCATCCAGCAACTGGACAAGGTGACCCAGCAGAACGCCTCGGCGTCCGAGCAGATGTCGGCCACCTCCGAGGAACTGGCCGCCCAGGCCGAGGAACTGCAGGCCTCGATCGCCTATTTCCGCACCAACGCCGGCGGCGGCGCCCCGCGCCGTCCATCTGCCCGTTCCGCCAGCGCCAAGCGCCCCACGACGTCCGCGGCCCGCAAGCCCGCCGTCTCGGCGCCGCGCCAGACGGTCGCCGCCCAGCAGGCCCGGGCCGGCGGCTTCGCCCTGGACCTGACCAGCGGCGGTCCCGACGCCGACGACGCCGACTTCCGGGAATACGCCTGATGGCCGGTCCCGCCGATCGCCAGTTCGTCACGCTGGGCCTGGGCGCCGAGGTCTTCGCGGTGTCGGTCGCCCATGTGCGCGAGATTCTCGACTACCAGCCGCCGTTCGCCATCCCGGAGGGCCCCGACTATCTGCTGGGCCTGACCGACGTGCGCGGGCGCGGCACGCCGACCATCGACCTGCGGCTGAAGCTGGGCCTGCCCCGTGTCGAGCCGACTGGCGCCACCCGCATCCTGGTGCTGGACGTGCCGGTGGACGACCGCGTGCTGGCGCTGGGCCTGGTCGCCGACCGGGTGATCGAGGTGGTCGCCTTCTCGGAGAGCCAGATCGAGGGGGCTCCCGACATCGGCGTGCCGTGGCGCTCGGAATACATCCAGGGCGTGGTGCGTCGCGACGCGTCCTCCGGGACCAGCGGCTTCGTGGTGATCTTCGACCTGGCGCGCCTGCTGACCAGCCAGGACGCGGCCGCCCTCAGCCAGGCCGCCTAGAACGCGCCCGGCGGCCGGACGGGCCGCCCGCACAGCCAGCGGCGCGACGGCGCCGCGAACGGAGACGCCCGTGTCGAGACAAGCCGCCGCCGCGCTGCAAGCCCCTGAAGTCGAACAGCTGAGCGCCCGCAATTTCCAACGCCTGGCGACGTTCATCCACGACTACAGCGGCATCAAGATGCCGGCCAACAAGCGCACCATGCTGGAAGGCCGCCTGCGCCGCCGGATGCGGGCGACGCGGATCGACGACGTCAACGCCTATTGCCGCTACCTGTTCGAAGAGAACGGGATGGAGGCCGAGGTCATTCACCTGATCGACGCGGTGACCACCAACAAGACCGAGTTCTTCCGCGAGCCGGCCCATTTCGATTTTCTGGTCGCCAAAGGTCTGCCGGCCCTGGCCGCCAAGGGCAAGAAGGAGATCAGGAAGGAGATCAGGATCTGGAGCGCGGCCTGCTCGACCGGCGCCGAGCCCTACACCCTGGCCATGATCCTGGACGAGTTCTGCGAAAGGCAGCGCGGCATCGACTACTCGATCCTCTGCACCGACATCTGCACCGAGGTGCTGGGCCAGGCGATCGCCGGGCGGTTCTCCGAGCAGATGATCGAGCCGGTCTCCATGGCCCGTCGCCAGCGTTACCTGATGCGCGCCCGCGACGCGTCGCGCAACGAGGTGCGGATCAAGCCGCACCTGCGGTCCAAGCTGGCCTTCGGCCGCCTGAACCTGATGGACGACGCCTATCCGGTCGAGACCGACCTGGACGTCATCTTCTGCCGCAACATCCTGATCTATTTCGACAAGCCCACCCAGGCCAGGGTGCTGAGCCGGCTGTGCAACCATCTGGCGCCTGGGGGGTATCTGTTCCTGGGCCATTCGGAGTCCATCGTCGGCATCGACCTGCCCGTCGTCCAGATCGCCAATACGGTCTTCCAGAAGCGATAGCTCATGTCCGTGGTCCGCAAGATCCGTGTCCTGATCATCGACGACTCGGCCACGGTGCGTCAGACCCTGACCTCGATCCTGGAATCCGATCCGCAGATCGAGGTGCTGGGCGTCGCGTCCGATCCCTTCGTCGCCGCCAAGCGCATCGCCGAGGAGATCCCCGATGTCATCACCCTGGACGTCGAGATGCCGCGCATGGACGGCATCACCTTCCTGCGCAAGCTGATGGCCCAGAAGCCGATCCCGGTGGTGATGTGCTCGTCCCTGACCGAGGCGGGGTCGGAAACCCTGCTGCAGGCGCTGGAGGCCGGCGCGGTCGATATCATCCTCAAGCCGAAGGTCGGCGTGGCCGACCACCTGCTGGAGTCCAAGATCCGCATCTGCGACGCGGTCAAGGCCGCGGCCGGCGCAAAGCTGGCCGGGTCCCGGCGCCCGACGCCGCAGTTCGCCCGCCCGGACCACGGGCCCGAAAAGAAGCTGACCGCCGACGCCATGCTGCCGCCCCCCACAGGCGTCAAGGCCATGGCGCGCACCACCGAAAGCGTGGTCTGCGTCGGGGCCTCGACCGGCGGCACAGAGGCGCTGCGCGTCCTGCTGGAAAGCCTGCCGCCGGATTCTCCCGGCATGGTCATCGTCCAGCACATGCCCGAGAAGTTCACCGCCTCGTTCGCCCGTCGGCTGGACAGCCTGTGCGCGGTCGAGGTCAAGGAGGCCGAGGACGGCGACACCGTGCGGCGCGGCCGGGTGCTGATCGCGCCGGGCAACAAGCACACCCTGCTGGAGCGTAGCGGGGCCCGCTACTACGTCTCGGTCAAGGACGGCCCGCTGGTGTCGCGCCACAGACCGTCCGTGGACGTCCTGTTCCGCTCGGCGACCCGGTCGGCCGGATCGAACGCGGTGGGCGTGATCATGACCGGCATGGGCGACGACGGCGCGCGCGGACTGGCCGAGATGAAGCAGGCCGGCGCCTTCACCCTGGCCCAGGACGAGGCCACCTCGGTGGTGTTCGGCATGCCCAAGGAAGCCATCGCCCTGGGCTGCGTCGACCGAGTGGTTCCGCTGCAAGGTCTGGCGGGCGAAGTGCTGCGCGCGGCCAGCCGGTAGGGGGCGTCCTCCGTCGCAAATCCCTAGAACAGCACGTCGTCCTCGTCGTCCACCGGCGGGGCGATGATCTCGACCTCCGTCGCGGACGCCGCGACCAGACTCTCGGTCAAGGCGCGATGGACCTCGCGCTCCTGGGCCATGGTGTATTGCTTGGCCAGCCGGTCGAGCAGCGGGCGCAGGGCGTGGGCGATATCGTCGGTAGGGATCTCGTCGTCGCCAGCCATGTCCAGAAGTTGGTTGGCGGCGGCGTCGAGCACCGAGCCGATCTGCTTGTGGAAGTCGAAGCGCTCGGCGGCGCGGCGCAGCATGTCGACGACCTCAGCGCCCTGGCGGGCCACGGCGGTCAGGGCGCTGTCGACGCCGTCGCCGGCCTTGCCGATGCGGGCGACCGCGCCGCTCAGCACGGCGGCGGCGGCCGCGGCCTTGCCGTCCTCGCCTTCAGGCCGGTCGCCGCGCTGGCCCAGGGCCTCGGCGGCGTTGAACAGGCCTTCCAGGGAGCTGGTGGTCTGGGCGGCCGACTTCTCCAGGTGGATGGCATGCTGGCGCAGCTCGACGGCGATGACGCCCAGCGGCTTGCCGGTCTCGCCGATGCGGCTGCATTTCAGCGTGGTGTTGAGCGCCATCATCTGCACGTCGGCGCGGATGTTCTGGATGCCGGCGATGCGCTCGGTCAGTTCGCGGGCCGAGACCGCCGCCGAACGGCTGACGTCCTCGGCGGCCCGCTCGCCGGCGGTCATGTCGCCGACCAGGCCCAGGGCCTGTCCGACACTGCCTTCGAGGTCGCGCAGGAAATTGGTCTCGGCGCCCGCTTGGTTCGCGGTCTGGCCTGAAGCCAGGTCACGCAGGCGCAACAGCTCGGTGGCGTCGGCGGCCATGCCGATCACGTTGTGGCCGATACGAGCCACCTCGCGGTGGAAGTCCTCGGCCATGGCCGACAGCTGGGCGCCGAGCAGTCGGTGCACGAAGGCCTGGGCGCGCTGGCGCGGCCCGGGAGGCAGGGCGGCGATCTCGGTCGCCTCGTCCAGGAAGCGCAGCCCGGCCTGAACGTGCTCGATCCGCTGGCGGGTGATGTCGCCGATCTGCAGGGCCGCCAGGCCGCCGCCGACCTTCTTCTGCACGTCGCGGGCCAGGGCGGCGACGCTGACCGCGACGCTGGCGATCCGGCCGTGGTGGTCGGCGATGGCGGCGGCGCTGGCGGTCAGGGCTTCGGGCACCGCAGGCAGCAGGTCGGCGCAGCTCCTGGCCAGGTTCTGCTCGTGCGCCAGGGCGCCGCGCAGGGTCTGGTCGAGCTTGGTCAGGTCGTTGTTCAGGGCGTCCAGCTGGGCCCCGCCCATCTCGATGCAGTCGTAGATCTCCTGGGCGAAGATCGCGAACTCGGGACCGGCCGCGGCGATGCCGCCGGAGGTGATCTTGATGTTGATCGCGAAGACCCGGAGATAGGCCAGATGCTGGCGCATGTCGGCGATGCGCCCGGCTAGGCCGTCGCTGAACTTGACCAGCTCGCCGACACGGTCGCGGCGGACGCCCAGGCTCTGGGGCAGCGATTTCAACGTCTCGGCGGCCTGGATCAGTTCCCCGGTGGTCGCCGTCACCGTCTCGGCGTCGAGATTGGCGCGGATGGCGTCCAGGCCGGCGATCAGCGCGCCGACGCCGTCGACGGCCCGCGACAAGACGTCGCCGGCTTCGAGGAAGCGGGCTTCCACCACCTGGCGGGCCGCCTCAAGGCGCGCGCCGATCCGAGCGCCTCCATTGGCCTCGGCCGAGGCCTGGAAAGTCGTTGCGAAAGCCGCCGAGGAAGACGCCAAGCTCATGAAATCGCCGAATGACCGCTGTTGCCGCACCATGCCGGAAGATGTGCGAAGGGCGCGTAAAGATCGGGGGCTTTCGCCGCCGATCAGGCCTCGGCGGCCAGGGATTCCGACGCGCCCTTGGCCGCCTCGAAGGCCTGGCCGATGGCCGAGAACAGCGTGGCGCTGGTGATCGGCTTCTCCGGGTGCAGGTCGGCCCCCGCCTGGCGGCTGGCGCCGGGCCGTGCCCTGGGGCCGGCAGGCCCAGCCCTTCGGCGGCGCCGTCGCCTGGGTGCTGCCCAATCCCAGCGGCCGCAACCTCGCCTTCGGCAGGACGCCCTGGTGGCGGCCTATAGCGAGCTGCGTCTGTCTCTGAGAGAGGAGAAAATGGTGGATGCTGCAGGGATTGAACCTGCGACCCCCTCGGTGTGAACGAGGTGCTCTCCCGCTGAGCTAAGCATCCGCTGCGTCGGTGAAGGCGAGAAATCACCGCGAGAGGCAGGGCGTATAGCCCGGTCGATCCGGGACCGCAAGTGCCCATAATACAAAGCGCTTGCGGGTGTTGGCGTGAGACGTTCCGGCAACGAAAGCGGTAGCGGGGGCGGGACTGGAGCGTTGGCCCGCGCGGGGTAGGCCACCCCCTTGATCATCTTTCGTTCGGTTCTCTTCGCGGCGTTTCTGGCGAATAACGGGCAAGCAGACGAGCGGCGAATAGGGACGTGCGCTCGTCGGGTTTCGCGGCCGCTTCGCGCCTTACAGGCCGAAGGGGTAGGTCTCCTCCGGGCCTTCGCGCATGCGGGTCGGCAGGGGCGTGACCGCCGTGGTCTCGTCGAACCAGATGTAGGCGTCGAACTGTTGCGGCAGCGAACAGGCGGAGTAGTGGCTCCAGCGTTCAGTGTCGGGCCGATAGATCACGCCGATGAACCGCTCCAGGCGCGGCGCGAGCAGGCGGTAACGCAATGGCTCGTGGACCCCTTCGCGCACGTCGAGCAGGAAACGGCCGATCCCGCTGTCGTGCGCCAGCCGTTCATAGCTGTCCGGCCGCGAAGGATTGACCCGCTTCACCTGCACGGGCCCATCCCAGTCGTCCGCGCAGGCGACCGTGCCGGCGTGGGTCCCGAAGCCGATCAGGGCGGCGTCCTTGCCGAACCGCTCGCGGCAGAGCTGGCCGATGTTCAACTCCCCGCGCACGAGCCCCATCTCGGTCTTGGAAGCGTCGCCGATGTGAGAATTATGCGCCCAGACCACGGCCTTGGATCGCGGGCCCTTCGCGTCCAGAATCGCGCAGAGCGTCTCGAACATGTGGGTGTCACGCAGGTTCCAGCTCTGCGCCGAACCGTAGTACATGGCCCGGTAATAGGCTTCGGCGTTCTTGACCAGTCGCGCGTTGGCCGTGGCGTCGAGGAAGGTTTCGCCGTCGCGCCCGACATAGTCGAGCTTGCTGGCCAAAAGTTCGCCGAGCATCTTCACCACGCCGGCCTCGCAAAGCGCGAACCCCGACGTGAGCGCCATGCGACCATAGACCTGTGGCTCCTTGGCCCAGGGCGTCAGGCAGCCATAACGCTGGCGCGCCACCGACGCGGCTTCCGAATCCACCTTGTCGAGATAGTCCAACACCGCGCGGATCGAGGCGGAGAGATTGTAGAGGTCGAGCCCATAGAAGCCGGCTCGCTCCTCCGTCGGCCGATCCAGGTTCCAGGCGCGCAGGCCTTCGATGAACGCCTCCACGTCGGTGTTGCGCCACATCCAGGTGGGGAACCTGCGGAACGCCGGCTCGGCGTGCGGCGGCGCGGGCCTGTCTCGAACATAACGGTCGAGGCTTGCCGCATCCGGCCAATCGGCCTCGGCGGCGACGATGGTGAAGCCGTGCTCCTCGATCAACCGGCGGGTAATGGCCGCCCGCGCCCGATAGAACTCGGAAGTCCCGTGGCTGGCTTCGCCCAGGAGCACCACCCGGGCTTTCGCGAAGCGGTCCATCATATGGCCGAACGCCGGATCGTCGATGTCGGGCAGCGGCTCCGCGGCGGTCGCGATCTGGTCGGAGATCGACGGTTCGGGCATGGGTTCGCGGAAACTGCGGGGCTCGGGCGCGCGACGTGATCGCAGATGTTCCTGCTCATCCCTGGACCAGCCATGCTCGCCGATCAGGGGCACGAACATCACCCCGCCGAGGTCTTCCTCCTCGAAATGCGTGGCGCTGATCCGCGTCACCTTGATCAGGCGCTGATCGCGCTGAGTCTCGCCGACAGGCATGACGAGACGCCCGCCGATGTCGAGTTGGTCCTTCAGCACCTGCGGAATCGCCGGACCGCCGGCGGCCGCAAGGATCGCATCGAACGGCGCCGCCTCGAGCCACCCGTGGGTGCCGTCGCCGGTGCGCAGCTCGACATTGTCATAGCCCAGCCGCTGCAAACGATTGGCCGCGAGGACGGTGAGCTCATCGTGCCGCTCGATGGCGTAGACCCGATCGGCGATCCGGCTGATCACCGCGGCCGCATAGCCCGAACCGGCGCCGATTTCGAGCACCCGATCACCCGGCCGGATCTCCGCGGCTTCGATCATCAAGCCGACGATATAGGGTTGGGAAATGGTCTGGCCCGCTTCGATGGGCAGGGGCGTGTCCTCGTAGGCGAATTCCTGCAGGCCCTCCGGAACGAACGCCTCGCGCGGCACCTCGCGCATGGCGTCGAGGACGTGGCTATCGCTCACGCCGCGCCGCGCCAGTTGTCGATCCACCATTCTTTCGCGATCGGGGCCCAAATCGAGCATCGCCGTTGTTCCTTCCGGAAGGCTCATTTCTGAACACGGACTACCCTGCAGCGGCATTCCGCCCATCGGCGTTTGAGCAGGTGAATGCCTTTGCCTCTCCGGCGTGCGCTAAGACGCCGGACACGACCGGACTTGAACGCACAATCCGCACGGCGGTTCGTGCGAGCCATTTCCACAGCCCTACGAACATCGCAACGCGACGCCGCCTACGCGGTTCTCTCCACGACGATGATGGCGCCGCTCAGGACCAAGCCCGCGACGTCTCCGCACGGATCTCTCCGACCAATCGAGCGCCGACAGACCAAGGATCGCTCCGGCGTCCGAGCCTGACTTCCCAGGCCAGCCATCCGACAAGGACCCTCACATGAAGGTCAGCGGAGAAGTCGCTTCACGGGTTTGTGCGGTGACGTCGCTGGGGCGTGATCGCGCCGGTGGCGTCGGTGTCGTTCTCGACATCGCCCTCATAGGTGTTCTCGCCTTCGAGAACCTCAGGGTCCTCGCCCGAGATGGTCGTGCCCTTGGAGGCGCCGATACCCGGATTGTCCTCCAGGTCGTCACGGGGCAGGGTGGTCGGCGTGTGGCCGGACGGCGAGTGCTTGGATCTGGTCATGACGGCCTCCGAATGTTCAGGGGGGGCGCCTTCCAACGCCGGCCGACAGCCGTCCGTTCCTACCGGCCAGCCGGAACCGACAGCCCGCGCTGGTCCAGCCATTCAAAATTTTTGATGCGTGGGGAACCTGCGGAACGGCGAGGACGTTGATAGGCTGATCATTGGGCGAAAGCCGTATGATCGAGGTCGGATCACCACCAGAAATGGGAATGAAGCCGGCCCCAAAGAGAGCCCGACGCGCACCCGAAAGGGCAACGCCGGGCTCTCGCTGTGCGCGGCTCCCGCGGCTCCCGCGGCTCCGCAGTGCGCGAGGTGATCTCCGAGAAGGTCATCTATCGCTTCGAGAACGACCACGTGAACGACGTCGCCTGGGCGCTGGCCGAGCACCAGGTCGCTGGATTCCTGCGCTCAATCGAGACAAGCGCCTGTGGGGGCGGTCGCCCTGGCGGAGCTCGGGCCGAGCGAAATCGACGCAGTGAAAACAGCGCTAGTGACTTCCGCCGGGTCGAAGGGCGGAGCTTGGCCGGCCAAGGCTTGCGCCGGATCCGATGTCGGAAATCGACCGCGGCGAACGCCTCTACCAGTTGTTCAATTGCGACGGCTGCCATGCCCGCGGCGGCGGCGACATCAGCCCGGTCCTGATGGACGACACCTGGCGCTATGGCGGCGACCCCGCATCGATCCGCGCCTCGATCGCCGAGGGGCGTCCCAACGGCATGCCGGCCTTCGCCGGGATCATCCCCCGACGGCAGATCGTGCAAATCGCGGCCTATGTCAGATCCATGTCGGCGGAGCCGCGTCTCCCGGCGCATGGGCACAGGGCGTCGGGATCGTAGGCGCCTGGGAAACACGACGCCGGCCCGCTGCGTCGCGATCAGGGGTGAATATCGGAAACCCAGGACATGGCCAGCGCCTGTTGGCCTGGATCGAACGTCCGGACTTCCACGTGCGGCACGAGCGGGCTGGCGATACGGGCCAGAGCCCGCACCCACTCCTTGTCGGTGATCACCGCCTCGCGCGGAAAGCGTTTGAGTTCCCACAGGTGCCTGAGGCCGTAGCGGGCGTCCTTCGCGCCGGCTTCCAGGGTCATGTCCTCAAACCCGGTCAGATCGACCAACACACCGATGCGGTCGTGACCATCGAGCTTGGCGTCCACCTCGGCGACGACCCGATCATAGTCGTGGCCGCTGACGGTTCCCGATAGCTTCATGGCCACGACGTGGTCTGGTGAGGCCAGGATCTCGATCATCCGATCCACTCCGGCGTTCGACAGGGGAATCAAAACAAACCCTCGATCCTCGGGGCGAGTTCCGCCTCAAGCCGTCACCGCTGATTTGCGTCGCCGAATGAACCCCGGGCGGTCTGGCGGCTTGAATGTCGGGGGATCGCTTCTGGACGCTGACATGGCAGATCGGACCGAACCGCGGCGCCATCTTTCGTTGGAAGACTATGAGGCCGTCGCGCAGTTGAGCTCCGTGGTGCGAGACCTGCGGCGCGAAGCGCGCCGGCTGGTCCCGCTCCTCCACAAGCGCCGGATCTGGATGGTCAACAGCACGGAGCGCGGCGGCGGGGTGGCCGAACTGCTGCCCCCGCTGATCGGATTGATGCGCGAGCTCGGCGTCGACACCCGGTGGCTGGTGATGAAGACCGCCGAACCCGACTTCTTCCGGCTCACCAAGCGGCTGCACAATCTCATTCATGGACAGGGGGAGGCTGGCCTCGGCCCGGCCGAGCGCGGGCTTTACGAGCGCGTGAGCCGCGACGTCGCCGATGCGCTGCGGGCCCAGATCGCGCCTGGCGATGTCGTGGTCGTCCATGATCCGCAGCCGATGGGCGCCGGGGCCATGCTGCGCGAGACGATGGACATCGCGGCGATCTGGCAGTGTCACATCGGCCTGGACCACGAGACTCGGCAAACGCGCGCCGCCTGGGCGTTCCTCGGCGACTACGCCTCGGCCTACGATCGCGCGGTGTTCTCGGCCCCGGACTATATTCCGGGCTGCCTGGCCGGCCGGGCGACCACCATCCATCCGGCCATCGACCCGCTCAGCCACAAGAACCGCGAGCTGCCGATCCACAAGCTGGTCGGTATCCTCGCCAACGCCGGCCTGATCAAGCCGATCGGTCCGCTGCTGACGCCGGCCTTTCCCGATCCGGCGCGCCGGCTCAGGGCGGATGGAACCTGGGCGCTGGCTTCGGCGCGAGAGGATATCGGCCTGCTGGTCCGGCCGATCGTCACCCAGGTGTCGCGCTGGGACCGGCTGAAGGGTTTCCTGCCGCTGATGATGGGGTTCGTCGCCCTCAAACGGGGCCTGGCTGGCCGGGCGGACCTCAATGGCTGGGATCGCCGAGTGCTGGCGTTGGCCCGCCTGGTCCTGGCCGGCCCGGATCCGGCGGCGATCGCCGACGATCCGGAGGCCCAGGAGGTGCTGGCGGAGATCGCCGAAGCCTATGCTCGTCTGGAGCCCGCCCTGCAGGAGGCGATCGTCATCCTCTCCCTGCCGATGAGCTCGCAAAAGTACAACGCCTTGATGGTCAACGCTCTCCAACGTTGCTCGGACGTGGTGGCGCAAAACTCGCTGAGCGAGGGCTTTGGGCTGACCGTGACCGAGGCCATGTGGAAGCAGGTCGCCGTGATGGGCTCGCGCGCCGCCGGACTGCGCCAGCAGATCCGCCCTGGCCTCGATGGTTGTCTCGTCGAAAACCCGGAAGATCCGGCCGAGATCGCGCGAACCCTGGACGGGCTTTTGCGAGACCAGCCGAAGCGGGAAGTGCTGGCGAGGAGCGCTCAACAACGCGTCCACGACGAATTTCTAGTCTTCACCCAGGTCCGTCTTTGGCTCGAACTGATCAGCGACGCCGTCAAGGCGCGTTGGAACGACGGGCCGTAAGCGCGTCCCCGGCTCGACTGGACGGTCAGCCCGGCGGGGGTCGTGGTCGATGATCTTAGCGACCAGCCTTCGACCGAGCACCACCATTGGCGGTCATCAGCGCAGCCATATAGGCCTCATCGAGGCCCCTGCGGACGTTTCCAAGCCGACCGACCCTGTGCGGCGGCGGATTTGGCCATCGCATTCGTCTCCATAGGCTTGCCGCGACGAAACCCGGCGGCCATGGCCTGTTCCAGGCGGCGCCATATCTGGCCGGATGTCGAGAGGCCTGTCGTCAAGACTCGTGGGGCCATCGACCAACGCTCGCCGATGGCTCGCCGGCGTCCCACGACCAAATTCAAGAGCGCGATGTTCTGACCCACCACTCCGACTGGCGACAGAACGCGCAGGGCGTCGCCGACCATCCGACCTTCGGCCAGCATGCCACGGACACGCCCGACCTTGCGGTGCTTGCGGATGTTGGTCACGCCGGGCCAGTCGACGACCGCGACGCGCAGGCCAGCCTCGATGATCCGCCGGTTGATGAAGGCCTCGCCGCCCCAGCGCGGCAGGGCCTTCATGACGCCGACCTGATCACGGACCAGCCAGGCTGGGATCACCCGCTCTCCGGACACGAAGTCCAGTCCGATCAGTCTATACAGCGGCAAGCTATTGCGACGCAGACTGATGCTGACCTCCGCGCGCTTGGTCACGATCGGGACGGCCAGCCGGTCGATCTCCTGGCGTCCGAGGCCGGAGAGGTCGGCATCCAGGAACATCAGGAATTCGCCGGTCGCCGCGGCGACGCCCTGGCTCATGGCATAGGTCTTGCCGCGATTGGCGCCGTACGCGATCACACGGACATGGGGATAGGCCCGCAGCAGGACGTCGGCGCCGTCCGTCGAGCCGTCATCGACAACGATCACCTCCTTGAGAGCGGGGTGTCCGTCCACCGCCAACAGGATGTCTCGCAGGCGATCCCCCTCGTTATAGACGCAGACGATGCAGGAGATGTCCGCCATGCCTTCCATCCTGACCATGCTCGCCAGGATTTAAGCGCTCCACCAAGGGAAGGTTCCTCAGCCCGCGGCTCGTCGCGCCATGGAAAGGGGCGGAGTCTGTTCCAGATCGTGGATGTAGTCGCGGGTCAGCGGCAGGGCGTCGACGCGTTTGGTCAGTTGAATCTGGAAGACCATGCAGTCGGGATAGCGGAACGCCAGTTCGCTCATGCACGGATAGACCTCCCACATCCGGCCGAACCGCTCGTCGTACAACGCCGCGATCGCCTCTCTCTCTCGCAGGAACCGTTCGCGCCAGCGCCGGAGCGTCTCGGCGTAATGCAAGCGCAGGATCTCGATGTCGGTGATCCACAGGCCGGTCCGCTCGACGGCCGCGGTGACCTCCGAAAGCGAGGGGATGTAGCCGCCGGGAAAGATGTACTTCCTGATGAACGGCTGGGTGACCCCCGGCGGGCCGCGGTCGCCGATCGCGTGGACGACCGCAACGCCGTCATCGGCGAGCAGGCGAGCGACCTGCCGGAAATAGGCTTCCAGGTGGCGCGCGCCGACATGTTCGAGCATGCCCACGGAGATGATCCGATCGAAGGGGCCGATCAGATCGCGATAATTGACCAGGCCGAACTGGGCCAGGTCGGACAGACCTTCGGCCTCGGCGCGGTTCCGGGCGATCGACAGTTGCTCGGCCGAAAGGGTCGCGCCGAACACCCGCGTTCCATGCGTGCGAGCCAACTCCAGCGCCAGACCACCCCAGCCGCAGCCGATGTCCAGCACCCGTTGTCCGGCCGTCAGGTGAAGCTTGGCGGCCAGATGCGCCTTCTTGGCCGCCTTCGCCGTCTCCAGGCTCACGCCGGGTCCGGCAAAATAGGCGCAGGAATTGCGGGGGCGGAAACGGTTGTCAGGAGCGGAGTCTGAACGACGGCGCCTGGGGCGCTGTCGAGAACATTACACATCCTTAAATTGACGGGGTGACGCCGCAGGCTCTGATCGGGGGGCGCCAAGCGTCGCCAGCCGCAGACTTGGTTGGGATGCTCGTTTCACCGACGCCGGCGCGGTCGCCGGACGTCCAATCCGCGCCGATCGCGGGGCCTGCAGGAGTGATCAGCCATGGCGCTCAGGCGTGCACGCACGGAGTTTTTGGGAAGCGACTCGGCCTGCGGCGATGGCCTGCGTCGGTCTGAGGGCATTCCCCGGAATTCTCTCGACGGGTCTGAAAACCGGGGGCGATCCCTCGTGAGGGGAGGGTGTTGAGGGTGCGAGCCGATGAGCCGTCACGGGCGACAACCCGCGCCGCAACCCGGCGCGAAACGCTGAAATCGATCGCCTTGGGCATGGCCGCGCTCGCTACGCCTGCGATGGCGCGTGGTCGCGCCAAGGATCTGGCGGCTCGGGTCGATCCCATCGCCCAACAGGCGGTCCAGGCCGGAACGGTGGCCGGTCTCGCGATCGCCATCGGCGACCGCGACGGGCCCTTGTTCGCGAAGGGCTATGGCTTCGCCAATCTTGAGACCGGCACGCGCGCGGATGAAAACAGCGTCTTCCGCATCGCCTCGATCACCAAGACCTTTACCGCGACCGCCATGATGCTGCTGAAGGAGGCGGGCAAGCTGGATCTCGAACAATCGCTCGCCGATTTCTATCCCCAGATCCCTCGCGCGCGGGAGATCACGCTGCGGCAGTTGCTGTCCCATACCGCGGGGCTGCACGACTACGCTCAAGGCGGCTACCCGCCGGCCTTCGGCAAATGGTCCACGGCCGACGAGTTCGCGCGCGGCATCCCCGAGATGCGGCCGCTCTACGATTTCGATCCCGGCACGAAATATAGCTACAGCAATGGCGGCTACGTGCTGCTCGCCGGGGTGATCGAGAAGACCTCGGGGTTCGCCTACGCCCAGTTCTTGAAGGAGCGCATTTTCGCGCCCTGCGGCATGACCTCCACGGCCGTTGACGATCCGTTGGATGTGGCGCCTCACCGCGCCGATGGCTATTCGCTCAAGGACGGCAAGCCAGGGGCGTTTCGTCATGCCGACTATATGGACCGGCTGCCGCTGTCAGCGGGCGCCATACGGAGCTCGGCGGTCGATATGCTCCGCTGGTCCGCCGCGTTTTTCGGTGGCCAAGTCGTGTCGGCCGCCTCGGTCGCCGAAATGACGCGGCCGGCCAGAACCAAGAGCGGCGCCCTGGTCGGCGACGCACGCTGGTGGCCGCCGGGGTTCGATCCGGGCAAGCCGCCGGCCTTTGCGACGAACGATAATTACGGCCTGGGCTGGGAGATGACGACCTTCCACGGCAGGCCCACCGCCAACCATAGCGGCGGCATCAACGGCTTCAACGCGATGTTGACCCGCTATCTCGACGAGGATCTGACGCTGGTGTGCCTGGGCAATACCGACAACGGGATCGTCGCGCCGTGGAGCCAACTTGTGGCGCAGTTCGGAACGCCGACGCTTCGCTAGCGAACTGGCTTTCGGCGTTCATAACCTTGTCCGTGACCCTCGAACCGTGGGGCGGCGATCTTCGTCGGGCGGACTTCCGGCGTGCATCGCGCCGCTCGGCATGCGTCAACGCCGCCCCGGCCAATGGGGCCATGTCCTGCGGCCTGGAAGCGTTCGATGGAGCGTCGCCGGTGATCACCGCGGAATGCGGGCGATGGCCTTGATCTCGAAATCGAAGCCGGCCAGCCAGGTCACGCCGACGGCCGTCCAGTTCGGGTAGGGCGGATCCCCGATCTCCTCGGCGCGGATCGCCAGCACCGTCTCGATCTGCGCCTCCGGATCGGTGTGGAAGGTGGTCACGTCCACGACGTCGCCAAGGTCGGCGCCCGCGGCGGCCAGGACTGCGCGAAGATTGGCGAACGCCCGGCGGACCTGGTCCTCGAACACGGGCTCGGGCGAGCCGTCCTCGCGGCTGCCGACCTGGCCGGAAACGAAGAGCAGGTCGCCGGAGCGGATGGCCGCCGAGTATTGGTGGATATCGTAGAGGGCGTGCCGGTCGGCGGGGAAGATGGCGTCGCGCTGGGTCATGTCTCGTTCCTTTCGGTTGGCCAGGCGGGGAAAACCCGCCGGCCGAGGCGAAATAGGGGCTTGGCGATTGCTGGATTAGAATTTGGAATGCGCATGAGCTGATGTAGAATCACCATCAATGTCGCGCCCTTCGCTCAACGACCTGACGGCCTTCGTGGTGGTCGCCACCCACCGCAGCTTCCGTCGCGCGGCGGATGAACTGGGCGCCGCGCCCTCCACCCTGAGCCATGCCATGCGGGCCCTCGAGACGCGCATGGGCATGCGCTTGCTGAACCGGACGACCAGGAGCGTTTCGCCGACGGAAGCCGGCTTCCAGCTGCTGGCCCGCCTGCGGCCGGCGCTCGCCTCGCTGGACGAAGCCTTGGAAAGCGTGGCCGGATTCCGCGGCGGGGTGGCGGGCCTCGTTCGCGTCAACGCCCCGCGCGTGGCGGCGGCGCTGATCGTCAGGGAGGTGCTGCCGCGCCTGGCGCAGCGCCACCCCGACGTCACCGTGGACATCGTCGTCGACGGCGAGCTGATCGACATCGTCGCCGGCGGGTTCGACGCCGGGGTGCGGCTTGTCGGATCGATCCCGCGGGACATGATCGCCGTTCCGCTGACCCGTCCGCTGCGGTTCATGTGCGTCGCCTCGCCCGCCTACCTCGATCGCGCCGGCGCGCCGACCACGCCCGACGACCTCGGGGCGCATCGCTGCATCGGCCACCGCCTGCCGAGCGGCAGGCTCTATCGCTGGGAGTTCGAGCGGGATGGTCAGGTCCTGACCATCGATACGGCCGGGTCGATCATTCTCGACGACGAGGACCTGATGGTCGACGCCGCTGTCGAGGGGCTGGGCGTGGCCTATGTGGCCGAGCCGGCGGCCGCCGCGGCGCTGGCGACGGGTCAGGTGCGCGAAGTCCTGTCGCCCTGGCTGCGCGCGACGGAAGCCGTGGCGGTCTATTATCCCGGGCATCGCGCGGCGCCGCTGGCCCTGCGGGCGTTCCTGGACGTCGTTCGCGAGGTCGGCAAGGCGGGCTGACTAGAGCATCGCGCGGAAAAGTGGACGCCGGTTTTCCGCAAAAGCGATGCGAAAACAAAAGCTAGAGCAAACCGCGCGATCCCTATATCGCGCGGTTTGCTCTAGTCCTTGGCGGGCCCGGCGCCCTTCGATGCTAAAGCTCGGCGTTTCGGGCGCCGCGGGAGGTCAGAAGCGTGACGCAGGCCGCCGGCGCGTCGGAGAAGGCGTCGATCAACAGGTCTCCGCCCAGGGTCTCGACCGGGGCCTCGGTGTAGCCGAACGTGACCAGCAGGGTCGGCACGTTGGCGGCCTTGGCGGCCAGGGCGTCGTTGATGCTGTCGCCGACCATCACGGCCCGGGCCGGGTCGCCGCCCACGGCCGCGATCGTGGCCAGCAGGTGGCGCGGGTCGGGCTTGGCGGCGGGGGCGCTGTCGGCCCCGACCACGGCGTCGAAGTACTGGGTCAGGTCCAGGGCGTCGAGCAGGGCGACCGACAGATGGGTCAGCTTGTTGGTGCAGACCGCCAGCCGGGCGCCGGCCGCGCGCAGGGCGACCAGGGCCTCGACGACGCCGGGGAAGGGGCCGCTCTCGTGGGCGATGCGGCCCAGATAGAGGGCGATGAAGCGCTCCACCAGCTTGGGGGCCTGGTCGGCGTCCAGCGGCGCGCCGGCGGCGGCGAAGCCGCGCTCCAGCAGGGCCTTGGCCCCGCGGCCGACCATCTTGCGCACGTCGTCGAACGGCAGGGCCGGCAGGCCCTCCTCGGCGAGGATCAGGTTCAGCGAGGCCACCAGGTCCGGGGCGGTGTCGACCAGGGTGCCGTCCAGATCGAAGACGATCGTCGCGCCCTTCAAAATCTCGGCCTTGGGAATGTCGTTCTGGGCATGCATGGCTCTGGCCTTTCGGCTAAACGCGCGGCTAATGCAACTTTGGTCCGCGCTTCGGGAGTCGCTTCGCCCATGACCAACGCCGTTCCGTCGCCGGCCCGCCCTCGCGCGGCCGTTATCCTGGCCGCCGGCCAAGGCACGCGGATGAAGTCGCCGACGCCCAAGGTGCTTCACCGGATCGGCGGCCGGAGCCTGCTGGACCACGCCATCGACACCGCCCAGGCCCTGGATTGCGAGCGCATCGTGGTGGTGGTCGGGGCCCACAGCCCGCAGGTCGGGGAGCATGCCCGCAAGCGCCTGGGCGAGGGCGCGACCGTGCTGCAGGATCCGCCCCAGGGCACCGGCCATGCCGTGCTGGCCGCCCGCGAGGCCCTGGCCGACTTCGACGGCGACGTGGTGGTGACCTTCGCCGATTGCCCCCTGCTGAGCGCCCCGGTGATCGAGCCGCTGTTCGATCTGCGGGCCAAGGGCGCCGACGTGGCGGTGCTGGGCTTCGAAGCGGCCAACCCAGGCGCCTACGGCCGGCTGATCTTGGCCCCCGGCCACGTGCTGCTGCGGATCGTCGAGGCCAAGGACGCCGACGACACGGTCAAGCAGGTCAGGCACTGCAATTCCGGCGTCCTGGCCGCCGACCGCGCCCTGCTGTTCGACCTGCTGGCCAATGTCGGCAACGACAACGCCAACCGCGAATACTATCTGACCGACGTGGTCGGCCTGGCGCACGACCGGTCGCTGTCGACCCGCGCAGCCTTCGCCCCGGAAGCCTCGGTGCAGGGCGTCAATTCTCAAGCCGAGCTGGCCGCCGCCGAGGCGGTCTGGCAGGCCGCCCGCCGGTCCGCCTTCCTGGTCGAGGGCGTGACCATGCCGGCGCCGGACACCGTGCACCTGAGCTGGGACACCCAGCTCGCCGCTGGCGTCACGGTCGAGCCGTTCGTGGTGTTCGGACCCGGCGTCAGCGTCGCGACCGGGGCGGTGATCAAGGCCTTCAGCCACCTGGAGGGCGCGGCGGTTGGCGAGGGGGCCCTGATCGGTCCCTACGCCCGCCTGCGCCCCGGGGCCGAGATCGGCCCGGACGCCCACATCGGCAACTTCGTCGAGGTCAAGAAGGTCAAGGTCGGGGCCGGCGCCAAGGCCAACCACCTGTCCTACCTGGGCGACGGCTCGGTCGGCCCGAAGGCCAACATCGGGGCGGGCACGATCTTCTGTAACTATGACGGCTTCGACAAGTTCGAGACCCATGTCGGCGCGAACGCCTTCATCGGCTCCAACACCGCCCTGGTGGCTCCGGTGCGGGTCGGGGAGGGGGCGATGACCGGCTCGGGCTCGGTGATCACCCGCGACGTCGCGGACGGCGCGCTGGCGCTGGGACGCGGCGTGCAGAGCGACAAGCCAGGCTGGGCGACCAGGTTCCGGGCCATGAAGACGGCCCAGAAGGCCAGGAAGGACAGCCAATGAGCGCGGACGATCAGAAGCGGATTTCGGGCGAGGCGGCCGCCCAGCTCGTGGAGGCCGGCATGGTCGTGGGCCTGGGCACCGGCTCGACCGCGGCCTGGTTCGTCAAGGCGCTGGCGGCGCGCAAGCTGGACATCCGGGGCGTGCCGACATCGGAAGCCACCGCCAACCTGGCTCGCGAGCTGGGCATCGCCCTGGCGACCCTGGACGACGTCAAGTCGATCGACCTGACCGTCGACGGCGCCGACGAGGTCGGGCCGGGCCTGTCCCTGATCAAGGGCGGCGGCGCGGCCCTGCTGCGCGAGAAACTGGTCTGGGAGGCCTCCAAGCGTTGCGTCGTGATCGCCGACGCGGCCAAGAAGGTCGATCACCTGGGCAAGTTCCCGCTGCCGATCGAGGTGGTGCGCTTCGGTCACGTCCACACCGGCCATCGCCTGGCCGACATCGCCGCCGAGTTCGAGCTGCTGCCGCCGCGCTTGCGCATGGCTGAGCGGGGCGTCGTGGTCACCGACGGCGGCAACGTGATCTACGATCTGCCGTCCGGCGTGATCGCCGAGCCGGCCGCCCTAGGCGCCGCGCTCAAGACCGTGACCGGCGTCGTCGACCACGGCCTGTTCCTCGACCTGGCGGACGAGGCCCTGCTGGGAACCGACCAGGGGGTGGTCAAGCTGGTCCCCTAGGCCCATATCCGCCCTCTTTCGGGTTCATGGCCAAGCCGGATCCGATCCCGTCCAAGTGAGCCCGGAGCGCCCGCGATGGCTGAGTACGACTTCGACCTCTTCGTCATCGGCGCCGGTTCGGGCGGCGTGCGGGCCGCACGGGTCGCCGCCATGAGCGGCGCCAAGGTCGCCGTGGCCGAGGAGTACCGGGTGGGCGGCACCTGCGTGATCCGCGGCTGCGTGCCCAAGAAGTTCATGGTCTACGCCAGCGAGGTGAAGGCCCAGCTGAAGACCGCCAAGGGCTATGGCTGGACGATCGGCGAGGCCAGCTTCGACTGGAAGGGCTTCCTGCACGACAAGGACGTCGAGATCGCCCGCCTGTCGGGGATCTATGTCACCAACCTGCAGAAGGCCGGCGCCCACCTGCTGCATGGCCGGGCCGAGATCGTCGACGCCCACACCGTCGAAGTGCTGCCGAAGTCGGGATCCAAGGACGCGGGCCGCTACACCGCCCGCAAGATCCTGATCGCCACCGGCGGCCGGCCCTGGCGTCCGGACTTCCCCGGCGCGGAACTGGGCATCACCTCGGACGAGGCCTTCCACCTGCCGGAGCTGCCCAAGCGGGTGATGGTGGTCGGCGGCGGCTATATCGCCGTGGAGTTCGCCAGCATCTTCAACGGCCTGGGGGTGCAGACCACGCTTTGCTACCGCGGGGCCAACATCCTGCGCGGCTTCGACGACGACGTGCGCGCGCATCTGGCGGACGAGCTTGAGAAGCGCGGGATCAAGGTGGTGCTAGGCTGCTCGCACGAGAAACTGGAGAAGACCGAGACCGGCCTGCTCAGCACGTTCAACAACGACCTGACCTTCGAGACCGACGCGGTGATGTTCGCCACCGGCCGCGACCCCTATGTCGCCGGCCTGGGGCTGGAAAAGGTGGGCGTGGAGCTCAACGACCGCGGCGCGATCGTGGTCGACGACTATTCCAAGACGACCGCCGACAACATCTGGGCGGTGGGCGACGTAACCGACCGCATCAACCTGACCCCCGTGGCGATCCGCGAGGGCGCGGCCTTCGCCCAGACCGAGTTCCACGACAATCCCACCACCTTCGACCACGACATGGTCGCCTCGGCGGTGTTCTCCCAGCCGCCGGTCGGCGCGGTGGGCATGAGCGAGGCGCAGGCCCGCCAGGCGTTCGGCAAGGTCGACATCTATCGCGCGGTCTTTCGGCCGATGAAGAGCACCTTCTATGGCGGCCAGGACCGCTGCCTGATGAAGCTGGTGGTCAAGCAGGACGACCAGCGGGTGGTCGGGGTTCACGTGGTGGGGCCCGACTCGCCGGAAATCATCCAGATGGCGGCCATCGCGGTGAAGATGGGCGTGACCAAGCCGCAGTGGGATTCCACCTGCGCCGTCCACCCGACGCTGGCCGAGGAACTGGTGACGATGCGCGAGAAGTACATGCCGTCGGAAATGGGGACCGTATGACCGCGACCGTCTCGCTCGAGCCGAACGAAGCGCCGGCCCGCCGCACGCCGTGGCTGAGCGGCGTGGCGATCTTCGTGGCGGTGATGACGCCGCTGCTGGCCTATCTGGCGCCGCTGGGCTTCGCGCCACTGCTGGCCTTGGCGGGCCTGCTGGCCCTGCCGGGCCTGAGGCTGACGCGCGCCGCCGCGCCGCCCTTGCTGATCCTGGTGGCCCTGGCCCTGTGGGCGGCGGTCAGCATGAGCTGGAGTCCCTTCGCGGTCGAGTTGTCCAAGCTCAAGGGCTACGGCGACATCGAGAGCGTGACGGCGCTGAAGCTGTTCCTGCAACTGGCGACCTACGGCGCGGCTGTGGTGGCCTTGCGCGGCCTGTCCGACGCCGGCGCCCAGCGCGCGGGGACGGTGCTGGCCTACGGCATGACGGTGCTGGCCGCGGTCGCGGCGCTGGACTCGCTGACCGGCGCGGCGATCTACCAGAAACTGCACCAAGCCACCGGCCAGGCGATCCGGCCGGACGTGGCGATGGTCAAGGTCTCGCTGTCGACCTACATCCTGGCCCTGCTGTTCTGGCCGGCGGCCCTGGTCCTGTCGCGGCTGTGGCGTCCGGGCCTGATCTGGCTGATGGCCGTTGGGACGCTCGTCACCTCGGTGATCTGCAGCTCGGACGCCTGCATCGTCGCCCTGGCGGCGGGCGGGCTGGTCTGGCTGCTCGTATACTTTGCCGGGCAGACGGCGGCCAAGGTCCTGGTCGGGCTGGTGGCCGCGCCCTTCGTGCTGGCGCCCCTGGCGGTGCTGATGGGCGTCCAGACCGGCGTCGTCGCCTGGCTGCACCGGCTGGTTCCGGCGTCCTGGGACGCCCGACTGAACATCTGGACCTTCGCCGCCGACCACATCCAGGCCCACCCGTTCCGAGGTTGGGGGCTGGACGCCAGCCGCACCTTCGGCCCGGCCATCCCGCTGCATACCCATAACGCGCAGCTGCAACTGTGGCTGGAGCTGGGCGCGATCGGCGCCGCCCTGGCGGGGGTGTTCTTCTGCTGGCTGGCCTATGGCGTCGTGCGGTTGAGCCAGCGTTCTCGGACGGAAGCGGCGATGGCCGCCGCGGCCCTCGTGGGGTATCTGGTGATCGGCGGGTTGAGCTTCGGGGTCTGGCAGGAATGGTGGCTGGGCCTGGGCGCGCTGACGCTGATCGCCTGCGGCCTGGCCCGCGCGTTCGACGAACCGCAATGGACCAGCCTGGATGAACTTGCCCCGTTGGGCTGATTTGTCCGTTTTCGCCGCAACGTTTTTGCTTTTGAGTCGCGGTTGGGATAAAAGCCGCTCCCTTTTGAGAAGTTCGAGACCGTCATGACCAGCCGCTGGACCCCGTCGTCGTGGAGAGCCCTGCCCGCGAAACACGTCCCGACCGACTATCCGGACATGGCGGCGGTCGAGCGCGTCGAGCAGACCCTGCGGCAGATGCCGCCGCTGGTCTTCGCGGGCGAGGCGCGTCGCCTGAAGTCGGCGCTGGGCGAGGTGGCGGAAGGCCGGGCCTTCCTGCTGCAGGGCGGCGACTGCGCCGAGAGCTTCAAGGAGTTCCACGCCGACAACATCCGCGACACCTTCCGCCTGATCCTGCAGATGGCGGTGGTGCTGACCTTCGCCGGCGGCAAGCCGGTGGTGAAGGTGGGCCGCATCGCCGGCCAGTTCGCCAAGCCGCGCTCGGAGCCTATCGAGACGATCGACGGCGTCACCCTGCCGTCCTATCGCGGCGACAACATCAACGGCATGGACTTCACAGCTGAAGAGCGCGTGCCCGATCCGGACCGCCTGCTGAAGGCCTACGGCCAGTCGGCCGCGACCCTGAACCTGCTGCGCGCCTTCGCCAGCGGCGGTTATGCCGACCTCTACAACATCCACCGCTGGACCCTGGGCTTCGTGGGCGACAGCCCGCAAGGCGCGCGGTATCGCGAGCTGTCGGAGAAGATCAGCGAAGCCCTGACCTTCATGGCGGCGGTCGGCGTCACGCCGGAAACCCAGCCCGACCTGCGCCGGGTGGAGTTCTTCACCAGCCACGAGGCCCTGCTGCTGGGCTTCGAGGAAGCCATGACCCGGGTCGATAGCACCTCGGGCGACTGGTACGACACCAGCGCCCACCTGCTGTGGATCGGCGAACGCACCCGCCAGCTGGACGGCGCTCACATCGAGTTCATGCGCGGCGTGAAGAACCCGATCGGCCTGAAGTGCGGCCCGACCATGGAAGGCGACGACCTCCTGCGCCTGATCGACGTCCTGAACCCGAACAACGAGCCGGGTCGCCTGACCCTGTATGGCCGCTTCGGCTCTGACAAGATCGCCGACCGCCTGCCGCGGCTGATGAAGGCCACCAAGGCGGCTGGCCGCTCGGTGGTCTGGGCCACCGACCCGATGCACGGCAACACGCTGAAGGCCTCGACGGGCTACAAGACCCGGCCGTTCGACCGAATCCTGTCGGAGGTGAAGACCTTCGTCGAGGTGGCGCATGCCGAGGGCGTCCATCCCGGCGGCGTACACCTGGAGATGACCGGCCAGAACGTCACCGAGTGCCTGGGCGGGGCGCGGGCGGTGTCAGAAGGCGATCTGGCCGACCGCTATCACACCCATTGCGACCCACGCCTCAATGGCGAGCAGGCGCTGGAGCTGGCGTTCCTGGTGGCGGAAAAGCTGAAGTCGGCGCGCGACGACCAGCGTCGCCTTGCGACCGGATAACGCAGGTCTCTGATTTGCTGGCGGGGTTCCCGTCCGGGGTATAGCCTCCTTCCCAGGAAGGAGGCTGATCCCGTGGACAGTCCCATCGTTCGCCGGCGCGCCTTGGCCGGCATGCTGGCCCTGGTGGCCGCTCCGATCGCGCCGGCCTTGGCGCGTTCGCTACCCGATCCTCCGCTACCTGACCCCTCCCTGACGGCGAAGACCACGCCGCTAGGCTATGTGCGCCGCCTGACGGTGCAGGTCCGGATCAACGATCAGGGGCCCTATCCCTTCCTGGTCGACACGGGCGCCAACGCGTCGGTGATCTCCAGCGAGCTGGCGACCCTGCTGCGCCTGCCGGCCGGTCTGCCGGTCAATCTGCACGGCATAGCCGGCTCCGAAATGGTCAGTACGGTGAGCGCGACCTCGATCGCGGTGGGACGGCGAATCCGCAAGGACCTGACCCTCTCCGTCCTGCCCGGGCGCTATGTCCAGGCCCCGGGCATCCTGGGGCTGGATTGGCTGGGCGCCCAGGGCCTGGTGTTAGACTTCTCCCGCGACGAGATGCGGCTGGGCTCGATCGCGCCCCGGACGGACGAACTGACGGTGTCGGTGCCGATCAAGGCCAGGCGCAACGGCCTGCACCTGATCGACGCCTCGGTCTCGGGCGCCAGGACGCTGGCGTTCCTGGATACGGGCTCGACCACCACCGTGGGCAACATGGCGCTGATGCGGGAGGCGATCCGCCAGAAGGCGGTCAGCAGCGACTGGGCCGACATCGAGCTGCAGAGCCTGACGGGCCAGTCGATGACCGGCCGCCTGGCGGCCCTGAAGACCGTCAGCCTGGGCAAGGTCAATCTTCGCAACCTGCCAGTCGTGTTCGGTCCAGTGCATACGTTCGACTATTGGGGGCTGTCGGACCGGCCGGCGATCCTGATCGGAATCGACGTGCTCAACGCCTTCGAATCGGTGGCTCTGGATTTCACCCGCGGCCAGGTGCATTTCCGATTGTCGTCGACTTCGGCAAATCGAGCCGCGGCCATGTCTTGACCGGTCGCTCGTCGCTCTCCAATGGTTGTTTGAACGGAGTGCGTCGATGAGTTTGCCGGCCAGGTTGAAACGCGAGTTGAAGTTCCTGAAGGGGCTCTCGCGCACGCTCAAGCGCGTGAAGTCCATCGCGCCGGACAGCCCCAACCTGATCTGCGACGATCTGGAGGCCGCCGTCGATCGATGGCGCAACAGCCAGGCCATCGTCTTCGAAGGCAAGTCGGTCACCTATGGCGAGCTGGACGCCATCGCCAACCGCTACGCCCACTGGGCCAAGGGGCAGGGGCTCACCCGCGGCCAGACCGTGGCGCTGTTCATGCCCAACCGCCTGGAATATCTGGCGATCTGGTACGGCCTGTCGAAGGTGGGCGTGGCCACCGCCCTGATCAACAACCAACTGACCGGGCCGGCCCTGGCCCACTGCCTGAACATCTCCCAGGCCCTGCACTGCATCGTCGACCCCGAGACCTCGCCCTGTTTCGAGCAGGTGAAAGGCGGGCTGGAGCGCCACGTCCAGCAGTGGGTGCTGGGCCCGGCGCACGGCGACCAGCGCGACCTGGCCAATGCGCTCAAGAGCTGCAGCCAGCTGCGTCCAGACCGCCTGACGGCGCGCAACGGCCTGGTGGCCAAGGACACCGCCCTCTACATCTTCACCAGCGGCACCACGGGCCTGCCCAAGGCCGCGCGCATCACCCACATGCGGGCCCAGCTCTACATGCGCGGCTTCGCCGGCTCGACCGACGCGAAGGCCACGGACCGCATCTATGTGACCCTGCCGCTCTACCACGCCACCGGCGGCCTGTGCGCCATGGGCGCGGCCCTGCTGAACGGCGGGGCGGTGGTGCTGCGCAAGAAGTTCTCGGTCAGCGCCTTCTGGGACGACGTGGTCGCCGAGAACTGCACGATGTTCGTCTATATCGGCGAGCTGTGCCGCTACCTGGCCAACCATCCCGAAACGCCGAACGAGCACGCCCACAAGATCCGGCTGATCTTCGGCAACGGCCTGCGTCCGGACGTCTGGGACGTGATGCTGGACCGTTTCAGGGTCGGCGGCGTGTTGGAATTCTACGGCGCGACCGAGGGCAATGTCTCGCTGTTCAACTTCGACGGCCGGCGCGGGGCCATCGGCCGCGTCCCCCGCTATCTGCGCAAGAAGTTCAACATCCGCATCGTCAAGTTCGACGTCGAGACCGAAACCCCGGTGCGCGGCCCCAACGGCTGCTGCATCGAGGCCGCGCCTGGCGAGGTCGGCGAGTGCATCGGCCACATCGCCAGCGACGCCCGCTCCAACTTCACCGGCTACGCCGACAAGGCCGCCACCGAGAAGAAGATCCTGCACGACGTGTTCGCCAAGGGCGACGCCTGGTTCCGCACCGGCGACCTGATGCGGAGCGACGGCGACGGCTATCTGTATTTCGTCGACCGCATCGGCGACACCTTCCGCTGGAAGGGCGAGAACGTCGCCACCAGCGAGGTGTCCGAGCGCCTGTCGGCGGTGGCCGGCGTCAAGGAGGTGAATGTCTACGGCGTGCCGGTGGGCGAATTGGACGGCAAGGCGGGCATGGCCTCGCTGGTGGTCGGTCCCGAGTTCGAGATCGCCGCCCTGGCCGACTATGTCGATCGCGAGCTGCCGGCCTACGCCCGGCCGATCTTCGTGCGCCTGCAGCCCGAGATCGAGACCACCGGCACCTTCAAGTACCGCAAGATCGACCTGGTCCAGGAGGGCTTCGACCCCGCCCGGATCAAGGATCCGCTGTATTTCCGCGATCCAGCCAAGGGCTATGTGAAGCTGACCAAGGCGGTTCACGCCAAGATCCTGGGCGACGGTTACCGGCTGTAGACCTTCTCGGGAGGGCTTGGTCGCCACTTTCCGGCGATCCTCGGCCGGCGCCTATCCAGGGCTGCGGGACAACGACACGAAAGGCGCCTTAGGACCTCGCCCACGGTGTGAATAACCTTGGGCGTTCCGGCCGCCAGGCGTAGGATCCAGGTCCTTTCGCGTCTTAGGGCCGAACAGGTGTGACCACGGCCCGGCCGCGCTATGCGCCGATGATCGGAGGTCATCATGCTTGGACAATCCCCACCCACCGACCCCGCGGGGCCGCTTCCGCAGCCCAGCCCGGGCGCGCTCGACGATTTCATGGGCAAGATGGTCGGCGACATGGGGGCGGCGATGTCGGCCGCCCTGGTGCTGCTGGGCGATCATCTGGGGCTCTATCGCGCCCTTGCGGATGGAGGGCCGGCGACGTCGACGCAACTGGCGGCCCGCACCGGCACGACCGAGCGGTACGTGCGCGAATGGTTGGCGGGGCAGGCCGCCGCCGGCTACGTCACCTATGACGACGAGGAGCGCCTGTTCTTCCTGGATCCGGTGCAGACCATGGTGTTCGCCGACGAGGGCGGGCCGGTGTTCCTGGCCGGCGGCTTCGACGTGATCGCCGCCATGTTCCGCGACGAGCCCAAGATCGCCGACGCCTTCAAGTCCGGCGACGGCGTCGGGTGGCACGAGCACAACGCTTGCCTCTTCCGCGGGACCGAACGGTTCTTCCGGCCCGGCTACAACGCCAACCTGCTGTCGAGCTGGATACCGGCCCTGGAGGGGGTGGAAGCCAAGCTGAAGCAGGGCGCGGTGGTCGCCGACGTGGGCTGCGGTCACGGGGCGTCGACCCTCCTGATGGCCCAGGCCTTCCCGAACTCTCGGTTCTTCGGCTTCGACTACCACGCCGCGTCCGTCGACCGGGCGCGTGAGACCGCCGCCGCCGCCGGCCTGGGAGATCGAGCGGTATTCCAGACCGCCATGGCCAAGACCTTCCCCGGCGATCACTACGACCTGATCTGCATCTTCGACGCGCTGCACGACATGGGCGATCCGGTCGGAGCGGCCGCCCACATCCGCGCCTCTCTGAGCCCCGACGGCACGTGGATGCTGGTGGAGCCGTTCGCCAACGACGACCTGACCGATAACCTCAACCCGGTCGGCCGGATGTTCTACGCCGCCTCGACCATGCTCTGCACGCCGGCCTCGCTGAGCCAGGAGGTGGGCCTGGGCCTGGGCGCCCAGGCGGGCGAGGCGCGCCTGCGCGGGGTCTGCCAGGAGGCCGGCTTCACCCGCTTCCGCCGCGTGGCCCAGACCCCGTTCAACCTGGTGTTCGAGGTCCGGCCTTGACCGTGGGGGACGTGGAGGGGCGTTCACCCCTCCACGTCCCCTGGGTTCGCGTCCGCGATAGGTCTTGCTGGCAGCGGCCGCTTTGTCGCACCGCGATTGAACGCTGTCCGCTTCCTGGCTATATGGCCGGGACTGATCGCGGGTCATGTGTGTGGCGACCCGGGAAATCCCGAAACGTTTCAAAAAGATAAGGGGATATCGCCATGCTGCTGACCATGATGAAGGCCAAGCTTCACCGGGCCACAGTCACCCAGGCCGACCTCGACTACGAAGGCTCGATCGCCATCGACACCGACCTGCTCGAGGCCGCCAACATCCTGCCCAACGAGCAGGTCGACGTGCTGAACATCACCACGGGCGCGCGCTTCACCACCTACGCCATCGCCGCGCCGCGCGGCTCCAAGGTGATCGGCGTCAATGGCGCGGCCGCCCGCCTGGTGCAGAAGAACGACACAGTGATCGTCGTCGCCTACTGCCAGTTGCCGGCCGAGGAGGCCCGCAACTACGCCCCGACCGTGGTGCTGCTGGAAGACGGCAACCGCATCAAGAAGGCCGCCTGAACGTGCGAGCTTCCGCCGTTCCATTGATCGCGGCGATGCTGGCCTTGACCGCCTGCTCGCCCAAGCTGCCCAAGGGCGTCGACGAGCAGCAACTGTCGGAAGCCGTCGGCCGCGCCATCGGCGGGCCCAACACCTGCGTGCTGCTGGCCAACAAGGCCGGCAAGGTGGTCTGGACCGGCGGCGGCTACATCACCTGCGCCCGCAACCTGCCGACCTGCGGCGGGGCGACCACCACGGCCCAGACGGTGCTGGAGGGCGCGGTCGGCAAGCCGGCCCGCTTCACCAGCTGCCCGTCGGGTCCCGGCGCCAACACCGTCGGCTGGGCCATGGGCCCCGTGCCGGTGGGCGCGGGCAAGCCGGACCTGGGCCTGTCCTATGTCGCGGTGATGGAGGGCGAACGCGCCCTGCCGGGCCGCGAGGTCCAGGAGCGGGTCGAAGAGGCGTTCGCCAAGGCCGGGCTCTGAACGATCGGGGACAGGCCCATGGGCCTGTCCCCAGCCCGACTACTTCACCAGTTCGTAGGTCGCTGACACGTCGACCCGCACCTTCAGCTCGCCGGCCGAGACCGGGCTGCTGTCGGCGGCGCGTTCCATCTTGGCCATGGCGTACATCGGCATCGGCGGGGCGGGCGTGTAGCCGCTGCCTTCGCCCAGGCTGACCAGGCGGACGATCCTGTAGCCGGTGGCCCGGGCATACAGGTCGGCCTTGGCCTGCAGGGCCTTGACCGCGTCCAGCCGCGCCGCGTCCTCGGCCGCCTGCGGGTCCTGCAGGCCGAAGCTGATGCCGCCGACATTGGTCGCGCCGGCGTTGACGGTGGCGTCCACCGTCTGGCCCAGCTTGGCCAGGTCGCGCACCTGGATCGTCACCTGGTTGCTGGCCTGGTAGCCGTTCAGCCGCGGCGGCTTGTTCTCGACATAGACGTACTGCGGATTGACGTTGAGGGTCGAGGTCTGGATGTCTCGCTCGGCGATGCCAGCCTTCTTCAGCGCCGCGACCACCTTGGTCATCTGGGCGGCGTTGGCCGACAGGGCCTGGGCGGCGGTCGGGCCGTCGGTCTGGACGCCCAGGGTGATGGTCGCCAGGTCGGGGGTCACCTTGCTCTCGCCGAACGCCGAGAGGTTCAGCGTCGTGGCGCGGAAGGCCGCGTCGGCCGTCTGGGCCTTGGCGGGCAGGGCGGCCGCGGTCGCCAGCAGGGCGGCCGCCAGGGCGAAGGAAGCCGCCAGGGGAATCGAGGGGCGGGCGGCGGTCAGGGCGGTCATGATGGTCGTTCTCCATGCGGCTGGGGGACAGGCGCCGCGACCTTGATCGTCCCGTCCGTCGGCCCCGACAAGCGCGGCCGACGACGGACGGTGGCATTCCTGACAGGTTCAACCTGAACCGGACCTTTAAGCCGCGTGCAGCCCATGCTAATCGACCCGTCCTCCCGAACGGCGCGCGCCTCGCGCACGCCCTGGGTCTTGGGGGCCTGTAGCTCAATGGTTAGAGCCGACCGCTCATAACGGTCTGGTTGGGGGTTCGAGTCCCTCCAGGCCTACCAACTTTCGCTTTCGGATATTGATTTCGTTGGAGAATTCGGCCGAATTGTCTACCGGCTTTTTGGGTAGACAGTTTTTGCTCTTCCGCCTCACTGGTGACGTACAGTCCAGAAGCCCTGAGTTACTGAATGGCCGGGCATTTGAGAGACGGTTCGTCGTGAACGGTCTTGTTTGGATCTCCACGGACCACGGTCCGCGTTGATCGACTGCGATCAGATAAGAGCCCTTATTATGGCGAGCCGGTTTCAGATTCAGTAATCAGATGTGAAACAGGACGATTACCGAGGCGGCGATCCGGAACAGCCGGGACAACATCTGGACGAGGATATTGGCTCGCTTCGGCTGATTGAGGTTCACCGTCACGCTCACGCGCCGTTCGCGCTTCAACTGCTTTTGAAGCTTCCGCTGTTTCTTGGCTTTGGATTTCTTGGAGGCCAACTCACCGTGTCCATCATTGACGAGAACTAATTCGTTAACCGAGAATCACACCGCTGCGCGCGGGTCACGTCGCCTAACGCCTAAGATGAACGGGGATGTTCTGTGTATAATCCGCCGCTGTGCTGCGACAGTAACGGTCGTGATTACGGGGCTATGAAGACGGTCGCAATGGGCCCTATCAGCGCGTCCAGAGCGATCTAACGCGGCCTGAAGTACTTCCGTACGAAGCTCGCCTGACTGGCGTTGCTCCCGTAGACGAACCGTTCTGCGTTTTGGCAGACGCTGGCGTTGTTCTCTTTGGTCAATAGACCGGAAGGAATGGCGTCCGCCAGCGTGGACATCCGCTCTATCGTGTTGGTGGCGACGAACAGGCGATGCGGGCTCAGGGCCATCATCAGGAAGGCGTTCGTATGCCCAAGGCCACCAGACACGATTAGCGGCTGATCGGACGTCAGAAGTTCGTGCTTCAGGCCTTTGAGGTTGAAGACCTTTTTGGTCATCCGGTTGATGTGCGTCCCAATCGGGAGCGAATTCGACAGAATCGCGAGCAGCTTCTTCGTGCCAAGATCAACGTCACGCGGCCGGGCGGATGCGAAGTAGTCGGCGAGGTTGGCCGGGTCGCCGGGTTGCTTCCACGTGGCGTAATCGGCTTCCAACTCCGGGGTGATTTCAGGATTCACGGTCTTGAGTGTTTCGGCCAACTGTTCATGCAGGCCCGCCATCCGCGCAGGTGACCGGTGCATCAGCGTCATCAAGTACCGGCTCCAGTCGTTCATTTGGGTGGCGTCGAGAGGCGGTACGACATCTCCGGAAGTGAACAGGTCCATAAGCTTCGACGCGGCGTCATCGACCTTCGACAAGAACTCGCGTTCGAGCGCGTCGCCAAATTCTGGGTTCAGGGTGGCGGTATAGAGGTGCGGTCGATACCCTGTTTGCGCCGGTGTTTTCCGGTCCCAATCCAGCCCCCTCGCGTGATGGAAGAAGGCGACCAACTTTCCGTCTGAGCCCGTGGCCCATCGCTTCAGGTAGCCCCTCGGAACGTAGTGGTGATCTTTCGAGACGTTCGCAGTCATGCCGGAATGGTCTCAGGCTTCACCTTCCAACGCCAGAGCGCGCGGATCTTTCAAAAATGGAACTAGCCCCGGCCAACATTTTAGGTTTGGCGCGCCTAGCCCTGACCAATGATTTCGTGGGCGATGAGTATGGCCGTCGTGTCCATGGTCGAAAGCGGATGGTGGTTCTGACCGTACCGCCCGCTGTCGGACTTATTGCCGACGCCGTGGACTTGGATGGTTTGGGTCAGGATACGTGAGCCGCTGACGACACGTGCGCAGCGGTGTCGCCAACGGTGACGGTGAAGGGGAAAGAGGGACGCACACTCTTTAACTCCCCCTGCCATGGCCCATGAGTACGCCTCCGCCAGGCCCGGCGGGCGCTCATCGCGGCGGGTCTATCCAGTCCTCACGTCCGTGACGCACGCGCTGAATGAGAATGTCCGGCCCGTCGAGCCGGTAGAGGATGATGTGGCTCTTGTACGGATGGACGCGTGACGGCGGGATCAGTTCGGGTCGTTCCGGCGCGGCGCGTGGGAAGTCGGACAGGAACATGAAGGCCTGCTCCAGCCCCGCGTGATAGCGCTCGGCCTGGTTCACGCCGAATTCGCCGACCCCCGCGAGATAGATTTGCAGGATGTCTTCCTCGGCCTTGCGGCTGAGCCTATAGCCCATGGTCCGCGCCGGTCCGGCGTCGCGCGGCCTGGAGGATGTCGCTCATGGAATTGGGGCTGACGCCGCTTGCCTCGGCTTCGTCGACCAAGCGCTGCAGGGCGACGAGCTTGGCGGCGCGTTCCTGGTCCCGGCGGATCAGGTCGCGCACATAGTCGCTGGCGTTGCTGTAGCGCCCGGTTTGGGCGCGGCTCTCGACCCAGTCCTTCATGGCGTCGGGCAGGGAAACATTCATGGTGGCCATTTCACACCTCTCCCGCGGAGGGTGATATTTTGGCAAGGATTGTCAAGATGGAACCGGCTTCCAGCATGATGAAGGCGCCGCCTACTTCGCCACCACCTTCGGCAAGCTGGTGATCGGCTCCAGCGTGATGTCGCGGAAAAACGTCTCCGCGCCTTCCGACTGCAGCTGGATCGCGCCGTGGGTCAGGGGGGCGCCGTCGGCCTTGAGGTCGTGGACCTCCATCACGGGCACGCCGTTGACCACGTGGACCGCGCGGTCGCCCAGCACGTAGAGGTCCAGGGTGTTCCATTCGCCGGCCGGCTTTTCGGCGTCGCTGTAGGCCTCGATGTTCCATAGCGCCGTGCCGCCCTTGGCGGTGGTGGCGCGGCCGGCGGGCGAGAACCGCAGCTTGGGCGCGATCAGGGTCGGATCGTCGACGGCGGTCGCGGTGGCGCTGATCGCCTCGCCCACCGGCACGACCATGCCGATCGAGCCGGTCATGATCTCGAACTCCACCGCCTGGCTCCAGGTGCCCCAGACCGCGCCGGGCGCGCCGTGCGAGTGGTAGAGCAGGCCGTTGTTGGGCGCCTGGTCCGCACGGGGCGGCCAGCGGCCTTTGCCCCACTTGTACTGGAGCTTCAGGTGGTAGTCGCGGAAGTCGCCCTTGTGGACCAGGCTGCCCCAGATCTTGCCGTTGACATAGATGGCCGGGCGGCCGTCCTCGACCACCGCCTTGAAGATCTCGGCGCTCTTGGGGCCGGCGCCGATCGGGGCGATGGGCGGGCGCCTGTAGGTCAGGGCCGGGTCGGCATAGCCGAGCCAGGCGTCCCAGTTGCCGAGGTCCTTGCCGTTGAACAGCGAAACCGACGGCCCGGCGGCTTTCGGGACCTCGGCCAGGGCCAAGGGCGGCGCCGGGGCGGCCAGGACGGGCGCGGCGAGGGCGGGCGCCGCGGCGGCCAGCGCCAGGGTGAAGGCCAGGATCTTGAGCATGCGTCCTCCCGCGCGCGTCTGGGTGGGCGGCAAGGTAGCTGACAGCGTTGTCGGTGCAAGCCTGGCATGGTCGTAGACGGGCGCGGCCAAGTCACGGGGGCGCCCGCCAAACCGGCAGGTCGGCCTTGTGACGTCCTGATCCCGAGTCGTTCGCTTCCCAGCCGCCGCCATCGGCGCCACCTTGGCCGTCATGGCCTATCGTACGACCCTGGGCGGCGCCACCTGGACCTTCGAGACCCTGGCCGAGTTGATGGCCAAGGCCTCGCCGCCGCGCTCGGGCGACGCCCTGGCGGGGATCGCCGCCGCCAGCGCCCAGCAGAACGTCGCGGCCAAGATGGCCCTGGCCGACCTGCCGCTGAAGAGCTTCCTGTCCCAGGCCCTGGTCCCCTACGAGACCGACGAGGTCACCCGCCTGATCCTGGACGGCCACGACGCGGCGGCCTTCGCGCCCGTGGCGTCGCTGACGGTGGGCGAGTTCCGCGACTGGCTGCTGTCGGAGCTGGCCACGCCCGCCGCCCTGGCCCGCCTGGCGCCCGGCCTGACGCCGGAGATGGCCGCGGCGGTCAGCAAGCTGATGCGCAACCAGGACCTGATCCTGGCGGCCTCAAAGTGCAAGGTCACGACCCGCTTTCGCAACACCATCGGCCTAGCCGGGACCATGGCCGTGCGCCTGCAGCCCAACCACCCGACCGACGATCCGGCCGGGGTCACCGCCTCGATCCTGGATGGCCTGCTGTACGGCTGCGGCGACGCGGTGATCGGCATAAACCCGGCCAGCGACAGCCTGAACGTCCTGGGCGACCTGACGCGGCTGATGGACGACCTGATCCGGCGCTTCGACATTCCGACCCAGTCCTGCGTGCTGACCCACGTGACCACGGCGATCCAGCTGATCGAGCGTGGCGCGCCGGTCGACCTGGTGTTCCAGTCGATCGCCGGTACGCAGGCCGCCAACGCCAGCTTCGGCGTCACCCTGGACCTGCTGCGCGAGGGGCTGGACGCCGGCCGCTCGCTGGGGCGCGGGACTGTGGGCGACAACGTCATGTATTTCGAGACCGGCCAGGGCTCGGCCTTGTCGGCGGGCGCCCACCACGGCGTCGACCAGCAGACCCTGGAGGCCCGCGCCTACGGCGTGGCCCGCGTCTTCGAGCCGCTGCTGGTCAACAGCGTGGTCGGCTTCATCGGCCCCGAATACCTCTATGACGGCAAGCAGATCATCCGGGCCGGGCTGGAGGACCACTTCTGCGGCAAGCTGCTGGGCGCGCCGCTGGGGGTGGACGTCTGCTACACCAACCACGCCGAAGCCGACCAGGACGACATGGACAGCCTGCTGACCCTGCTGGCCACGGCGGGCGTCACCTTCGTGATGGGCGTGCCGGGGGCCGACGACGTGATGCTGAACTATCAGTCCACCTCGTTCCACGACGCCCTCTATGTGCGCGAGCTGCTGGGCCTGAAGCGGGCGCCGGAGTTCGAGGCCTGGCTGCAGCGGGCGCGGATCGTCGGGGCGGACGGCCGCCTGGCGCCGCGCGCCGCCGGCCATCCGTTGCTGGCCGCTGGAGTCGCGGGATGAGCGCGCCAACCTTGCCTGAGGGAGTCACGCCCGATCCCTGGACCGCCCTGCGCCGCCACACCCCCGCCCGCATCGCCCTGGGGCGGACGGGCTCCAGCCTGCCGACCGCCGAGGTGCTGGGCTTCGCCCTGGCCCACGCCCAGGCTCGCGACGCGGTCCATGCGCCGTTCGAGGCCGAGGCGACGGCGGCGGCGATCCAGGCGCTCGGCCTGGAAACCCTGATCGTCGACAGCGCCGCTCCGGACCGGGCGTCTTACCTGCGTCGGCCGGATCTGGGCCGCACCCTGTCGGAGGCCGGCCGCGCCACCCTGGCGGCGCGCACGCGCGGGGCCTGCGACCTGGCGATCGTCGTCGCCGACGGCCTGTCCAGCACCGCCGTCCATGCCCATGCCGCGCCGCTGGTCGAGGCCCTGCTGCCGGCGGTCCGCGAGGCCGGCTGGCGGATCGGGCCGGTGGCCGTCGCCCGCCAGGCCCGCGTGGCCCTGGGCGACGCCGTGGGCGAACTGCTGGGCGCGCGGCTGGTCATCCTGCTGGTCGGCGAGCGGCCGGGCCTGTCGTCGCCCGACAGCCTGGGGGCCTATATCACCTTCGCGCCCAAGGTCGGGCGCACCGACGCCGAGCGCAACTGCGTGTCCAACATCAGGTCCGAGGGGCTGGGCTACGAGGCGGCGGCGTTCAAGCTGGCCTGGCACGCCCGCGAGGCCCTGCGGCTGGGCCTGACCGGCGTGGGGCTGAAGGACGAGAGCGACACGGCCGCCCTGACGGCGGTCACGCCCCCGCGTATCGCTCCAGAAGGATCGCCAGCGCCGACAGACTGACGCAGGAGACGGCGGTGGTCAGGGCCACGATCCGCGCGCCGCCGCGCTCGAACACGCTGTAGGCCTTGGTCTGGATGAAGACGTTGACCGCGGTCGGGGTGGCCGCCAGCAGGGTCGCGCCCAGGCGGAAGGGCAGGGGCGCGTCGACCAGGCCGGTGGCGAACCAGGCCAGGGTCGGCATGACCATCAGCTTGCCGACGGCGGCGACGACGATCGGGCCCCAGCGCGGAATGGGCGCGGGCTCCTCGTCGGTGGGCTCGCACGGCACGCCGGCGGCCGGCAGGCCGGTCAAGCCCAGGGCGACACCGAGGGCGACCAGGGCGACGGGGCTGCCCGAGGCGGCCGCCGCGGCCACCGCACGGTCCAGCACGCCGGGCAGGGACAAGCCGGCCAGGGCCATGACCGAACCGGTGATCGCCGCCAGCACGATCGGATTGCGCAGGGCCTGCATCAGCGAACGCCAGGTCGAGCGGCCGCCGGCCCAGCCCAGCAGGCCCACGCCGATGGCCGCCACGACCACGAAGTCCACCGCCACCACGCCGGCCGAGACTCGCGCGGCCTCCGGGCCGAGCACCGCCAGGGCGATGGGCAGGCCCAGGAAGGCGCTGTTGCCCAGGCTGGCCGACAGGGCTCCGCCGGCCCGCTCTTCTCGCGTCCAACGCAGGGCGATGCCGATCGCGACCATCAAGAGCACCACCAGAAGGGCGCAGGCCCCATAGGCCAGCAGGCCCAGGGTCAGGGCGCGGTCGGGAACACCCACGCGCGACAGCGAATGCACCAGCAGGGCTGGAAAGCCGATCCAGTAGACATAGGTCGACAACCCCGCCGACATTCGGGCGTCGAACAAACGCAGCCGGGCCAGGGTCACCCCGCAGGCCACCAGCAGGAAAAACGGCACGACCCGCTGCGGCACGTCGAGCAACAGGTCGATCACAGGGTCACCGGCAAAGGGCGCAAGCGTGGCGGTCTCCGCCCGAAGGGGCCGTCCGTCGATAGCATCGGTCGCGGTCGGCGGTCAAAGTTCGGCCGTTTTCCGGATCCCGCAGCGCGGCGGCTGCTACCGCTCGTCCGTCGGCAGGCGAATGTGCGCCAGCCGCCAGGTGAACAGCTTGTCGCGGCGGAAGGTGAAGACCGTCGCCTTGGACGGCTGGCCCGGCCGCTTGACCGAGATGCGCACGCGGTTGGGATCCCAGTAGACGATGGTCGGGTGCGGACTGGCGACGGCGGCCTTGACCTTGTCGAAGGCGGAGGCGGGCTGGGACGCGACGGCCGGCGCGGCGCCGGGCGCATAGCCCCGGGTCAGGGCCGCCAGGCCCGGGACGGTCAGGTAGCGGTCGACCCTGGGCTCGGGCGGGGCGATCGGCCCCATGGCCCGCTTGAAGACGCCCAAGGGGTCGCGCCAGATTGATGGCGGCTCGGCCGGCGCCGCGGCCGGGGTCTCCTTCAGCTCGGCGGTCAGGCCGCCGCGCACCGCCGGGAAGTCGACCAGTTCGGCGATCGCCTGCACGTCCTCGTACTGGGCGGCGGCCTTGAGGGCGCGAAAGGCGAACCACGGCGCCGTGGCGAAGACGGCGGCGAAGATCGCGATCGCCAGGACCACCAGGTCCCAAAGCCGCTTCTGAAGGGTCATCGGCGCTCCGCGCGAACGTTGAGGCCGCAGGACAGCCTATTCCCCCCGTCCGGGCAAGGCGTCTCTCAGGACGGCGCGGTGCGACGTTACGCGCCTTGCCCGGACCGGGTCCGAGAGCGAACTTCCTTGCCTAGTCAGGGGAAACGGGCGTTTCTTAGGACGCAAGACCCCCCGGCGACCAGTGAGGTGCCCGTGTCCGATAAGTTCCTGTTGGTCGATGCGGACGGGGCGTATGCGCGTTTCGCGGTGGTCGAGGCCGGCGAGCCGCCCGCGACGACCGAGGTGATACCGGCCGCCTCGCTGGACGAACTGATCGAGAAACTGGGCGAAGAACTGTCGAAGCGGGGCGGCCCGCGCCTGCGCGGCGCGGCGTTCTCGGCGCCGGGGCCGATCTTCGGCAAGACCCTGCAGGTGACCCACGCCAACCTGAAGCTGGACGGGGAGGTGCTTTCCGAGAGGCTGGGCGTCGCCGACGTCCGCCTGGTCAACGACTTCACCGCCCGCGCCATGGCCATGCCGCTGCTGGGGCCGGAAGCCCTGGAACAGATCGGCGGGGCGCCGCCCAAGGGCCAGGCGCCAGCCGCCGCCCTGGGACCGAGCACCGGCCTGGGCGTGTCGATCCTGAACCCGGACGGCTTCGTGGGCTGGGTGGCCACGGCCAGCGAAGGCGGGCACGCCGCCCTGGCGGCTGGCACCGCCCGCGAATGCGCGATCATCGAACACCTGAGGCTGGCCAATCCTTACGTCTCGGCCGATCGGGTGCTGTCCGACGGCGGCCTGCTCGAGGTCGCCGCCGCCATCTCCGAGCTGGACGACCATGGGCCGCGGACGGGGGATTTCGCGCAGCTGGTCGCGGCGGCGCGCGCCCGGGACCCGATCGCGCGCGAGGCCTTCGCGCTGTTCTCCAGCTGGCTGGGGGCGGTCTCGGGCGACCTGGCGCTGGTGGCCGGGGCCCGCAGCGGCGTCTACATCTTCAGCCCGATGATGCTGGACTGGACCGACCTGTTCGACCGCGACCTGTGCCGCGCCCGCTTCGAGGCCAAGGGGCGGATGGACGTCTATATGAAGGACATTCCGCTCTATCTGGTCCTGGAAGCCGACTGCGGCTTGCTGGGCCTTTCGGCGCTCTATGCCGAACGGGGACCCTTCTAGAGCGTCGCGCGGAAAAGTGGACGCCGGTTTTCCGCAAAAGCGATGCGAAAACAAAAATCTAGAGCGAACCGTGCGATTCCTGCATCGTGCGGTTCGCTCTAGGCGGTGTGGCGGTAGGGGAGGTTCAGCGAGGGGCAGGCCGCCTCACCGGTGAACCTGGACGAAATCGGCGCGACGATCGGTCCGCTGAGGAAGGGGGCCTTCAGTCGACGGCAGAGGTCGAGTTCGCGCAGGCTCTTGACCCCGGCGATGCCCTGCCAAACCCGCTTGGTGCGGTAGATGGCGGAGTCGCGCAGGAAGCGGGTGATCGCCGCGGCGCGCTGTCGCTCGTCCTCGCCGCTCAGCACCAGGGTCACGCTGTTCACCGCGCCGGCCTGCAGGCTCTCGATCCGGAAGCCCGGGTCGGAGACGTGCAGGTCGAGCAGTGAGAACCGGTCGGTCAACAACGAGCGGACCTTGCTGATCGCGCCATAGCTGGGTTCGCGGGGCACGTCGTAGATGTTGGCCGCCAGCCTGGGCCGCAGAGCGCGCGGCAGCTTCTGGAGGGCGGGCTCGTAGGCGCGCTGCAGGCTGGGCTTGATCAGGGCGGAAAAGCAGAACGGCACGAACAGGTAGCCTGACGGCCCGGAGTCCGCCGCCACCAGCGCGGCGTCCAGGCAGGCCTGGTCGCGCTCGACGGCCTCGACCAGATCGATGGCCGGCGCGCCGTCGATCTCCGCGCCCCAGCCCACGCCGCCGCCGACGAACAGCTCCTTGGGCAGGTAGTAGATGCCCCACCAGCCCGTCCGCGGCGATTCCACCTGCAGGAGGTCGTCGATATCGCCCGCCGCCGGCGAGAGGGCGGCCAGTTCCTCGGCCGGCGGGGCCCCGGCCGTCGGACCGTCCGGCGGCGTGAGGCTGACGGCGCCGTCCGGCGTGATCTTGCAGACCCGGCCGGCGAAGCCGCTCTTGTCGAGGCCGTCCAGCAGGGTCTTCAGCGCCATGGCCGGGGTGCCCGCGAACCGCATGACCTCGGCCTGGTCGCCCTCCAGCATCAGCAGCGTGACCTCGCCCGCACCCTGGTCGCCGAACAGCTTGTGCTGCAGCTCCCGGGACATCCGGCACAGTTCCTCGGCGTCCAGGCTGGTCGCCCTGGGGTCGGCGAGGACGAAGGAGAACGGGGCCACCAGGCCGTACCGGCGCGGCCAGGTCCAGTGGGTCTCCAGGTAGGCGGAGGCCACCTTGGCGACGACGCCGGCCATGGTTTCGGCGTCGGCGAAGACCAGTTCCTCGCCCACGAAGATCTTCAGACAAGCGATCGCGGTCATACGCGGACCATGGGACAAACCTCTCGATCAGGCGGCCGCCTCGAGGTCATGGAACGCGCGGCGCGAGGTCGCGGCGCCAAAAGACCCGACCCTAGTTGTAGGGGCGAGGACCCTGAAACGCAAAACGCCTCTCCCTAGGGGGAGAGGCGTCGCGAAGGTCGAAGACCCTGGAGCCTAGGCCGTGGCCATCGCCTTCTTCAGGTTCTCGTCGATCTTGTCGAGGAAGCCCTCGGTGGTCAGCCAAGACTGCTTGTCGCCGACCAGCAGGGCCAGGTCCTTGGTCATGAAGCCGCTTTCGACGGTGTCGACGCAGACCTTTTCCAGGGTGTGGGCGAAGGCGGCCAGGTCGGCGTTGTCGTCCAGCTTGGCGCGGTGCGCCAGGCCGCGGGTCCAGGCGAAGATCGAGGCGATCGAGTTGGTCGAGGTCGACTCGCCCTTCTGGTGCTGGCGGTAGTGGCGGGTGACTGTGCCGTGGGCGGCTTCGGCCTCGACGGTCTTGCCGTCCGGGGTCATCAGCACCGAGGTCATCAGGCCCAGCGAGCCGAAGCCCTGGGCGACGATGTCGGACTGCACGTCGCCGTCGTAGTTCTTGCAGGCCCAGACATAGCCGCCCGACCACTTCAGCGCCGAGGCGACCATGTCGTCGATCAGGCGGTGCTCGTAATGGATGCCGGCGGCCTTGAACTTGTCGGCGTACTCGGCGTCGAAGATCTCCTGGAAGATGTCCTTGAAGCGGCCGTCATAGGCCTTGAGGATCGTGTTCTTGGTGGAGAGATAGACCGGATAGCCGCGGCCCAGGCCGTAGGCGAAGCTGGCGTGGGCGAAGTCGCGGATCGAGTCGTCGAGGTTGTACATGCCCATGGCCACGCCGGCCGACGGGCTCTTGAACACTTCGTGCTCGATGGTGGCGCCGTCTTCGCCGACGAACTTGATCGACAGCGTGCCCTTGCCCGGGAACAGGAAGTCGGTGGCCTTGTACTGGTCGCCGAACGCGTGGCGGCCGACGATGATCGGCTGGGTCCAGCCGGGCACCAGGCGCGGCACGTTCTGGCAGATGATCGGCTCGCGGAAGATCACGCCGCCCAGGATGTTGCGGATGGTGCCGTTCGGCGACTTCCACATCTTCTTCAGATTGAATTCGGTGACGCGCTGTTCGTCGGGGGTGATGGTGGCGCACTTGACGGCCACGCCGTGCTTCTTGGTCGCCTCGGCCGCGTCGATCGTGACCTGGTCGTTGGTGGCGTCGCGGTTCTCGACGCTGAGGTCGAAGTAGTCGAGCTCCAGGTCCAGGTACGGGAAGATCAGCTTATCCTTGATGAGCTTCCAGATGATCCGGGTCATTTCATCGCCGTCCATGTCGACGACGGGGTTGGCGACTTTGATCTTGGCCATTGCGGGGTCTTTCCTCTCGCGGTGGCGCGCCTGTGACTCTTTGGCGCACAGGGCCAAGGAGCGGCGCGGACGGCGTGCCTATAGACTGTTGCGGGCCGGGGGGAAAGCCGAGGCCGCCGGGATCCCGCGACGAAGCCATTTTCGCGCGCTAAGTGTTTGATCCGCGTGTAAATCCTTGTTGAGGCTTCTTGGGGTACGAACCAGGCGTGGAGAAGCGGACCGCCATAGCCGACGTCACTTCGCCGCTCGCGCGGCGGCTGCTGGCGATCGTCGCCATCCTGTCCATCGCGGTGACCGGGGTGGCCACGGCCGTGACCTTCGTCTTCGTGCAGCGATCGGCCGCCGACGCCCAGGTGCGTCACCTGACCGAATATGCCGCCGAGCGGGTCAAGACCGAGGACCGGTTGTTCTCCGACCTGGTCAAGGTGCACGAGGCGGCGTCCGACTCCCTGGCGCGGCGGCTGCAAGCCCTGGACCCCCGCACAGTCGAGCGCGAGTTCGACGCCCAGTTCCCGCGGCGCGGCGACGGCACCCGCCGCACGGCCGACGCCCTCTATGACGGCGAGGCGATCGACGGCGACTACACCTATGGCATCGGCGGCTACCTGCGCGACGCCGACAAGCTGACCCCGCAGCAGAAGGCGCTGTTCCTGGCGGCGACCCAGGTGGTCTCGCACACCGGCGAGGCCGAGCTGAACCGCTACGACAACTTCTATTTCTTCACGCCGGACACCCGGCTGGTGATGTTCGGGCCGCGGCGCCCCGATCGGCTGATGTATTACCGTCACAAGGCCCCGCCGACCTTCGACGTCAGCGGCGAGGAAATGACCCTGCTGACCCTGCCGCAGCAGAACAGCGAGCGGGTGATGAAGTGCACCAAGCTGCGCAAGCTGCTGTCGGACCCCAGCGGCCGGGGCCTGAACTCGGCCTGCATGACGCCGTTCGACTATCACGGCAAGCAGCTGGGGGCCTGGGGCACCAGCCTGTCGCTGGACTCCTACCTGCTGCGGGCGGTCGAGGACGCCCTGCCCGGCGGGCGCAACATGATCGTCTCGTCCGACGGCGAGCTGATCGCCGCGCCCGGCCTGGCCAAGAACGGCGTCGTCGACGCCCGGGCCCTGGTCCGGGCTCAGGCCCAGGAGGGCGTGGCCGACGTCGTCCGTCAGATCCGCGCCCTCGGCGCCGACGTGGGCGCCATTCGCCACGGCGACCGGGTGATCGCCTACGGACGGCTCAAAGAGCCCGACTGGTACTTCCTGATGAGCTTCCCGTCGGGCGACCTGGTGTGGTCGGCGGTCAAGACGGCCTCGTGGGTGCTGCTGTTCGGCGTGCTGGGGGTGATCATCCAGGTGGCGCTGCTCTATCGGGTGATGCGCCTGATGGTCGAGCGGCCGCTGCGGATCCTGGCCGAGGCCCACCGCACGGGCCAGGTCGTCGAGGCCGAGCCGATCGAGGCCCGCGCCGACGAGATCGGCGCTCTGGCCCGCACCCTGCGCGACCAACGCGATCGCAATATCGAGCTGCTGCGCTCGTTGGAGGAACGCGTCGCCGAGCGGACCGCCGAGCTGGAGCGCGCCAACCAGGCCAAGTCGGTGTTTCTGGCCAACATGTCCCACGAGCTACGCACGCCGCTGAACGGGGTGATCGCCATCGGCGACCGCCTGGGCGAGGAGGCCGATCCGGAACGCCGCCGCGAGCTGGCCGCCCTGGTCACCTCGTCGGGCCGGCTGCTGGAGCAGGTGCTCAGCGACATCCTCGACGTCTCCAAGATCGAGGCCGGCCAGTTCCAGCTGACCCCCGCGCCCTTCGACCTGGCCGCCCTGGTCGGCGGCGTCGCCGAGCTGCACCGGGCGTCGGCGCAGGCCAAGGGGCTGGACTTCCGGTGGTCGATCCAGTCGGGCCTGGCGGGCGGCTATCTGGGCGACGCCGGACGCATCAGCCAGATCCTCAACAACCTGCTGGCCAACGCCGTCAAGTTCACGGCCCTTGGCGAGGTGGCGCTGAGCGTCGAACAGGCCGACGAGGGCCTGAGCTTCATCGTCAGCGACACCGGCGTCGGCTTCGACGACACCGTGCGCCGGCGGCTGTTCAAGCGTTTCGTCCAGGCCGACCAGTCGATCACCCGCCAGTTCGGCGGCTCGGGCTTGGGCCTGTCGATCTGCGCCGCCCTGGCCGAGATGATGGGCGGCCGCATCGACGCCCGCGCCGTACTGGGCCGTGGCGCGACCTTCCGCGTCGACCTGCCCCTGACCCGCATCCGAGCCGTCGAGGACGCCGCGCCGGACGACGAGGACGAGATCTCGCTGGAAGGCCTGCGGGTGCTGGTCGCGGAGGACCATCCCACCAACCAGAAGGTGGTGGAGATCATCCTCCAGCCGTTCGACGTGGCCCTGACCATGGTCGAGGACGGCCAGGCGGCGGTGGACGCCTTCCAGCCCGAGGCCTTCGACGCCATCCTGATGGATATGCAGATGCCGGTCATGGACGGCCTGACCGCCACCCGCCTGATCCGTGAGCGCGAAGCCGCCGCCGGCGCCGCGCCGGTGCTGCTGGTCATGCTGACCGCCAACGCCATGGAGGAGCACGTCTCGGCCGCCAAGGCGGCCGGCGCCGACCTCCACCTGGCCAAGCCGGTGCGCCCGGCCCAGCTGCTGGAGGCCCTGGCGCGGGCGCGGACGACGCGCGGTGCGGCGGCCGTCAGCGTCGCCGGATAGGACTACTTCGCCGCCTTGATCACCACCCGTCCGACGTCGGCGATGGCCTTCTCCTGCGCGGCGACCGGCAGGGGCGAGCCGGAGACGAAAGCCACGACGGCGAACTTGCGGCCGTCCTTCAGGGTGTAGACGCCGACATCGCCGACCAGCGGGGTGAAGGCCTGGTCTGTGCGCGCCGTGGCGGGCGCGTGGACCAGGTGGGCGCCGTCGGGCAGGGCGGCGCCCAGGCGGCCGGGCCCCTCCCGCGTCTGGCCGATGAGCCGGCCCAGCCGTCGCCGCGACTCCGGTCCCAGCAGCTCGGCCTGGTTCAGGGCCTCCAGCAGCCGCACGACGCCCAGGGGCGTGGCGGTGTCGCGCGGGTCGGCCAGGGCGGCCAGGGTCGCGCGCCGGCGCTCGGCGGGCGGGACCCGGGCCAGGGCGGCGCGATAGGCGGCCTCGCTCTTCCAGTCGGCGCGGAACGAGGCCAGGCCGAGGGTTTCGGGCAGCAACTGGCGCTGGTAGCGGTCGAGGTCGAGATTGTTGACCTTGCGGCCCTGCAGCCAGGCGGTGATCGCGCCGGGACCGCCGACCCGCTTCAGCAGCACGTCGGCGGCGGTGGTGTCGCCCTGGCCGACCGCGCGCTCCAGCAGTTCCCCGACGGTGTAGGTGTTGCGGCCGGGCCAGGCGTCAGCGATGGCGCTGGGCGGCGGGGAGAGGTCGACGTCCTCGATCAGCACGACGTCGTCCAGCCGAAGCCGGCCGGCCTCGACCTCGGCCATCACCGCCGCGCCCAGCGGGATCACGGCCGCGCCCAGCAGCGGAAAGCGCCTCTCGCCGTTGAACGAGATGATCTGGCCGGTGCCCAGATCCTCGACGGCCACGCCCAGCTGGCCCGGCGCGACCCGGTCGGCGATCGGCTGGAAGTCGGCCGTCATCTTCTGGCGGTCGAACAGCGGGTCCTCCTGGCCCAGCATCGGCGGCTCGCCGCAGCCGGCGAGGGCGAGGACCAAAAGAACGACGGCGGCGGAGCGGAACATCGAAGGTCTCGGTTAGCTTCAGCGCGAGCTGGACCGTAGCTAAACGCACGAACCGCCGTCGTGGGGCTTGCACCGGGCGGCGGTCCGGCGGCAAAGGGAGGCGATGAGCGCCACGAACCCTCCGCCCTGCGTGATCCTGAACCAGCCGCAACTGGCCGAGAACATCGGCGCGGTCGCCCGGGTGATGGCCAATTTCGGCCTGTCGGACCTGCGCCTGGTCAAGCCGCGCGACGGCTGGCCGCAGGAGCGCGCCTGGGCCAGCGCCTCGGGCGCCGACTGGCCGCTGGACAACGCCAAGGTGTTCGACCGTCTGGAAGACGCCATCGCCGACCTGAAGCTGGTGTTCGCCACCACGGCCCGACCGCGCGAGACCCGCCTGCCGGTCTACACCCCGCGCGAGGCCGCCGCCCACCTGTCGGCCGATGTCGCCCAGGGCCGCGCGGTGGGCCTGCTGTTCGGCGGCGAGCGGGCCGGGCTGGAGACCGACGACATCGCCCTGTGCCAAGCCATCGTCTCGATCCCGATCGACGAGCGCTTCCGGTCATTGAACCTGGCCCAGGCCGTGTCGATCAACGCCTACGAATGGAAGATGACGGTCGACGACCGGCCGTGGTCGAGGTTCGAGTACAACGTCGCCGAACCGGCCGACCAGTCCAGCCTGCTGGGCCTGTACGGCCAGCTGGAGGACGAGCTGGACAAGGCCGGCTTCTATCATCCGCCCGAGAAGAAACCGTCGATGGTCCGCAACCTGCGCGCCCCGCTGGCCCGGGCCCGGCTGACCGAGCAGGAGGTGCGCACCTTCCGCGGCGTGGTCACCGCCCTGTCGCGCGGCCGGGGCCGGGTGCTGGCCAAGCTGGCGGCCCAGAAGGCCGCCCAGAAGGCGGCCAAGGGCGAGACTGAGGGGTAAGGGCTCGACCCCGTCGCGCCTCAAAGGCAAGGTGCCGCCGACTCGACTTCCGGAGACCTGAACGATGAAGACCCGCGCCGCCGTCGCCTTCGAGGCCAAGAAGCCGCTGGAGATCGTCGAAGTCGACCTGGAGGGCCCCAAGGCCGGCGAGGTGTTGATCGAGATCAAGGCCACCGGCGTGTGCCACACCGACGCCTATACGCTGGACGGACTGGACAGCGAGGGCCTGTTCCCCTCGATCCTGGGCCACGAGGGCGCGGGCGTGGTGGTCGAGGTCGGGCCCGGCGTCACCAGCCTGGCGGTTGGCGACCACGTGATCCCGCTCTACACGCCCGAATGCCGCCAGTGCAAAAGCTGCCTCAGCGGCAAGACCAATCTCTGCACGGCGATCCGCGCCACCCAGGGCAAGGGCCTGATGCCCGACGGCACCAGCCGCTTCTCCTACAAGGGCCAGACGATCCACCACTACATGGGCTGTTCGACCTTCTCGAACTTCACCGTGCTGCCCGAGATCGCCGTGGCCCGGATCCGCAAGGACGCGCCGTTCAAGACCGCCTGCTACTGCGGCTGCGGCGTGACGACGGGCGTGGGCGCCGTGGTCAACACCGCCAAGGTCGAGCCGGGCGCCAACGCCGTGGTGTTCGGCCTGGGCGGTATCGGCCTGAACGTCATCCAGGGGCTGAAGCTGGTCGGCGCCAACATGATCGTCGGGGTCGACCTCAATCCCGACCGCGAGGCCTGGGGCCGCCAGTTTGGCATGACCCACTTCGTCAATCCCAAGGACGTGCAGGGCGACCTCGTCGCCCACTTGGTGGCCCTGACCGACGGCGGGGCGGACTACACCTTCGACGCCACCGGCAACACCACGGTCATGCGCCAGGCGCTGGAGGCCTGCCATCGCGGCTGGGGCGAAAGCATCATCATCGGCGTGGCCGAGGCCGGCAAGGAGATCGCCACGCGGCCGTTCCAGCTGGTCACCGGTCGAGTCTGGAAGGGCACGGCCTTCGGCGGCGCCCGCGGCCGCACCGACACGCCCAAGATCGTCGACTGGTACATGGACGGCAAGATCCAGATCGACCCGATGATCACCCACGTCCTGCCCCTGGAGCGCATCAACGAGGCGTTCGATTTGATGCACAAGGGCGAGAGTATCCGGACGGTGGTGACGTTCTGATTTGATCCTTTCCCCCTTGCGGGGAAAGGTGGCCGCGAAGCGGTCGGATAGGGGGTGTCGGCTCGACGCTGGCTCCCCCACCCCCAGCCCCTCCCCGCAAGGGGGAGGGGAGGAGCTTGAAATGGTCGAAACCCTCGCCACCCACCGCACCCAGGGCGGGACGTTGCGCTACTGTCGGCACCACAGCGCCAGCACCGGCACGCCGATGAGGTTCACTGTGTGGACCCCGGACGGGGAGGGGCCGTTCCCGTACCTCGTCTGGCTGTCGGGCCTGACCTGCACCGAGGACAACTTCACCACCAAGTCGGGCGTTTATGCCCACGCGGCCCGGCATGGCGTGGCCATCGTCGCGCCCGACACCAGCCCGCGCGGCGAAGGCGTCGCCGACGATCCGGCCTACGACCTGGGGCAGGGGGCGGGGTTCTATGTCGACGCCACGCAAGCGCCGTGGGCGCCGCATTTCCGGATGTATTCCTACGTGACGCGGGACCTGCTGGAAGCCGTCGACGCCGCCTTTCCGCTCGACCCCGCGCGGCGCGGCATCTTCGGCCACTCGATGGGCGGCCACGGGGCGTTGACCATCGCCCTTAGGAACCCGGACCTGTTCAGGTCGGTCAGCGCCTTTTCACCGATCGTCTCGCCGCTGAACTGCCCGTGGGGCGAGAAGGCGTTGGGCGCCTATCTGGGCGACGACCGCGCCGCCTGGCGAGGCCATGACGCCGTTGCCCTGGTCGAGGACGGGGCGGGCGCCAGCTTCGACGAGATCCTGGTCGACCAGGGCCTGGCCGACAGCTTCCTGGACAGTCAGCTGAAGCCCGAACTGCTCGAAGAGGCCGGCGCCGAGGCCCGCCTGAAGGTCACGGTGCGGCGGCAGGCGGGCTACGACCACAGCTACTTCTTCATCGCCACCTTCATCGGCGACCATGTGGCCTGGCACGCGGAGAGGCTCGGCGGCCGGCTTTGAGGCGCTTGGCGCCTGTGGTAGGTTCAACGCCATGACCCCCGAACCTTCCATCTTTGATCAGGTCGATGACGAGGCGGAAGCCGCCGCCGACGCCGAAGGCCTGGCGGATCTTGAAGCTGGGCGGGTCGTTCCTCACGCCGAGGTCGCCGCCTGGCTCGAGACCTGGGGAACACCTGACGAAAAGCCCGCGCCCGCCTCGTGGTTCAAGTAGTCTGGACTCGCCGCGCGCTGTCGGATCTGGCGGCCATTCGAGCCTATATCGGTCAATTCAGTCCGCTCGCCGCGCAGCGCATGGCCATGCGGCTCAAGCGAGCCGGTGACAGCCTCGGCGAGCACCCGGAACGGTCACGGTCCGCAGGACCGGGTTTGCGGGAGCTGACGGCGATCCCGCCCTACATTCTGCGCTACCGCATAACGCCCGACGCGGTGGTCATCGTGCGTATACGCCATGGCGCTCAGCAAACGGACTGAGTCTCCCGCCGTTGACTCCCCGCCGCCCCTCCGTCATAAACCGCCCCTTCTCGCCGCCGGCTTGCCGGACGGCGCGAAAACCGCATGACGGAATGACCCGAAGCCGCCGTTGAGATCGCACCCTCCCGAGGGGGCCGGCCCGGATCGACAAAAGAGTGACTTATGTCCAAGCGCCATAGCGCCAAGTACAAGATCGATCGCCGCATGGGCGAAAACCTCTGGGGCCGGCCGAAGTCGCCGGTGAACCAGCGGTCCTACGGCCCCGGCCAGCACGGCCAGCGTCGCAAGCAGAAGGTTTCTGACTTCGGCCTGCAGCTGCGCGCCAAGCAGAAGCTGAAGGGCTACTACGGCAACCTGACCGAAAAGCAGTTCAGCCGCACCTATGAAGAAGCCGCGCGCCGCAAGGGCAACACGGCTGAAAACCTGGTCGGCCTGCTGGAATCGCGCCTGGACGCCGTCGTCTACCGCGCCAAGTTCGTGCCGACCCCGTTCGCGGCCCGTCAGTTCGTCAACCACGGCCACGTGCTGGTGAACGGCAAGCGCGTCAACATCGCCTCCTACCGCGTGAAGGCCGGCGACGTGGTCAGCGTCCGTGAAAAGTCGCGCAACATGGCGCTGGTGATCGAGGCCCTGGCCTCGTCGGAACGCGATTTCTGCGACTACATCACGGTCGAAGCCAAGGCGATGACCGCCACCTTCGTCCGCGCCCCGGAACTGGCCGAAGTGCCGTACCCGGTGAAGATGGAACCGAACCTCGTCGTCGAATTCTACGCTTCGTAAGCGTCGACCTCGAAGACGATCGGAAAGGCCCCGGGGAAACCCGGGGCCTTTTTCGTTATTCCTCCCCCTGTGGGGGAGGTGGCCCGAAGGGCCGAAGGGGGAATTCCACCATCCGACAACTCCCCCCACCGATCGCTATGCGATCGCCTCCCCCCACAGGGCAGGGGAATCGCATATGGATTTTTGGTCCGAACGGGATTCTGAGGGTGTCTCCTTGTGAGAGGGAGACGGTCGGATGGAGATGTTCGCGGCT